>DASVNI010000259.1:0-2871 GCA_036383935.1 Gemmatimonadaceae bacterium | reverse complement strand
AGGGCGTCGCGCAGCCCGCCGAACGCCGAGAGCAGTCCGCCCAGCTGGGAGAGGACCGACAGGCGGATGTTCGTGGGAATCGTGTCGTTCGTGCTCTGCGCCATGTTCACATGGTCGTTCGGGTGCACGGGGGAGTACGTTCCCCGCTCACCGCCGAGCAGCTCGTTGGCGCGATTGGCGAGCACCTCGTTCACGTTCATGTTGTGCGAGGTACCAGCTCCAGCCTGATACGGATCGACGACGAACTGGTCTCGGTGCTGGCCGGCGAGGACTTCGTCCGCGGCCTGCACGATGGCGTCGGCGAGACGCGCGTCGAGGCGACCAGTTTCCTTGTGCGTGAGCGCCGCCGCCTTCTTGATCCAGACCTGCGCCACGACGAACGGCCACAGCGGCCGCAGCTCGCTGATCGGGAAGTTCTCTCGCGCACGCACGGTCTGCACACCGTACAGCGCGTCGGCGGCGACCTGCTTCGGGCCGAGTGGATCTTTCTCAGTGCGGAACGCGTCAGCCATGGTCGTGACTCTTGCTTAGGGTGAGCGGGGTCGCAGCCGGCGCGGCCCGCGCGGTGAGCAGAAGGGTGGCGCAAGCGGCGATGCCGGCGATCCCGAGCAATGCCACGCTCGCGCCGTGCAGCCGCCCGAAGGTGATGCGCCGTGCGTCGTCGCGGGCGAGCGCGTCGATGGGACCACCAACCGATGTGCGCACCGCTTCTATTCGCGGCGCGACGACGAGTTGGGCGGCGAGGCACGCCGCAGTGATCACGAGCGCGGCGACGAGCGCCGGCGTGCGCTGCGAACGTTGCGCCATCACCGCGGCGACGACGCCGATCACCGCACCGCTCCAGAAGAGCGGCGGCAGCACGCGACCGACGAGTGCTCCCGCGAGCGTACGGGTCGGGAGTACGGCGAACGCCGCCGGCGCCACGACGGCACCCACGATGATCGTCGCACCGAGCCACGCGGCGAGGAGCGCAATCAGCGCGACACGCCCATCGAGCGCGGAAGAAGCGGTCATCGACTCAGTGGACGGACGGCGCCCGTCAGGAATGGATTGGTGCGGCGCTCCCGCTCCAGCGTCGTGCGCGGTCCATGGCCCGGATACACGATCGTCTCGCCCGCGAGCTCGGACGTGTATCGCTCGAGCGACGCGTTCATCTCGGCCGGACTTCCGAGCGGGAGATCGGTGCGGCCGATCGAACCGGCGAAGAGAAGATCGCCGCCGAACGAGACACCGTGGCCGTTGAACGCCACCAGGCCGGGCGCATGCCCGGGCACGTGCATCACGGTGAAGCGCAGATCACCGCACTGGAGCACCTGCCCTTCCGTCAGCTCCGCGTCCGGTCCCTCGGGCTGCTCGAAGTCGATACCGTACATCTGCGCGGCGCGAGCCGACAGCTCGTGGTAGTACGGAAGATCGCGCGGATGCAGCAGCACGGGCACATCGAACACGCGGCGCACGCCGGCAATCGCGCCCATGTGATCGATGTGCGCGTGGGTGAGCCAGATCGCGTCGAGCGTGACGTTCGCCGCCCGAACCATTGCGATGATCTGCTCGGCCTCGTCGCCTGGATCGATGAGCACGCCGCGACCGGCCTGCTCGTCCGCCAGGAGGTAACAGTTCTCCTCGAAGACGCCGACGGTGCGGTGATCGATCTTCACACGGCGTAGCCGCCGCTACCGACCGGATCGACGGCGTGGCCGCCCTCGGTGCGCGCCTTGAGGAACTTCTCGACCGCGATGGCGGCGGTCGTAGCGTCGCCGACGGCCGTGGTCACCTGGCGCGTCAGCTGCGAGCGGAGATCGCCGGCCGCGAAGAGACCCGGGATGGAGGTCTGCATCATGTTGTCGGTGACGATGTAGCCCATCGGGTCATGGGCGAAGTGGCCGTCGATGATCCCGGTGTTCGGACGGAAGCCGATGAAGACGAAGCATCCCGTGGCGTCGAGCGTGCTGGTCACGTTGGTCTCGACGTTCCGGATGACGAGCCCCTTCATCAGCCCCTGCTCGTCCCCGAGCACTTCTTCGGCGACCGAGTTCCACACGACCTCGATCTTCGGATTCTCGAACAGGCGCTCCTGCAGGATCTTCGACGCACGGAACGTGTCGCGGCGGTGAACGACGTACACCTTCGCCGCGTAGCGGGTGAGGAAGTCTGCTTCCTCGACCGCGGCGTCGCCGCCGCCGACGACGGCGATCGTCTGATTCCGGAAGAACGCTCCGTCGCAGATCGCGCAGTACGAGACGCCCTTGCCGGCAAACTCCGCCTCGCCGGGAATCCCGAGCTTGATGGGCGTGCCGCCGGCGGTGACGATGACCGCGGGAGAGCGATAGATGTCGCCCGTGTCGGTGACCGTCTCGAAGGTCCCGTCATCGCGACGGGTCACCGTGGTGACGTTCGCCGTGACGAACTCGGCGCCGAACAGGCGCGCGTGATCCTCGAACTTCTTCGCCAGCTCCCAGCCGAGGATGGACTGCTCGCCGATCCAGTCGTCGAGCTTCTCCGTGTTGAGCAGCTCACCGCCGGGCATGCCGCGCTCGAGCACGACGGTTCGCAGCATCGAGCGACCGGTATAGAGCGCGGCGCACATACCGGCCGGCCCCGCTCCGACGATCACGACTTCGTACTGGTGCGTAGTCCCCAAGAGCTCCTCGTGCGATGGAGCGCGCTCAGCAGCGCGCGACTACACCAACTCTCATCAGAAAGAGTCCACGATGGAACCGGGATGTTCCCGGCTCGCGTCACCGGACGACCAGGCGGCGCAGCGCTCCATGGCAGTGCGACACCGTCCCGATGAGGAAGGTGGCGCCACCGCGCGCCGCGGCGCTCTCGATCGTCGCATCCGCGTCGACGACGTCCGCCACGTCGATCATG
>DASVNI010000258.1:0-5665 GCA_036383935.1 Gemmatimonadaceae bacterium | reverse complement strand
TGTTCGGCGCTGGCGACAGCGCCACGTTCTCGGCCTATGTGTCGGACCGCTACATGAACGGCATCAAGGACGCACCCCTGGCCATCACGGTGTCGGATTCGACGCTGGTCAGCGTCACGCCGCCGGCGTCCTACCTCGTGAAGGGCACCGTGCGCGCGCTCAAGGGCGGCGGGTCCGCGGTGATCTCTTCCACGTCGGCACCGCAGGTCATGGCGCTGGGGGTGACCGTCATGCCGAATGCGCGCAATGTCTGCGCGGGGAAGGCGACCCCGCTGGACGTCTCGATCGACCTCATCGCGGTGACCGACTCCATGCTCTGCCTCTCCGCGAACCCTCGAGGGGCGCAGTACGCGCTGATGGTGTACAACGCGTCCACCGACGGCGCGACGAGCCTCGGGACGACGGTGACGGGATACAACGTGATCCCGGAGATGATCCCCACGCTGAGCGCCGCCAGGATCCGGCCCTCGCTCTCGCGTTCACTCACGCTGCGCCGCGGCTTGCGTGTGCCAAAGCCGGATCTACGCTTTCACCAGCGCCTCCTGCAGGAGAGTCGATCGCTGCGCCCGTTGTTCGGACCGGCGCGCACCGCGCGGTCGTTCGCCCGAGCGGGTGCGATGGGTCGGATACGAGGCCCGTCGTACGCTCTCAACGGCGGCCTGCCGTCGGTGCCGGTGGTCGACAGTCTCATCGCGCTCAACGTCTCCACCGACGCGTGCACGACGGCCGACACGCGTACCTTCCGCGTCGAGGCGGTGGGTTCGCAGTCGATCGTCCTCGCCGACACGGCCAATCCCACCGGTGGCTTTACGCGCGCCGATTACCAGCGCTTCGCGGCGCGCTTCGACACGCTCGTCTACCCGCTCGATGTCGGCAACTTCGACGCGCCGACGGACATCGATGGCAATGATCACGTCGCGATCCTGTTCACGCGAGCGGTGAACGAGCTCACGCCGACCAACGCGAATGCCTTCGTCGGCGGCTTCTTCTACGCGCGCGATCTCTTCCCGCGCACACAGTCGGGGCTCGCCGTCTGTTCGACGAGCAACGAGGGAGAGATGTTCTATATGATGGTGCCGGATCCGTCCGGCACGGTCAACGGCAATCAATTCGATCTCGGATTCGTCGACACGTTGACGACGAGCATCCTGGCGCACGAGTTCCAGCATCTGATCAACGCCGGTCGTCGGATGTACGTGAACAACGCGCCGGACTTCGAGGTGACCTGGCTCGACGAAGGACTCAGCCACGAGGCGGAGGAGCTGCTCTTCTTCCGCGAGAGCGGCTACACGCCTCGCTCTCAGTTGGACGCGGGGTCGATCCTCGATTCATGGCCGCACTTCGCGGCGTGGGTCTCGGACGACGCGTCCAACTTCGTGAACTTCTATCTGTACCTGAGCGATCCGGCGAACCACTCGCCGATCGACGCCAACGATGAGATCGAGACGCGAGGCGCGGCCTGGGCGTTCCTCCGATACGCGGTAGACAAGGGCTTCCCGAGTGATGCCGGCGTCTGGCGGCGGTTCGCGAACTCGACGACGACGGGGATCGGCACGCTCACCTTCGCCCTTCAGCGTGACCCGAAGCAGGTGCTCCAGGATTTCGCCGTGACGAACATGATGGGCGGGCATCCGAGCTGGAACTTTGGCAGCGTCTACAGCCAGGTGTTCGTCGGTGTGAGCTATCCCCTCCCATACGGACTCCTGCAGGAGGCAACCGCCGTTCCGGTGGCCGCCCGCGGCGGTTCGGCGAGCTACTGGAAGTTCGCCGTCGCGCCCGACGCACAAGCGTTGCTGCGATTCGGCTCGAGCGCGGCGCCGCCGGACGGCAATCTCAAGTTCTTGATTATGCGCACGCGTCTGGGGCCCTGACGTCATCAAGGGCTCGCTGTCAACCATTCGCCGGCCTGCGCTGTCCATTCCGTGTCCCTCACACCGACCCGGAGTGCACCATGCGCCGCCTCGCCTCACCGTCCCTCGCCATCGCCGTCCTGTGCCTCACCGCGACCACGCTCGCCGCACAGTCACGCCGCAGCTCGGAGTCGGACGCCGAGTGGCTCGAGCACTGCCGCGACGGCCAGTACGGCAACCGCTGGGACGGGCACGCCTGTGAGGTCCGCGCGGTGCCGGTGAGCCGCGGCACGCGCTCGCTCTCGATCGACGGCGCCTCGCTGGGCGGCGTCTCGGTGACGGGGTGGGACCGCGACTCGATCCACGTGTCGGCGCGGATCGTCGGCATGGCCCCGACGCAGGGGGAGGCCGAGCGGGCGCTGCGCGACGTACGCATCTCGGCGGAGGGTGGGACGATCCGCGCCTCCGGTGCGCATCACGACGACGACGGCGACTCGCGGCAGATCGTCAGCTACGACGTCTACGTCCCGCGCCACATGGACCTCGACCTCCGCGCCCACAATGGCGGTCTGCGTGTCGAGGGAGTGACGGGCCACATGACGCTCGAGACGGTGAACGGTGGTGTGAGCCTCGAGGGCGCGGGTGGCGACGTGCGCGCTCACGCGCAGAACGGCGGGTTGAACGTCCGCCTCACGGGCACGCACTGGGACGGCGCGGGCCTCGACGCGCAGACGCAGAACGGCGGCGTGCGGCTCGTCGTCCCCGAGGGCTACTCGGCGCACCTCGAGACGGGGACGGTGAACGGCGCCATCCGCACGGAGATCCCGGTCACTGTGAGCGGCAACATCTCGCGGCGATTCTCGCTCACGCTGGGGTCGGGTGGTGCACCGGTGCGCGCGACGACGACGAATGGTGGCGTCATCATAGCACGCGACTAGGTTCGAGCGGCGTTGCAAGTCTCGGCGCTAGCATCAAGAACGGAGGGCCTGAACGGATGCGGCGGATTGGGCGGATGCTAGAGCCGCTCCCAAAAGCCTCAACCGCCCAACCAACTCACAATCCAGCACACACGAACTGATTTTTTGGGGTCGTGGCGCGAGAGCCTCTCGTGGCGGACCCCAAAAAATGCTGTTGCTCTTGTAGTTGTTGTTGCTCCTGTAGTTGCAGTTGCTCCTGCATCCGCTCCATCCGCTGCATCCGCTTAGTCCCTCCGTTCTTGATGCCAGCCCTAACTCCCAACGCAGTTCCGCACGTTGGCGCATGTTGGGGTCAGACTCCTTGAAGGGTCGCGCTACCGATGCGTGCGCGACGTGTCGCGGAGAAATTCCAGGAGTGCGGCATTGAAATCACGCTCGTCCTCGATGGCGGGGATGTGGCCCGCCAGCGGGAGCACCTCCAACCGCGCACCGGGGATGAGTCGAGCGAGGTCCTGGCCCTGCGCGATTGGCGTCACAGAGTCCTTCGCGCCCCACAGCACCATCGTCGGGATCGCGAGCTTCGCGTAGCGCGAGCGGTCGGTTGCCATCGATGACGTGCGCGTCGTCGCGAAGGGTTCGAGCCACGCGCCGAGTCCGGGCGTCCACCCCTCGAGGACGAATGGACGCTGCAGCATCGCCACGCGCGCCGGCGTGACGGCGGAGTCGCGGTTGTAGACCAGCTTCGACAGCAGCCAGCCAGTCATGCGCGGGTTGCTGAGCGTCGACGCGACGACCGCGTTGCGCACGAGCTTCGGGCCGAGGATCGCCCGCGTGAGCCACGAGCCCGTCGTGTCAGTGGTTGACGCGCCGCGGTGAGCTGTCGTTCCGCATCCCCCCACCCCCGCATCCCCGCATTCCCGCATCAGATCGAGCGCCGCATCCACGAGCACGAGCCGCGACACGCGATCGGGCGCCATGAAAGTTGCCTCCATCGTCGGTCGTCCCCCGAACGAATGACCGACGAAGGTGACGCGCTTCAGTTTGAGTGAATCGAGGACGACGAGGATGCGCCGCGCCTGCGCGGAGTCGCCGTAGTCGGCCGACGTCGGCCGAGTGGAGAAGCCGAAGGGCGGCATGTCGAGCGCGATGGCGCGGTAGCCCGCGCCGGCGAGGGCGTGCATCGTGCCGTGCCAGATCTCACTCCACGCGCCGGTGCCGTGGATGAGAACGACGGGTGGGCCGTCGAGGGGCCCATCCTCCTGCACGAACATGTTGACGTCGCCGGCATGGATGAACTGTCCAGTGCTCGGCGCTGCCTCGGAGCGGGACAACACCTCGCGTCGCGCGGCGGCGACGCGGAAGCCGACGAGGGCGACCACGATGGCGACCGCCAGGACGAAGAGTAAGCCGAAGAGGCCGCGGATCAGGCGTGCGAGGAACGCTGAGAACCGGTTCATTGGGGGGAGCAGTGATCAGTTATTGGTTGCCGGTTCCTGGTTCTCGGCTGGCCTCGGGATGCTCCTGCGCTCCCAGGGGTCAGAGTCTGTGACTCTGCCCCCATCCTTCGATCTCATTCGAGTCGTGCGTGAGCAATGCCATCAGGCGCGGATTCACGAACAGCACCTCGCGTCCTACGCGCACCTCGCGCAGGACGTGTGCAGCGACGAGGCCGTGCAGGTACTTCGACGCCGACTGGCGGGTGCCGAGTCCGCGGTCGACGACGTTGCGGATGCGGCAGTAGGGCTGCTCGAAGATCACGTCGACGAGATCGCGGTCGTACAGCTTCGGGTGCTTCGCGCGGAGATGCTCTGTCACCATCGTCGTGAGCAGACGGATCGCCTCGATCTTGGCGACGGTCCAGCGCGCCGTGTCCTCGATGCCGCGAAGCATGTAGAGGATCCACGCCTCCCAGGCGGCGTCGCGCGTCACCTCGAGCAGCAACCGATAGTAGTCGGCCTTGTGGGTGATGATGAAGCGGCTGAGGTAGAGGATCGGCCGGTCGAGCAGGCCGCGCTGCACGAGAAAGAGGCTGTTGATGACGCGCCCCGTTCGACCGTTGCCGTCGGTGAAGGGGTGGATCGCCTCGAACTGGTAGTGCGCGACGGCCATGCGCACGAGCGGATCGAGCGCGGTGGCGTCGTCGGGCTCGTGGAGGAACTCCTCCCAGTTGGTCAGCAGGTCGCGCAGGCTCTGCTTCCGCTCGGGCGGCGTGTAGACGATCGCGCCGGTACGCGCGCTGGCGATGCGGGTGCCGGGTACGGATCGCACGATCATTTCCTCCCCCTTGATCCGCGAGCAGATGGCCTCGGCGGTCGCGGTCGAGAGCGGGCGCTCGTCGATGTGGCGTACCCCCTCGAGCAGAGCGCTTCGGTAGCGGAGTGCCTCGCGAGTGGCGGGGTCGGCCCCCTCGTCGGCGTCGAGGTGCCGGAACAGCTCGTCAGCGGTGGTGACGACGTTCTCGATCTCCGAACTGGCCTGCGCTTCCAGGAGGGGGAGGGTGTTGATCAGGACGGCCGGGTTCGGGATGAGCGCCGCGGCGACCCGAAGCTCGGCAAGGGCGGACCGGGCGGAGACGCACCGCTTGAGGACGGCGCGCGACTCGAGCTCGGCGGCCGGCGGGAGGGGCGGTAGGGCGTCGTAGGGACGCTGGGGATCCCAGGCAGGTGATGCGTTAACTATTTCCTGATTTTTTGACACGTCCCCAGGATATGTTCGATCGGCGGACAGGTCAAGGCGAAATGTTAATTCTGGCTGATCTTTTTAACACAAGGGCTGTCATCCCGAGCGAGCGCAGCGAGTCGAGGGATCTGCACGTCCGCAGTCAGGCACCGCTGCGCCGGAGGTTCGCGCGGAGGACGCGGAGGATCGCGGAGGGCGCGGAGAACTATTCTCGGGGGT
>DASVNI010000257.1:0-2069 GCA_036383935.1 Gemmatimonadaceae bacterium | reverse complement strand
TCGGAGGGCAGCCGCGCGACCCAGGAGCTGCGTCAGGCGGAAGGGGCCGGAGTGGGATGACCACAGTGAGTGGGATGACCACAGTGAGTGGGTGAGTGGGTGAGTGGGTGAGTGAGAGACGGCCTCGGGAGGCAAATTGCTTCCCGAGGCCGTCTCTCACTCACCAACTCACCCACTCACCCACTCACTGTGGTCATCCCACTCCGGCCCCTTCCGCCTGACGCAGCTCCTGGGTCGCGCGGCTGCCCTCCGAGCCACTTGGCGCGGGAGGCTCCTCCATGATCCCGACGATCCCCTGCTCCAGCCACGCGTGCTCGCCCGCGAGCACGCGCTTCGAGACGCCGTAGATCGCCGAATCGTTCTCTCCATAGAAGCGGGCGAAGTTGGCCTCGATGCGCTGCCGAGCTTCCCGGCAGAAGAGGTCGGCCAGCTCCGTCGCCTCGCGATTGCCCTGCTTGACCAGCATCTGCGCGCGAACGCACGACGCCGTCATCGCGAACAGGTCGGCTCCGATGTCGACGCCGCGGAAGAGCACCATCTGCCGCCGCTCGAGCTTCGGCCCGAAGCGCACCATCGCATGGAAGAGGATGCGTCCGAGGTGGCGCGTGTGCCGTTCCACCCACCGCAGATGCCCCGCGAGCGAACCGAACTCGCCGTAGCTTCCGGGCACGGCGCCGCGACCGAACCAGCGGGTGAGATACCAGCCCGGGTAGAACTTCGCGACGCGGCCGAGCGCGGAGAGCTTCTCCTGGCGCGTCGAGTCCTTGTCGACGAGCGCGAAGGCGGTCTTGAAGTGATGGTCCACCGCCTCGCGCGCGATGAACAGCCGCATGATCTCCGAGGATCCCTCGAAGATGAGGTTGATGCGGAAGTCGCGCATCGCGCGCTCGACAGGGATGGCCGCCTCGCCGCGGCCACGCAGCGAATCCGCGGTCTCGTAGCCTCGACCACCGCGAATCTGCAGCGTGTCGTCGACGATCCGCCAACCCGTCTCCGTGTTCCACATCTTCGCGATGGCGGCTTCCAGCCTGATGTCGTACTTCCCGCGCTCCGCCAACCCCACCGTGAGCTCGGCGACGGCCTCCATCGCGAAGGTGTTCGCCGCCATCAGGGCGAGCTTCTGCGCGATCGCCTCGTGCTTCCCGATGGGCTGCCCCCACTGCACGCGCTCGTTCGCCCAGGTGCGGGCGACCTGCAGCATCGCCTTGCCACCGCCCGCACAGCTCGCGGGCAGCGTGAGCCGGCCGGTGTTGAGTGTGGTGAGCGCGAGCTTGAGTCCCTTTCCCACGCCCCACAGAACGTTCTCGGCCGGGACGCGCACGTTCGTGAAGCGAATGACGCCGTTCTCGATCGCCTTGAGGCCCATGAACCGGCAGCGGTGCACGACCTCCACGCCGGGCATGTCGGCTTCGACGATGAACGCCGTGATCTGCTTCCGAGGCTTCCCGTTGACGACGGCGTCGGGCGTTCGCGCCATGACGACGAACAGCTCGGCGCGCGTCCCATTCGTGCACCAGAGCTTCTCACCGCTGATCGTCCAGTACTTGCCGTCCTCGCTCGGCGTCGCGCTGGTGCGCAGGTTGGCCGGATCGGAGCCGGCGTCCACCTCGGTGAGAGCGAAGGCGGAGATGGCGCCCTTCGCGAGTCGCGGAAAGTAGCGCTGCTTCTGTTCGTCGGTGCCGAACAACTTGAGCGGCTGCGGCAATCCAATCGACTGGTGCGCCGACAGCAGCGCGGCGAGCGAGCCGTCCTTGCTCGTCACCATGGCGATGGCGCGAGTGTAGTTCGCGTACGAGAGCCCGAGTCCGCCGTACTCGAGCGGAATCTTGATCCCGAACGCGCCCATCTCACGAAGCTCCTGGACGTACGCCTCGGAAATCTCTCCAGTTCGGTCGATCTCGTCGGAGTCCACGCGCTCGAGAAAGGCGCGCAGCTTGGCGAGGAAGGCGTCGGCGCGCGCCTGCTCGGCGGGGTCGGTGACGACCGGATGCGGGTGCACCAGATCGAGGTTGAACCGACCGAGAAAGAGCTCGCGGACGAAGCTGGGACCTGACCACTCGCTCTCGCGC
>DASVNI010000256.1:0-14193 GCA_036383935.1 Gemmatimonadaceae bacterium | reverse complement strand
CCAGCCGAGCAGCTCCACGTCCTGACCGGCGCGCACCGAGGCGGCGTCGCTGCTCAACACGTCGGCCACGACCTCGATCGACTTCTCATCGCCGAGCTCGAGCAACGGTGCGCCCGCCGCCACCACGCGCGCGCTCCGGTCCGGAATGCCCAGCACGCGTCCCGGCGCCGGCGCGCGCACGAGCATCATCGTCCCCGCGGCGTTCAACATCGCGTCCACCGCCGCGCGTGCCTGCGCGAGCTCGTCTCGCGCCACGCGCTGCTGGGCCCGCGCCACGTTGAGCTCCGCGCGCCGCGTTGCCACCGTGAGCGCGGCGAGCTCCGCATCGTGCTCGGCCATCGCCCCCGCCGCGAGCAGCGTGCGCGCGCGGCGGTCGTCGCGCTGTGCTTGCGCGAGCGCGTCCGTCGCCGCCAGGAGGCGCTGCTCTGCCTGGAGGCCGGCGGCCCGCACCGCGTCGAGCTTCGCCAGTGCGACGCGTCGCTCCGTCTCGTGCACCGGCGCCGCCGCGATCCTCGCCACCACCTGACCTGTGCGCACGACGTCGCCCTCGGCGAGGGCGATTCGATATACCAGCCCTGCCACCGGCGCGGTGACGGTGAAGCGGTTGCGCACCCGTGTCACCGCATCCGCGTCGACCGTGGTGCGCAGCGGCCCCACGGTTGCCAGCTCGATGTCCACCGCAATCGGCTTGGGCCGCAGGAGAAGTGCGACGCCCGTGACGATGGCCAGCACCACGCCGGCGGCGATCAGCCGCGGAACGAGATGCGGATGCGCCTTCGTCGGTCGTCCGCGCCGCGGCTTCCTCGGCAACGTGGCCGATCCGTCTTGCCCCGCATCGCCGTCCGGTGACGGAGGCGGGGGCATCGTCGCCGGAGTCGCCATGGCGATCATCGTCACTCCCGCGCCTTGAGCACGGCGACGAGATCGAGGTGCGCCGCGCGGCGATACATCAACGCGCCAGCCAGCGACGCCGCGATCACCACGACGACGCTCGCGAAGACGTACGTCCCCGCGCGCGTCACCAGCGGCACCTGGTAGTTCTCGCTCTCGAACGAGGTGATCAGATAGACGGCGAACAGCCACCCGAGCAGCCAGCCGAGGGGCAGGGCGAGCGCGGCGATCACCCCCTGTTCGCCCAGCAGCAGCGTGCCCACCTCGCGCGTCGTGAAGCCGAGCACGCGCAGGCTCGCCAGCTCGCGTCCACGTTCGGACAACGCGATCCGCGCGCCGTTGTACACGACGCCGATCGCGATCACCGTCGCGAAGATGACGACGACCGTGGTGTTGATCCGGAAGCTGCGCGCCATCATCCGGTCGAAGTTCTCGAGCATCGCACGGCGCGACGCGACGGACACCACGCGTGGCATGGCGCGCAGGCCGGCGAGCAGCGCCGGCGTCGCGGCGCCGGCCAGGCGCAGGTACGCGCCGCTCGCTTGCGGCCCTTCGCCGGTGAGCCGGCCGAGCGCGCCAAGCTCCATGTACGCATTGGGCGACGTCATCTCGTCGAGGCCGGCGGCCACGACGACGGGCCGCGTCTCGAGCTGCTCGAGCAGTTCCACCTGCACGGTGTCGCCGGGCCGCGCCTCGAGCGCCTGCGCGAGCGACGCGCTCATCGTGATGCCGTCGAGCGGGATCTGGCGCGTCGCGCCGCGGACGTCCACGAGCCGCTGCAGCACGCCGCCGCGCTCGAGCCCCGTGAGGGCGAGCGTGCGCGCGCGGCCGGCATGGTGGAGGCGCACGGGGAGCGTCCGCACCAGCTCGACGCGGGTCACGCCGGGCAACGACCGGAACCGCGTCGCCATCGCGACCGGCACCGGCGATACGAGCTGCACCGCGAGCGTCTCGCGATGCCCGATGCGGAACTGCACGTCGATCATCCGCGTCGACGCGTCGAACAGCGAGAGCGCACCCGCCATCATCGCCAGCGCGGCGGCGATCCCCGCCGCGCCGAGCAGCGCGCGCGACGGCCGTCGCTCGATCCCGCGCACCACCATCCGCGCCGACGCGGGGAGCACGGCGCCGATCCCGAGCCGGTCCAGCATCAGCATCCGGTAGCGCGTCGGTGACGGCGGCCGCAGCGCGTCGGCGGGCGGGAGATGCGCCGCGCCCAGCACCGAGCGCACCGCGCCGGAGAGAGACGTCACACTCAGCACGACCAACGCGAGCAGCATCGCCGGCCAGTCGATGCGGAAGTGCAGCCCGGGGATGCGCAGGAACGTGCGATAGAGCCCCGTGATGAGCCGGCCGAGCACGCTCCCCAGCCCGAAGCCGATCACGATGCCCAACAGGATCGCGAGCGCGGCGTAAGCGAGGTAGTGCCGCGCGACCGCGCCATCGGTGTACCCGAACGCCTTGAGCACGGCGACCTGCTCCCGCTCCGTCGCGATCAACCGCGACAGCACCGTGCCCGTCAGAAACGCGGCCACGCCGACGAAGAAGGACGGAAAGGCCCAGCCCATCACGGAGAGCTGCGAGAGCTCGTTCGACACCACGCGGTTCGAGATCTGGTCGGCGCGCCCGATGGCACCGCGACCGCCGTACCGCACGAGCAGGCTGTCCACCGCCGAGATGACCGCCCCCTCGCGCGCGCCGCGCGTCAGCTCGATCGCCACGTCGTTGAACGCGCCGCGCATCCCCGTGGCGTAGGTGACGAGCGTGCTCGGCGCCCACAGGATGCCGAATGCGCGCTCGTCGACGGCGGGCCCGCCTCCCGGATACTCGTAGAGGAAGTCTGGTGCCGCGCCGATGCCGACGATGTGGAGCACGCTGCGCCGCTCGTTGATGATCGCCGTCAGCGTGTCGCCCGGCGCCAGCCCGTTCACCTCGGCGAAGCGGCCGTTGATCAGGATCTCGTCGTCCGCGTCCGGAGCGAGCATGCGGCCGCGGAGCACGCGCACGCGGTCGATCCGCTCCGAGCCGTCGTGCGCCGTCGGCAGCGAGATCAAACGCCCCGTGCCGGGCCGATCGAGGCCCGGGATGTCGAGCCGCACATCCTTCACCACGCGCGTCATCACCTGCGCCACCCCGGGCAGCGCCGCCAGGCGCTGGCGGAGCTCGTCCGGCGCACGCGTCAGGGTCGCGAAGACCTGCGCGAAGTGGTCGACGGCGTAGTAGTCGTCGCGCGCGCGGATCAGCGAGCTGGCCGTGCCGCGGATCGACACGACGGAGAGCACCCCGCCGGCCAGCACCATCGCGATCGACGCGACCTGGGCGCGCGTGCGCCACAGATCGCGCAGGAGCTTGCGATCGAGCGCCATCATGGCCTGGCGCCTCGCAGGCCGATGCGGCGGTTCACCACACGAGCTCCTCGGGCGAGATCCGCCGCGCGTTGCGGTATTCCTCGGAGATGCGACCACTCGTCATCCGCAGCACGCGGTCCGCCATCCCGGCGATGGCCGCGTTGTGCGTGATCAGCACCGTCGCCGAGCCCGTCTCGCGATTCACGTCGGAGATCGCGCCGAGCACCAGCCGCCCCGTCTCCACGTCGAGGGCGCCGGTGGGCTCGTCGCACAGGAGCACGTCCGGCCGCTTGGCCACGGCCCGCGCGATCGCGACGCGCTGCTGCTCGCCACCCGAAAGCTGCGATGGAAAGCTGTCGACCCGATCCGCCAGCCCCACGAGCGACAGTGCAGTGTCCGGATCCATCGGGTCGTCGGCGATGTCCGTCACGAGCGCAACGTTCTCTCGGGCTGTGAGGCTCGGGATCAGGTTGTAGAACTGGAACACGAAGCCGACGTGCTCGCGGCGGTAGCGGGTGAGCTCCTTCTCCGTCATCGACGTCAGGTCGTGCTCCTCGAACAGCACGGTACCGCCCGTCGCCGTATCGAGTCCGCCGAGGATGTTCAACAACGTCGACTTGCCGCTTCCCGATGCGCCGAGCAGCACGAGCAGCTCGCCCCGGAAGAGATCCAGATCGAGCGAGCGCAGCGCCTCGACCGCCATGTCGCCGGTGTGGTAGATCTTCGTCAGCCCACGCGCCACGAACACCCGTTCACGGGTCGCGCCGCGCGTCCCCGCCACGCTCGGCGTCACACGTTGTGCCGCGATCGCGGTGGCCATGGCGTCACTTGCCGACGACCGGCGCATCCTCGGCCGCCCGGGTGCCGTGCGTCCATCCGGCGCGCAGGCCGAGCCCCGTCACGACGGTGAGCGCGAGGAACATGAAGAAGCCGTACACGCACGCCGGATAGCCCAGCAGCGTGCCCGGCGCGCCCGGTGCGGGACAGGCGATCGCCGTCGAGCCAAACAGCTCGCGGTACGAGAGCGTGCCGGAGAAGAGCGTGCCGGCCAGACTGAGCAGAAAGGAAAGCTGCAGTGCGCGTCTCATATGGTCGCCTCGGCGAGGTCGCTGTCCGTAGCCTAGCCCGGCGGGCACGTGCCAGGCGTCGGGTAATGCCTGATGCGCGTTCGGCCAGCGCCCGAGGATCGTTGAGTGCCGCGCGCCACCTCCGATGACGCAACCTCGCAACCTCGCAGCCTCGCAGCCCCACAGCCCCACAGCCGCCCAGCGACGCGGCCGCGCAGCCGCTCAGCGACGCGGCCCCGCAACCGCCCGGCCTCACCGAGGCCGAAGCGCGGCGGCGGCTCGCGGAGCTCGGCAGCAACGCGCTCTCGCGCTCGATGCGCGTCGGCGCGCTGCACCAGATCGCGTCGCAGCTCGCCAACCCGCTCATGCTCATCCTGCTCGCGGCGAGCGCCGTCTCGGGGTGGATGGGCCACATCACCGACGCGCTGATCATCGCAGGCGCCGTCTCGCTCAGCGTGCTCCTCGACGCAGTGCAGACGGCGCGCTCGACGAGCGCCGCCGAGCGGCTGCGCCAGGGCATCGTCCCGACGGCCACCGTGCGCCGCGACGGCCAATGGCGCGAGTGTCCGCGGGCCGAGCTCGTGCCCGGCGATGTGGTGCGCCTCGTCGCCGGCGATCTCGTGCCCGCCGACGCACGACTCGTCGTCGCGCGCGACCTCCACGTGCAGCAGGCGGCGCTCACCGGCGAGTCGCTGCCCGTGCAGAAGGCGGCGGCCGACACGTCCGACGTCGCGGCGAACGTCGCGACCGCCGACCCCAACCGTGCCGATCTCGTCTTCCTCGGCACATCCGTCGTCGCCGGCTACGGAGTCGCCGTCGTGACCGCGACCGGCATGCACACGGCGTTCGGCGAGATCGCCGCACGGCTGGGCGAGGTGCCACCCGAGACGGAGTTCACCCGCGGGCTCGCTCGCCTCGGACGGCTGCTCGGAGAGACCGTCGTCTTTCTGGTCCTCTTCCTCATGCTCGTCAGCGTCGTGCTCCGCCGTGATCCGCTGGAGTCACTGCTCTTCGCCGTTGCGCTCGCCGTCGGCATCATCCCCCAATTCATGCCGATGATCACGACGCTCACGCTCGCGAGTGGCGCCGTTCGCATGGCGAAGCGGCGCGTGATCGTGAAGCACCTCGCCGCGATCCAGAACTTCGGCGGCATCGACGTGCTGTGCAGCGACAAGACCGGCACGCTGACGCGCGGCACCGTCGCGCTCGCCGAGGTCCTCGACGCCAAGGGCCGCCCCACCGACGATGCGCTCGCCCTCGCCGCGCTCAACGCCCGCTGGTCCTCGGGCATCCACAGCCCGCTCGACGACGCGGTGCTCGCCCGCGCCGGCGGTGCGCCCGACGACTGGCGCAAGATCGACGAGATTCCCTTCGACGCGGAGCGGCGGCGCGCCTCCGTCGTCGTCGAAGGTCCCCAGGCGCGACTCCTCATCACCAAGGGTGCACCGGAGTCGGTGCTCGCCTGCTGTGCGACCTACGACGATGCGGGCCGCACGCTGCCGCTGGACGACGCGGCTCGGACCGAAGCACTCGCCGTCGAGCGCACCCTCGCCGAACGCGGCATGCGCGTTCTCGCCGTCGCCAGCCACGTCGTCACGGCGCACGACGCGTACGCGCGGCGCGACGAGACGGAGCTCGTGCTCCGCGGCTTCCTCGCCTTCGAGGATCCGCCCCTTCCGGACGCGGGGCGCGTCGTGACGACACTCGCGAATGACGGCGTCACGGTGAAGATCATCACCGGCGACGACCCCGCCGTCGCGCGCTACGTCTGCACGCGCAGCGGCATGGCCGAGCCGCGGCTCGTCGTCGGCACCGACCTCGATCAGGTCAGCGACGCCGCCATCGGCCCGCTCGCCGAGCGAACCGACGTCTTCGCCCGCGTCTCGCCACGCCAGAAGCTTCGTATCGTCCTCGCCCTCAAGTCGCGAGGGCACGTCGTCGGCTACCTGGGCGACGGCATCAACGACGCGCCCTCGCTGCACGCCGCCGACGTCGGCATCTCCGTCGCCGACGCGGTGGACGTCGCCCGCGAGGCGGCCGACATCGTCCTGCTCGATCGTGATCTCGCCGTGCTGCACGGCGGCATCCTCGAGGGACGCCGCGCCTATGGCAACATCTACAAGTATCTGCTGATGGCGACGAGCTCGAACTTCGGCAACATGTTCAGCATGGCGCTCGCATCCGTCGTCATCCCGTTCCTCCCGATGCTCCCGACGCAGATCCTGGTGGGGAACTTCCTGTACGACGGCGCGCAGGTCGCGCTCCCCTCCGATCGCGTCGACGTGGAGTACCTCCGCAAGCCGCATCACTGGGACGTCGGAGCCCTGCGCGGGTTCATGATCCGCGTCGGCCTCGTGAGCTCCGTATTCGATGGTTTGACCTTCTTCGTGCTCCTGCGGTGGTTCCACGGCGACGCCGCCATGTTCCGGAGCGGCTGGTTCGTCGAGTCGTTCGTCACGCAGATCCTCGTGCTGTTCGTGATCCGTACCACCGGCAACCCGTTCCGCAGCCGTCCCAGCGGGTTGCTCGTCGTCACGGTCCTCGCGGCACTCGCGATCGCTGTCGCACTGCCGTACTCGCCCCTTGCCCACGTGCTCGGATTCGTCCCGCCCCCTGGGCGCGTCCTCGGGTTCGTCGCTCTCGCCACCGCCGTCTATCTGGTGGTCGTCGATTACGTGAAACGCCGCACGATGAAGCGCCTGCTCGCCTGACCGACGTCCCCTCGCGATCGCTAGTGCTTCGGATGCATCGGCATCCCGTGCATCGGCATCGGGCCCGACATCGGCATCCGCCGCTTCATGATCGCCGCCAGCGAGTCGCGCTGCACCGGCGTGAGAATCCCGTTGGCGTCGTGCGCGGCGCGCAGCATCGCGAGCCCCATGTCGGTGTGTACGCGTCCCATTCGGGCGAACGCGGCGCGCGCGGCGCGCTCGTCGAGCGTCGGCTGTTGGCCCAGCGCCATCAGCTCCGTGTGGATGACGCGCATGCTGTCCATGCTCGGCGCGCAGACGGCGTCGACCGGGCGTTTGGCCGCCTCGAGCTTGCTTCGCTGATCCGGCGTGAGCTTCAGGGCGGTCGCGGACTGGAGCGCGGCGGCGGGCCCGGGCATCATCGCCGACATCATCGCACAGTCCATCATCGGCATCCCCGCCATGGGCCGCATCGGCCGGTTGCCCGATGGCGCTGGCTGCTGTGAGAGGAGCGGTGTGGCGGCGAGCAACAGGCAAACGCCGGTCAGGGTGAAACGAGCTTTCATGGCGTGCATCGAAGCCTCCGTGGCATGTGCCGACACCGGTGTGCACTCGCGGATCGGCGGAAGGCGATCCGCGCACCTTGACGCTCGCCCGTTCGGCCCTGCGGCGCTGTCCACCGAAACCCGACAGCGTGTCCTGCTTTCCGCGACGACGTTTCGCCTGAGAGTCTCATCCACGTCGCGCCCGGAGCTGCCCAATGGGTGCCAACGCCGTCTCGCTGAAGCCCGCGTCGCTCCATCCCGTCCGGCTTCACGTCGTCCCGTCGCTGGACGATCGCAATCGCCTCACCACCGCATTCCGTTTCCTCCTGGCGATCCCGCATCTCGTGCTCGTCGGCGGACCCGTCGTACTCGCCTTCGTCTGGTCCAGCCGGTCCGACGCCGATGGCCGCCTCGACTGGGGCACCGGTGGCGTGCTCGGCGTCGTCGCCGCCATCTGCGCGATCATCGCGTGGTTCGCCATCGTCTTCACCGGCACCGCGCCCGAAGGACTCGCGCAGCTCGAGCGCTTCTATCTCCGCTGGCGCGTGCGCGCGACGGCATACATGGCGCTGCTGCGCGACGAGTATCCGCCGTTCGGCGACGCGCCGTATCCCGCCGAGGTCGAGCTCCCTTCGGTGCTCGAACCGCGCGACCGCGTCGGCGTCGCCTTCCGGCCGATCCTCGTCCTTCCGCATATCATCATCGTCTGGGCGCTTGGCCTCGCGTGGGGACTCGCGACCATCGTCGCCTGGTTCGCGATTCTCTTCACCGGGCGATATCCGCGTCCGCTCTATGACTTCGCGCTCGGAGTCTTTCGCTGGACCACGCGCGTCGAGGCGTACCTGCTCCTGCTCACGGACGTCTATCCACCCTTCACGCTCGACTGACGGCGGAGGGCGCACATGCCGCCATTCTCCCGCGACGATTTCTTTGGTGTGTTCGTCCGGTACAACGAGGCGATGTGGCCGTTGCCGCTCCTGCTGGTCGGCGCTCGCGGGGCAACACTATCCGGCCGTCCCCACCTTCGGGCTCCCCTGTCCGACGACGATCTTCACACTCGCGGTGCTCACCTGGTGCGTGCGCCCCGTGCCGTGGAGCGTGCTCGTCGTGCCGGTCGTGTGGACGCTCCTCGCCATATCGGCAGCGATCGCGTTCGGCATCGTCGAGGACTTCGCGCTTCCGCTCGCCGCCGTGGCCACGCTCCTGGTGCTGCACTCGAGGCCGGCACGCAGTCACGCACTCACACACTCGCGCACTCACGCGTAGGTTGTGGGGAACCCGAGACCCGCGTGCAGGAGAGACCGCCATGCGTCCACTGAAGATCGCTCTCGCGTTGTCCCTCGCCGTCACCCCGTTCCTCGCCAGCCCCGCCGCCGCGCAATCCGATCGCGCCGCTTCGGCGCCCAAGCTGTGGAGCACCCCCTGGGACGGACGCCCCCGCGATCCATTCGCTGATCAGAAGGGCAACGTCTGGTTCGTCGGCCAGGCAGGGAACTACATCGGCCGCCTCGATCCGAAGACCGGCGAGTTCAAGCGCTACGAGATCGCGTCGGGGACGCACCCGCACAACCTCGTCGTGAACGCGAAGGGCGAGGTCTGGTTCACGGGCAATGCGAACGGCACGATCGTCCACCTCGACCCCGCGACGGGGAAGACGACGAGCATCCCGGTCCCCGATGGCGTGCGCGATCCGCACACGATGACCTTCGATCACAACGGCGACGTGTGGTTCACGGCGCAGGGCGCGGGCTACATCGGCAAGCTCACGACGGCCGACGGCAAGATCCGGCTCTGGAAGATGGAACAGAGCTCCCGGCCCTATGGCATCGCGCTCGACTCGAAGGGACGCCCCTGGTTCGACCTGTTCGGCACGAACAAGATCGGCACGATCGATCCGAAGACGGGCGAGTTCCGCGCGTACAACCTGCCGAACGACCGCGCGCGTCCGCGTCGCATCGCCATCACGGGCGACGACGTGATCTGGTACGGCGACTACACGCGCGGCTACCTCGGCCGGCTCGACCCGAAGAGTGGCAAGGTGGACGAGTGGGCGCTCCCGTCGGGCGGGATGTCGATGCCATACGCGATGGCCTCCGATGATCGCGGTCGTGTGTGGCTCGCCGAGACCGGGCCGCAGCCGAATCGCCTCGTCGCCTTCGATCCGTCGCAGCGGAAGTTCACCGAGACGATCCCCATCCCGGCGAACGGAGCGAACACGATCCGCCACATGACGTTCGACAAGTCCACGCGGCAGATCTGGTTCGGCGGCGACGCGAACATGATCGGGCGCGTGCAGGTCGCGCCGCCGGCGATCGTTCCTTAGGGATGTCGGACGACGCGTCGCACAGCTGGCGCGAGCGGCTCAGCCGGTTCGCCGGCGACCTCCGCGCCGAGATCGAGCGCGCCGGAAAGTCGGTGGGGATCGGTGACGACGACCGGCCGTTCGAGATCACGCCGTACCGTGGCTACGGCACGCCGTCGCGCGTGCTCGTGCACGGCCGCGTCATCGAGTCGCGCAAGATCGCGCCGGCGATGGAGGGCGATACGCTCTGGCGCAACCTGATCAACACGTACAAGCGCATCGACAGCGATCCGCTGCCGCGCGCGCAGGTGCAGGTGCGTGTCGGCGACGTCGAGCGCGAGCTCGTCGCCGACGAGGAAGGGTTCTTCCGCGAGTGGATCGAGCTCGCGTCGCCGATCGCGTCCGACAACGGTTGGCACGACGCCGAGGTCGCGCTGCGCGCGCCGCGGGAGGGACATCCCGAGGTGCGCGCGAGTGCCGCGATCCGTCTCCCAATTGGCACGGAGACTTTCGGCGTGATCAGCGATCTCGACGACACCGTCATCCAGTCGCGCGTCACGAGCTTCCTGCGGGCGGTGCGCACCGTGATGCTCGGCAACGCGCGCACGCGGCTCCCCTTTCCGGGAGTGGCCGCGTTCTACCGCGCGCTCGAGCGCGGTGCCGACGGCGCGCGGAGCAATCCGATCTTCTACGTCTCGAGCAGCCCGTGGAACATCTATGACGTCATCGCCGACTTCATGGACATCCAGCGCATCCCGACCGGGCCGATCCATCTCCGCGACTGGGACGTCGGGCTCGACACGTTGACCTCGAGTCGGTTGAAGCGGCACAAGGAGCCGATCATCCGGGAGATCCTCGAGCTCTATCCGTCGCTCCCCTTCATCCTGATCGGCGACGACAGCCAGCAGGATCCGGAGATCTACCGCTCGATCATCGACAGCTATCCCGGGCGCATCCTCGCCATCTACATCCGGAACGTGCGCGTCGATCCCGCGCGCTCGGCGAGCGTGCAGGCGCTGGCGAAGGAAGTCGTCGCCGCCGGCTCCACGCTGGTGCTCGCCGACGACACCTTCGCCGCCGCGGCGCACGCCGCGGAGCAGGGCTGGATCCAGAAGGAGTCCCTCGAGTCCGTCCACGAGGAGCGGCGCGCCGACGAGGGTGTCACGGGCACCAAGGCCGACGCGCCAGGGACTACAGATCCCGGAGATAAGGCGCCCACCGTCGTCGTAGAGTGAGTCACTCGACGCCGGAGTGAACTACGGAACGCGGATCTTGAACGGCGATTCCGCGGAAAAGGCCGGATCTTCGTCTTGGCCTTCTGCACGACGGGTCCCGGATCAACCCGGATTTGCCGGAAAATGCCGGATCTACTGCTCTCGGGGTCGAGTTGCTCGCACTGGGGCAGAACTCCTCTCCATCCACAACTTCAACATTCCTTGAGGCTGTGGCGGAGAGATCTCTCTGCCCCCACGAAGCGATCCGGATTCTTCCGGTAGATCCGGGAAAATCCGGGGCGCTGCCGTTGAGCAGCCCAAGCAAATCCGGCCTTTTCCGCGTGATCGCCGTTCAAGATCCGCGTTCCGTAGTTCGGCTCTTGCGGTAGCGCCCCGCACTCGTGGCCGGATAACTTCCCGCGCTGCTGATCACGCGCCTTCCATCCGCTGAAATCCAAGATGCCGTTCCACGACCGCCCTGTCTTTCCCCGTGGGTTCCGCTGCGCGAGCCGCAACGTCGGGCTCAAGCCCAACGCGAAGGATCTCGCGCTGTTCGTGAGCGACATCGACGCCGCGGCCGCCGCGGTGTTCACGCGCAACCAGTTTCCCGGCGCGCCCGTCCTCCTCGGCCGCGAGACCATCAAGGGCGGCACGCTCCGCGCAATCTTCGCCAACAGCAAGGTCAGCAACGTTGCCACCGGCGCCGTCGGCCTCGAGAACGCACGCCGCATGGCGGCGGCCGCTGCAGCCGAGGTGGGCTCCACGCCCGACAAAGTTCTGGTGTCATCCACGGGAGTGATCGGTGTCCGGCTCCCGATCGAGACGATCGAAAAGGGTGTGCAGGGGATGTCGAAGGATCTCGGCGACGATCCCATCGTCGGCGCGGAAGGGATCATGACGACCGACACCTACCCCAAGGCGATCTCGCGCGCCATCGGCGACGCGACGATCACCTGGGTCGCCAAGGGCTCGGGGATGATCCAGCCGAACATGGCGACGATGCTCTCCTACATCTTCACCGACGCCGCGTTCGATGCACCCGCGCTCGATCGCCTGCTGCGCCAGGCGGTGGACGTGTCGTTCAACATGCTCTCCGTCGACAGCGACACGAGCACGTCCGACACCTGCGCCCTGCTCGCCAACGGACTCGCCGGCAAGGTCGACGAGCGCGCCTTCCTCGACGCGCTCACCGCCGGGAGCATCCGCATGACGGAGATGCTCGCGCGCGACGGCGAGGGCGCGACGCATCTGCTGCGCACCACGGTACGCGGCGCGAAGGACCTTGGTGAGGCGCGCGAGATCGCCCGGTCGCTCGTCAATTCGCCGCTCATCAAGACAATGGTGTACGGCGCCGATCCCAACGTCGGCCGTATCCTCATGGCCGTCGGCAAGTGCGTCGACTGCACGATCGACCGCGAGCGGACGAGCGCGTGGATCAACGGCCACGACGTGCTCACGAACGGCGTCCGCCTCGACTTCGACGACGGCGTCGTGCGCACCGCGCTTGGCTCCGAGGTCGTGGACATCGTCGTCTCGCTCGGCGTCGGCGACGCGCAGGCGACAGCGTACGGCTGCGATCTCACGCAGGGCTACATCGACGAGAACGCGGCGTACTACTCAAGCTAGCGGGTGGGGTCAGACACCTGCGGTATCTGACCCGTTGTCGTAGTGGCCTGACCGCTCTGAGCTGATCCCATCTCTTATCGATCTGGGAAATAGTGCGTCGTAGGCCAGACGGCACCGACGATCATGCCCCCGACCATTCCAGTACCGATAGTCAACGGCACTCGCAGACTCCCGAGTCCACAGGGCATTTCATTCCCGCAGTCGCCGTTATCCGCGTTTCGTGCCGGCCCATAGACGATTGCCGCGCCCAGTGCAGCGCCTATAACTGCCCCGATCATGACGTGAGTGCTCCGCGACCACCGGCGGCGGGGTTTGGGTTCTACAACGTGCGCTGCCGCGAGAGCGATGGAGCGTTCCGTGATACGCCGAGCAACGGGAAGCATGGTTAGCTCCAACCGACGCGACGTACTGGCCGATGCTTGCCCCGACGCACGGTGCGTTGGTGCCAGGCAGAGCATGCCGCCGAGCATTGCCGCGGCCAGCCGAGGGAACGCACCCCGCCACGTCCGACGCCGTCCGTGGTGGTGACTCGCAGCTTTTGACACGAGGTTTCGAGTCCAGAGGTTGCGCGACCGACAGCATTGCTCGCGATGAACGCGGCACGCGGCTACTTCTTCACGCGAGAATCCCCCGCCGATCGGCTCACGCCGGATAGGCGCGACGTCTGCGCGCCGCGACGGTCCAGCACTTCCCTCCGCGTGAGAAAGCCGCGACGTTCACGGTCATCGCTTCGTCCACCATCCACCCTCCCTCCCATGCCCCGCTTCCTTCCCGCACTGCTCGCGTCGGCCCTGCTCGCCCAGGGCTGCGCGTCGTCGCAGACAGGCACGGCAACGCAGGCCGGCACGCCGTCGGCCGCAACACCGACCGTCCTCACCGCCGCGGCGAAGGCACGCATCGACTCGACCCTCAAGAGCTACGTGAGCTCGGGTCGCCTCATCGGCGTCTCCGCCGTCGTCTGGGAGAAGGGGGCCGAACGCTACTACGGCGCCTACGGCGTGGCCGATCGCGAGGCCGGGCGCCCGATGCAGCGCGACGCCATCGTGCAGATCTACTCGATGACCAAGCCGATCACCGGCGTGGCGCTGATGACGCTCTACGAGCAGGGGAAGTTCAAGCTCGACGAGCCGCTCGCGAAGTATCTCCCCGAGTTCGCCGACCCGAAGGTCTACGCCGGCACCGATCCCTCGGGCGAGGCGCGCTTCGTCCCCGCCGATCGGCCGATCACGATCGCCGACATCACGCGCCACACCGCCGGCTTCGCGACGAATCCCGGTGAGCCCGGCGTCGGTCGACTGTACGCCGCCGCCAACCCGCTCGATCGCCACAACACGATCACGCAGTTCTCGAAGAAGCTCGCGACCGTGCCGCTCGCATTCCAGCCGGGCACGCGCTGGTCGTACGGCATCTCGGTCGACGTGCAGGCCGCGCTCGTCGAGCGGATCTCCGGCCAGCCGTTCGGCGAGTACGTGCGCCAGCACGTGCTCAACCCATTGAAGATGCGCGAGAC
>DASVNI010000255.1:0-2755 GCA_036383935.1 Gemmatimonadaceae bacterium | reverse complement strand
CCCATGGAGTTCTCCGCCTCGATGAAGTCGGCGTAGAACTGCGCTCGGCGCTGATAGTCGCGCGCCGTGGCGATGCGTGACGCGGCGGCGACGGAATCGCGCTGCACCTCAGTACGAATGTCGCGCGCCAACTGCAGCACCGCATCGAGGGCGATGTTGCGGAGCTGATAGGTGCGATCCTGGATCACGTGCACGCGTTGCGTGAGCTCGTCCTCGCTCCACTTGTGGCAGGTCTGGCAGGCCCGATTGACGTTCAGCAGCGGGCTCCGGACGTGATGGTCGGAGATCTTCATCGCCCCGACACGCTTGTACGGCATGTGGCAGTCCGCGCAGGCGACGCCGCTCCGCGCGTGGATGCCCTGGTTGTACATCTCGAACTCCGGATGCTGCGCCTTCAGCACGGGCGCGCCGCTCACCGCGTGGACCCAGTCCTTGTGGCCCGTGGAGTCGTAGTAGGCCATGATGCTGTCGATGACGAGCCCCTTGGACCACGGATAGACGAGGCGCTTCTCCGGTCCGCGGAAGTAGTACTCGACGTGACACTGGCCGCAGACGAAGGTTCGCATCTCCTGACGCGACGCGTCGCGATTGGGATCGTAGTTCTTGATCCCCTGCGAGGCCTTGAGCGCGGCGATGCCCTCCATGAAGCCCGGCCGCGTGACACGAAGCTGCATCGTGTTCGGCTCGTGGCAGTCGATGCAGGCGACGGGATGACTGACCAGCTTGCGCGCCTCGAAGTAGGACATGCGGTTCGCGAGATCGAAACCCTTCATCAGGTCGCCGTTGCCGAGCTTGCGGTACGGGACGTAGATGGAGGCGTGGCAGTGCAGGCACGTACCAGGCTGCTTGGTGACGTGCTGCCGCTCCGTGAACTCCTGGTCGGAGAGCATGTACGCGTGCCCGCGCTCCTCGCGAAAGTCCCGCGAGAACGCGTAGCCCGACCAGAACTCCACGAGTCGCGGATCCTCGACGAGGCGTGACTCTGCCACCGTGTCGCGCGGGTCCGTGGGCGTTGCGTCGCGGGGCATCGCTTCGCTGCCGCCATACCGCGTGCGCACCATGTCGGTGGTGCGACGGTAGTCGTCGTACTGGAGCGGGAAGTTCTTCCCCCAGACCGCGGGATCCTGCGTCGTGTCCGTCAGCGTCACGACGCGGAAGAACGGGTTCCGCTCTTCCTGCTTGTGCTGGTAGATGGTGGTGAGCAGCGCGGCCACCGCCGCCGCGGCAACGGCCACCACGGCGACCGTAGCGATCAGCGAGCCGGTTCCAAATCGGCGCTCACCCCCACCCCTGGACGTATCGTCAGGCATCGTTCACCTCGGTGTTCCGGCTTCAGCGAACCCAGTGGCCGACGTAGCGGTGACAGCGAATGCAGGAGAACTCTTCCTTGCCCTTCTCGCTGGTCGAGCGGCCGGCCTGCACGACACCCTGATGCGTACCGTGCTCGATCGCGTCGGTGATCTCGGCGTGGCAGGAGCGGCACGACGCTTCCGCGATCGCGTGATTCCGTGCGTTGGCGCGCAGGGGATCGGGATAGTTCCCCGTCGTGAAGTAGAACGAGTGCCAGAAGCCGTTGTACGCCTTCGTGGCGTACTTGCCGACGAAGTTGTGTGGGGTGTGGCAGTCGTTGCACGTGGCCACACTCCGGTGGCTCGCCTTCATCCAGGCCGCGTAGTGCTCGCTCATGACGTGGCAGTTCGCGCAGGCCGACGGATTGTTGGTGAGATACGAGTAGCCGCGCGCGTAGCCGAAGGTGAAGGCCCCCAGGCCGACCACGGCGCCAACGGCAATCGCGAGGAGCAGCAGCAGGCGCGTCGTTCGATCCATGTCAGAGCAGGTACGCCAGCCGTAGCCTGAGGAAGTTGCAGCGCTCGGTCGTCTGCTTCGCGAAGATGCCGCCGTAGCTCAGCTGTCCGGTGAGCTTTGGAATGAACGTGTAGGCGAGCGTGCCGGCGAGAGCGAGCGGTCTGAATGTGGTCTTCATCGGCGCCGTCGAGATGCACGTCGTGCGCCGATCAGAACGCCACCAAGGCGATCTCCGAGGCGCTCAGCCACGCTTCCTGTGCGCGATCGGCGTCTTCGCCGGAGCGCTCGACGCGAGAGCGTCGCGCGCCGCGAGGCCGCGTCCGCGGAGCAGCGGCAGGTACACCTCGTCGACGATCTCGACGAGGACGTCGTCTGACACGCTCGCCGGTCCGCGCGTGACGTACTCGTTCCGCAACAGGACGATTGCCACCGTCGCGACGCGCGGGTTCAGCGCTTCGGATCGCACCTCGCCGCGCGCGACGGCGCGGGCCACCACGGTCAGCCAGAGCGCCGAGCCGGCGTCGTTCGCACGGTCCTGGATCAGCGCGAGCAGCTCGGGGTCGTGCGCGACGCCGGCAAACAGGCTGCGGCGAAGCTGACCGGCGGGTGATGTCCACGAACGGTTCGCGCGCCGAAGGAGCTCGAGCGCGTCATCACGCACCGCGCCGGTATCGGGAAGTGGCTGATCGCCGACGTTGAGCTCGCGGTAGGCGGCGACGGCGAGCGCGGCTCGGCTCGGCCAGCGGCGGTAGATGGCGTTCTTGTTGGTGCCCGCTCGCCGCGCGACGCGATCCATCGTCAGCGCCTCGTACCCCGACTCGAGCAGCTCGTCGATCGTGGCGCGGAGGATCGCCTGCTCGAGGGCAGCACCTCGGCGTCGTTCACCGCTCGCGCGGCGGCGTTGCTTCGGTCGCTCAGCCACGACCTCTCCCCAGGGTCAGAGTCAGTG
>DASVNI010000254.1:0-4067 GCA_036383935.1 Gemmatimonadaceae bacterium | reverse complement strand
GAGGTGTCCGACCGCATCGGCGGGTTCGTCGAGCGCATCACCAGGCTCGCGCGCCAGACCAACCTGCTCGCGCTGAACGCGGCCATCGAAGCGGCGCGGGCAGGAGAGCAGGGGAAGGGCTTCGCCGTCGTCGCCGAGGAGGTGCGCAAGCTGGCCGGCGAGAGCGAGCGGGCCGCGCGCGAGATCCAGAGCACCGTCGGCGACGTGCGCGCCCACATGGGCGAGGTGACGCAGCTGCTGCTCACCAACGAGCAGGAAGTCGGCGACGTCGGCGCCGTCGCCATCCAGGCGACGGATGCACTCGGCGCCATCTCGACGAGCATCGCGCGCGTCACGGCAATTGTTGCGGAAACGGGCGAAGTCTCGCGCGCCCAGTCCGCGCGCATCGGCACATTGTCCGAAGCGATCGCCAGCCTCGACGAAGGCGCCCAGCGCGCCACCAGCCGCGCCGAGCAGACCGCCGAGATGCTGCGCGCGCGGGCGACGCAGTCGGGTGGGTTGAGGGACGCGGCAAGACGGATCGCCAGCGTCGCATCGCGCCTCGCCCGCGCTTGATCTACTTCGGGGCCAGGCTCTGCAGATTTCTGGGGTCAGATACCAAAGGTGTCTGACCCCTCTGTCGTAGAAGTCTGATCGAATCCGTCATCCCGAGCGAGCGTAGCGAGTCGAGGGATCTGCACCTCCGCAGTCGAGGATCTTTGCGCCGCGGTTTCACGCGGAGGACGCGGAGGATCGCGGAGGGCGCGGAGGACCGCTTTCGGGGTCGAGCTCCACGCGCAGGCTCACCCGTCATATCCATCCACGATCTCAAGATCCTTGAGGGTGCGGCGGAGAGATCTCTCCACTGGGCTCCGCGTCCTCCGCGGGCCCGAGCGCAAAGTGGCAGGCGTTGGGGCACCGCTCCGCGCCCTCCGCGTGAAACTCCGGCGCATCGTCGCATGAATGCAGACCTGGAGCTGTGCGATAGCGATCCAAAGGGTTCGAGGGGTATCTTCGCCCACGAACATTTCACCATCTCTCATGCGCCTCGCCCTCGCCGTCGCAACGCTTGCTGGTGCGCTCGCCTGTGCGCCGCACGGTTCATCACCGTCGCCGTCCCCGACCACGAACGGCACCGAGTGGACCGCCTACGGCCGCGACGTCCTCGGCGGCCGCTACTCCGCGCTGACGCAGATCGACACGAGCAACGTCGCGCGGCTCGCTGTCGCGTGGACGTATCACACCGGGGAAGTCCCGCCCGCCGTGCAGACGCGGAATCGGCGCTCCCTCGAGGCGACGCCGATCGTCGTCGATGGCGTGATGTATCTCATCACGCCGATGGCGCGGATCATCGCGCTCGATCCGGAGACCGGAACGGAGCGCTGGTCGTACGACGCAAAGCTCAACACGGCGATCGGCTTCGGTGATCACACCAGCCGCGGCGTATCTACCTGGCTCGACCCCACGCGCGCGACGGGCCAGCCGTGCCGGCGCCGCATCGTCGCCGCGACGATCGATGCGCGGCTCATCTCGCTCGACGCCGCCAACGGAAAGCCGTGCGAGGACTTCGGTGAGCATGGCGTCGTCGATCTGCGCGTCGGGCTGCGCAATCCGCCGTTCGAGAAGGGGGAATACGAGGAGACCTCGCCGCCCCTCGTCGTGCACGATCTCGTCGTCGTTGGTTCGGGCGTCGCCGACAACCAGCGCACCGACGCCGCGAGCGGCGAGGTACGTGCGTACGACGTACGCACCGGCGCGAAGCGGTGGACCTGGGACCCAGTGCCACAAGATGCGAGCGATCCCGGCTTCGCCACCTGGCGCGGCGCCAAGGCGCACGACACCGGCGCGGCGAACGCGTGGTCCGTGCTCGCCGCCGATCCGGCGCGCGATCTCGTGTTCGTCCCCACCGGTAGCTCGAGCCCCGACTACTACGGTGGCGAGCGACTCGGCCAGAACCGCTACGCCAACTCCATCACCGCGCTGCGCGCGTCGACGGGGAAGGTCGTGTGGTCGTTCCAGACCGTACATCATGATCTGTGGGATTACGACAATGCGTCGCCTCCGGCACTCGTCACCGTGCAGTACGGCGGCCGCGCGCGCGACGCCGTGCTCCAGGGGACCAAGACCGGCCAGCTCTTTGTGCTCGACCGCGACACCGGCGTGCCGATCGTTCCCGTGACGGAGATGCCCGTGCCGCGGAGCACCGTCCCCGGCGAGGAGGCGTGGCCCACACAGCCGCAGAGCGCGATCGGTCCGCTGTCGCCACAGCGCCTCGTGCCGGACAGCGTGTGGGGCGCGACCGACGCGGATCGCGCGGCGTGTCGCGCCGCGATCGCGCCGCTGCGCAACGACGGCCCGTTCACTCCGCCGAGCCTCGAGGGCTCGGTCGTGCTCCCGTCGAACATCGGTGGCGCGCACTGGGGCGGCGTCGCGTTCGACCAGGCGCAGCAGATCGCCGTCGTGCCGACGAATACCGTCGCCGCAGTGGTGAAGCTCATCCCGCGCGCGCAGTTCGACTCCGTGCGTCGCGGCGGCACGGGCAACCGCATCGGCGCCGAGTTCGCGCCGCAGCGCGGCACACCTTATGGGATGTACAGGGAGTTGCTACTACTACCCACGCTCGCGCCGTGCACCGCGCCGCCCTTTGGTGCGCTCGTCGGCGTCGACCTCCGCCGCGGCACGATCGCGTGGCGCGTGCCACTCGGCTCGATGACCGCAACGACGATCGTCGGCGCCCCCAACCTCGGCGGCGCCATCACGACGGCTGGTGGTCTGACCTTCATCGGCGCGACGATCGACAAGCAGTTCCGCGCCGTCGAGACGCGTACGGGGCGCGAGCTGTGGCGCACGACGCTGCCGGCCGCGGGGAAGGCGACGCCGATGACCTTTCGCGGGGCGTCGGGACGGCAGTACGTCGTGATCAGCGCGGGAGGCGACGGTGGTGGGGCGTTCGGGATGAGCGATGCGATCGTGGCGTTCGCGCTGCCAGCTCGATGATTCTCCCTTAGCCGCCCCAACCCTCGAACATCTGTCAGAACATCACCATGCGAGCCCGACCACCGCATAACTGGTATGGAGTCGCCTTCGCAGCACTCGTCGTGGTAGTAGCATCGGCTACCAGTTGCGTCGAGACGAGAGCGATCGCCGTGGCTCCGCCGGATGGAATGAGCCCTGACAGTGCGACGCATATCGCGCTGTCGATCGGTGAGCGCACGGCGCAACGCTTTGGACTGACCCCGTACACCGATCCATATCAGTCCCAGGATCGCTTCGACTTCTGCATGGCCCGCGACACCTTCTTTCTGTGCGGCAAGCGGAAGGGACGCGAGACGCAGTTCCGTGGCTATCAGTCTGGAAGATTCACGAAGTGGGCGGACGGTCTTCAGCGACAGCTCGTGGACAGCTTGCAGAGTGCCCTGGGCCCCACTTCCGTCCGAGCGTGTAGCTGGCGTGAGGAGCGGCCCCCGAAGGAGTCCGGCTGCCCGCCACCGGCATAGGGTCCGCGCGAAAGATCGGGGACGCGGAAGCCCGCGCTCAGCCCGACTCGGGATCCGGCTCGCGCGTTCCCAGGAACGCGACCACGTCACGCGGCAGCACATCGAGATCCGCACACGTGAGCTGCGTCGGCGACAGGTTCCAGACGGCAGCGAGGTGCCGGCGCAGCGCCTTGCTGTCGGCGTAGCCGAGTTGCGCTGCCGCCGTCTCGGCAGAGAGCCCTGCGCGCACGAGGAGGTGGGCCGCGTGCCACGCGCGCGCGCCGACGATCCAGTTCTTCGCCGGCGCGAGATTGGCCGCCGTGAGCAGGCGGTCGAGATGCCGCCGTGAGAGTCCGGCGCGCGTCGCGACGTCGCTGGCGTCGAAGAACGCCTCCGGCCGGCGGAGCACCATGTCGAGCGCCGTGCGGATCGATGGGACGAGCGGCTGCAGCGCCTCCTTCATCGCGAGCCGGAGTCGATTCGTGTGCGCCTGGCGCGGCGCGAGATCGATCACCTCACGGAAGGTCGTCGGATCGTCGTCGACGTCGAAGAGAACGAGACGGACCGGCGACACGTCGCTGGCGGCGACCACCGAGCGCAATGCTTCCTGAC
>DASVNI010000253.1:0-1627 GCA_036383935.1 Gemmatimonadaceae bacterium | reverse complement strand
CTCACCGCCGGGGAGGACGCGGAACGTGGCAGGGAAATCTCTCCGCCGGACCCTCAAAGACTTGGGGTCGTGGATGGATATGGCCGGGTGAGCCTGTGCGTAGAGCTCGACCCCGAGAGCAGTCCTCCGCGCGCCTCCGCGTGCTCCGCGTGAAACTCCGGCGCAGCGACGTGTAAGTGCAGATCCCTCGACTCGCTGCGCTCGCTCGGGATGACAGCGGGCTCGGTGCGCTCGCTCGGGATGGCGGCGCTGGTACGAGGCCTAGGCGCCGAGCAGTGATCCGCGCTCGAGCTTCGCTCTGACCTCGTCCGCGGGGAGGGTGGCGATGCGGACGATGGCGTCGCGGCTCACCTCGACCGGGCGGCAGGCGAAGACGCGCAGCCAGCGCGCGCTGCGGTACAGCTCCTCGGAGAGGGTGGGCAGGTTGATCGCGCCCTCCCATCCCTCGGCGGTGAGGCGCCGGACGCTCCCATTGCGACGCAGCACGGGGATGTCGAGGCCGAGCATCTGCGTCTTGACCGGGTAGTCGAGCAGTAGCTCACCAGCGGAGAGACCGACCTCGCGCGCGAGCTGGTCCTCGACGGCGACGACGAGTGCGCGGTCGTCGGCGATCCATTCGCCACGGCCTGGCGGGAGCTCGGCGGCGGGGCACTCGAAGACGCGCTTGTACAGGCGGCGCTCGCGCAGTGCGGAGAGCAGGGGCGACGGCGCGCGGCGCGCCAGCTCGTGCAACAGTCCCTCGTCGGTGTACGCGGCGAGCGTCTCGGCGCTCAGCGAACCGGCGCGGAGCGCGCCGTCCACGAGCCGCTTGTACATCGCCGTCGCGCTGCGCACGGCGTGATGCCAGTAGACGTTCCGGTACATCTGGTACTTCGCGAAGAGCAGCGACTCCAGGGCGGAGAGGCCCTTCTCGTAGAGCCCGACGGTGCGGCCGCGTCCCTCGGGATCGTCGACGACGGTGAGGGAGTTGAGCAGCCGGTCGACGTCGATGTCGCCGTAGTTGACGCCGCACATGAAGGCGTCGCGCTTGAGGTACTCGATCTTGTCGAGGTCGAGCGAGCCGGAGATGAGGCCCGCGAGCGCGCTGTCGCTCTTGCCGCGGACGAGCGCCATGATGCGCTCCGGCGCGTCGTCGCCGAGCCCGTCGCGCAGTACGTCGGCGATCTCGCCGGTGGTGATGAGCGGACGCGCGACCTCCTCGTGGTGCAGCGCGCCGATCTCCTCTAGGGCGTGCGAGTACGGGTAGTGCCCGATGTCGTGCAGGAGCGCGGCGCAGCGCACGACGATGCACTCGTCCGCAGGCAGTCCCTGCGTGAAGCCGCGCTCCTCCAGCAAGCCGAGGGCGTGGCGGGCGAGGTTGTACGCGCCGAGCGCGTGCTCGAAGCGCGAGTGGCTCGCTCCGGGATAGACGAGATAGGCCAAGCCGAGCTGGCGCACGTAGCGTAGCCGCTGGAAGGCACGCGTGTCGATGAGCCGCAGCGCGAGAGGATCGACGCGGATGTTGTTCCAGAGCGGATCGCGAATGACCTCGAACGACATGCGCGAAAGGTGGCGCGATGCGAGTGGAGGTACTAGGCCCGCGGGCCCGCATCCCTGATCGATTGTGCTATCGGGCCGAATTTCTTGA
>DASVNI010000252.1:0-11304 GCA_036383935.1 Gemmatimonadaceae bacterium | reverse complement strand
CAGGCGCGCGAGCTCGTCACGGGCGCCGCGGCGGCGGTTGTCGTCGGCAGCGCGCGGGTGGACTTGGGCCGCGCGGGGGCGACGCCCGGCTTCGTTGCCCGCACGAAGCCACTCAGGATTCGCCCCTCGACCTCGTCGGCCAGCGATGCGTCCAGCCCCGTACCCTGCAGCAGCGCGACGGCGTCGTCGCGCGTGTAGATCCGCGTCGGCTCGATGCTCGGATTCTCGAATCCCGCCGCGGTGAGCAGCGCGAGGAACTCCGTCTCCTCGAGCGCACCGGCGACGCAGCCGGTCCAGAGCGCCATGTTCTCGCGCACGGGCTGCGGCAGTCCCGCACGCACGACGACGTCGGACACGGCGAATCGGCCGCCTGGCTTCAGCACGCGAAACGCTTCCGCGATCACGCGCGCCTTGTCGCCCGAGAGGTTGATCACGCAGTTCGAGATGATCACATCCACGGTGTTCGACGGGAGAGGGATCGCCTCGATGTGCCCCTTCAGAAACTCCACATTGGTCGCTCCGGCGCGTTCCCTGTTCTCCAGCGCGAGCGCGAGCATCTCATCGGTCATGTCGAGACCGTACGCCTTGCCCGTCGGCCCGACGCGACGCGCCGAGAGCAGCACGTCGATGCCGCCACCCGAGCCGAGGTCGAGCACCGTCTCCCCTTCCGAGAGCTCGGCGAGCGCGGTCGGGTTGCCGCAACCGAGCGACGCGAGCAGGGCGGCCGTGGGCACGCCGGCGACATCGGCGGCGTCGTAAAGATCGGCCGTGATCGGATCCCACGTCTCGCTCGTACCGCCGCAACATCCGCTGGAGCCTTCGGCCGGTCCGCAGCAGCTCGCGTCGGCCTGTGCACCGTCCGCGACCCGCTGCGCGACCGCGCCGTAGCGCGCCTGCACCGTCGCGCGAAGCTCGTCCAGCGCGGAAGGCGTTGTGCCCTGCGTCTCGTGTGCGTTCGTCGTCATCCCCGTCACCTCGTTTCGATCAAGAAATCTTGATGGTTGACTCAAAAAAAATCAGTCGCAGCAGGAGCCCGGCTGGAGCACCCGCAGCGTCCCCTTCTTCGGCTGCAGGCCGACGGCGAGGTCGTGCACCTCGGCCAGCGCCTGCGGCACGATGGTGTAGTACGACCAACGGCCTTCGCGACGGTCGGTCACGAGCCCTGCGTCCTTCAGCACCTTCAGGTGGAACGACAGCTTCGACTGCGCGGCGTCGAGATCGGCCTGCAGATCGCAAACGCACCGCTCCCCGCCGCGCAGCATCTCGAGGATGGCCAGGCGCGTGGCGTCCGAGAGCGCGTGAAACAGCGTCTCGGCCCGAACGAGGTCGGGCTTGGCGCGGATGCGCGTGCGGGAGGGAGTCGCGGTGGCCATGGGTGGATGTTAATCAATATTTTTTGATGGGACAAGTGGGGGGTGAGAGCAAAACAGCCTCGGGAAGCAATTGCATCCCGAGGCCGTCACTCACTCACCTACTCACCCACTCACCCACTCACCGCATTCACGCCGGCGGATTGTACGATGCATCCACCCACCCCTTCTTCTTCCCACTCTCGATCGCCTTGTGGATGAAGTGGACACCGCGCGCGCCGTCGAACACCGTCGGGAAATCGGTGTCGAACTCGCCCGGCGTCTCGTTCGCGAGCTTCGCGGCGATCGTGCGCGCCACATTGAGGTAGATGTTCGCGAACGCCTCGATGAACCCTTCCGGATGCCCGAAGGGGAGCCGCGAGTTGTGCTTCACGATCGGATCGAGGTAGTCGTTGCCGCGCTTGTAGACGCGCGACGGTTCGTTGGCATACAGGAGGTCGAGGTAGTTCGGGTTCTCCTGCTTCCAGTCGAGCCCTGCCTTCGTGCCGAAGATGCGGACGCGCAGGCCGTTCTCCTCACCGACGGACATCTGCGACGAGTAGATGATCCCGCGCGCGCCCCCCTGGTAGTGCACGAGGAGGTTCGCGTCGTCCTCCAGCTCGTAGCCCTTGCCGAACGTCGTGAGATCGGCGCACACCGCCTCGATCTCGAGCCCGCTGATGTAGCGCGCGAGATGCCACGCGTGGAGGCCGATGTCCCCGACGGCCGACGAGACGCCGGCGACCTTCGGATCCAGGCGCCACATGCTGATCCCCGTCGCGCCGGCCAGCCAACCCTGCGGGTACTCGGCGACGATCTTCTTGATCTCGCCCAGCACGCCTTTGCGCACCAGCTCGCGGGCCTGCTTCACCATCGGGAAGCCCGTGTAGTTGTGCGTCAGCCCGAAGACGACGTCGTGCTTCGTGACGAGCCGGCAGAGCTCCTCGGCGTCCTCGAGGGTCGTCGTCATCGGCTTGTCGCAGACGACGTTGAAGCCCGCCTCGATGAAGCCCCTGGCGATCTCGAAGTGCGCCACGTTGGGCGTCACGATCGTCACGAAGTCGATGCGCTCGCCGGCGGGGAGTCGCTTCTCCCCTTCCACCATCTCGCGCCACGACGGGTAGACGCGCCGCGGGTCGAGATGCAGCGCCTCGCCCTGGGCCCTGGACTTCGCCGCGTCGGACGAGAACGCTCCCGCGACCAGCTCGATCTCGCCGTCCATCGCCGCAGCCTTGCGATGCACGGCCCCGATGAACGCACCGGGCCCGCCCCCCACCATTCCGTACCGCACCTTTCTGTTCAGCGGCATCTCACTCTCCGATCTCCGTGAAGGCAGGAATCTTGGCTGGTGTCAGCCATAGAGGAAAGGTCTTACATTTGCGGATCGCAGCACTCGCTGGCGCGGCGCCGCACACGATCGAGCACGATCGCACACCTACCGGGAGAGGTCCATGCGCAGATTCGTCAGCCTGCTGGCACTTGCCACGGCGCTCGGCTGCGGCGGCGATTCCGCGACCAACGCCAGCGATACGCTGAGTGGCACTTATACGCTGCGCAGCGTCAACGGAGCGCCGCTCCCCTTCACGATCCTGCAGATCGACTCGCTCAAGGTCGAAGTCATCAGCGATGCGTTCACCCTCACCGACAACAAAACCTGGACTCGCACGGGCGCGAATCGCACGACGGACGGCAGTCAGGTGACGCCGGGCGTCATCGCCGACTCGGGCACCTACGTGCTGAACGGCTCCAAGATCACCGTGATCAGCGCGAACGGCTCGACCGACGGGACCCTGGGCGGAGGCAAACTGACGCTCACCAACGACGCCGTGGTGGCGATCTATCAGAAGTGAGTAGTGGGGACTGCGGCGCTCACTCCACCGTCGACGGCGACTTTTCCTGGAGCCTGGCGAGGAAGCGCTGCGATTCCGAGATCCGCTCGACCTCGATCGCGACCGCCTCGACCGCCTGCTCGATGCGCTGGAGCTGATCGGCGACGGAGGCGTCGAGCAACGGAGTGGCGCCGCGCTTCTCGAAGCGCCGGCCAAGTGCGCGTGAGATCGGCCACCCGACGACGATCACCACGCAGGTGACGAAGAACGCGATCGCGATATCCACGGCCTGCGGCGGGATCATCGGGCCGGGCAGGTTGGGGAGGTTGGGCGGCTGGGTCGTGAAGACGAATGGCGTACTTCGCGTCTGCTCCTGCACGCGGCGGAGCTGGTTCTCAGCGGCCCTGATCGCGTCCTGCGCGCCGCGGATGGCCTGGTTGGCCGCACCGCGCTGGTCGGCGGTCGTGGCCTCGCGCAGCTGCTGCTGCGCGTCGAGCATCTGTTGCTGGGCGTCGCGGACCTGCTGCTGCGCGTCCCGCACCTCCTGCTGCATCTCACGAGCGTGCTGCTGTGCCTCACGAGCCTGCTGCTGCGCCTCACGCGCCGCCTGCTGCGCCTCCTGGGTCGCTTCGCGAGTGGCCTGATCGACGGCTTCCCTGATGGTCTGCCCGATGTCCTGTCCCTGTTGCGCCATCGGGCTGGCGTACGCAACGAGCGCAATGTGGTGGGGCGTCATGGCGAGGCTCCTGGAGGGCGTGCGAACGTAGCGACTCTCCCGAATTCTACGGCATCGCGGCCACGGGAGTTACAGGCCGCCGGGCATGACGCTTCCCGAGCCCGCTTCGGGTTCCCACATTCTCAAGTGCAGATCCCTCGACTCGCTACGGCTCGCCCGGGATGACAGGACGCCGAGTCGCATCCCCGCATCCCCCGCATCTCCCCGCATGACAGCGCTTCCACTCCTCCAGAGCCTCCTCTTCGGCGTGACGTTCACGGATCCCGCGACCTTCGCGCTCGCGGTCGGCACGCTCGTCGTCGTGGCCGCGCTCGCCGGCTATCTGCCGGCGAGGGAAGCGGCGCTCGTGAATCCGACCGAGACGCTGCGGGCGGAGTAGCGGTCGGACGGCGTTCATCTCCCGATGCCCATGGGCAGCGGCGAGTTGACGTTTGTCGGGAGGCCTCTCCTCTCGCGTGGCATTGGACCAAGAGCCGTCGCGCCGGACCGCGTCTCCAAGCGAGATCTTGTGTGCGCGCAGGGTCGGCGCGGCGATGACGCCGCTCGTCGCAGTCACGCACCGCTGCGCGCAGAGGCGACATCGCCGAAGAGGAGGCAGCGATGGAGCACGGAAAGGAAACGCCCACCTGCGTTGTGTACGCCGGCCGTGACGTCGCGTGCAACATCTATGGTGCGCCGTGCCGGCCAGCAGACGTACTGCTCGAAGACGGCGTCGCTGCCAGGTCGCCGGCGGTGCTGCTCATGGACGACAAGCTCATCGCGCGGATCGGCGCTGTTCACGCCCTGCCCGAGCACGTCGTCATCGTCGCGACCGACGCGCCGGCGGCGGCGGCACTCGGCGAACGCGCCGAGCTCTCCTTCGCCGGGGTGGAAGCCGTATCGGACAGGCGCGCGATCCTGCACGCCGCATGTCAGACGGCCATCGCCCAGTTCATGGTCGCGCAGTTCGAGGAGGAGTTCCACGAGGTGAGCCGGATCGGCATCGCCCTCATGCGCGAGCACGATCGCAAGGCGCTGCTCCGCATGATCGTCGTTCAGAGCAAGGCGCTCACGGTCAGTGACGGAGGCGGGCTGCTGCTCGCGACTGAGGATGAGGACGGCCGGCAGTGGCTGCGTCCCGTGCTCTACGCGTTCGATTCGATCGAGGGGGAGTTCCTCGACGATCCGGAGCCCCGCTATGCGGTGGATGACACGACCATCATCGGTCACGCCGCGCGCCTCAAAAAGCCGGTCGTGATCGCCGATGTGTACGACCTGCCGCGCAACGCGCGCTACGAGCAGGCTGTCGCGTTCGACATCCGACACCACTATCGGCGCCGCTCGATGCTCTGCGTTCCAATGCTCGACCAGATGGGTCACCTGCTCGGAGTCCTGATCTGCGTCAATCGCAAGACCGATCCGAAGGCGCGCATCAATACCAAGGAAGATGCCGACCGGTGCGTGATCGAGTACTCCAAGCGCGAGGTTCGCCTCGTGCGGATGCTGGCCAGTGAAGCCGCCGTCGCGATCGAGAACGCACGACTCTATGCGCAGGTCGAGAACACCCTGGAGAGCTTCGTCCGGGTGGCCGTGGGTGCGATCGATCTGCGCGACCCGACCACGGCAGGTCACTCGTTGCGGGTGGCCGAGCTGGCCACGACCCTCGCGCAGGACCTCGAGCGCAGGGAGACCGGCGCGTACCGCGACGTGCGACTCACCACAGCGCAGATGCGCGAGTTGCGCTTCGCCGCGCTCCTGCACGACATCGGGAAGATCGCGGTGTCCGAACACCTGCTGCTCAAGGCGAAGAAGCTGCCGGCGGGAGGCTGGGAGCGCATCGACGCGCGCTTCGATCTCATCGCTCGCACCATGCAGCTCGAAAGCTGCCGGGCGCACATGAGCTCTCCATCATCCGGAGCGGAGAGTACAATCGATGTCGACGAGGCACTCGCGGAACAGTTGGAGGAGCTGGAACGCCTTCGCGAAGTCGTACACCGCGCGAACGAACCGACCGTGCTCGACGCGCCGATCGCCGCCGAGTTGGCCAGCATCGCCAAACGCACCTACCAGAAGCCCGACGGCACCATCGCGCCCTTTCTCACCCCGGAAGAGCTGCACTACCTCCAGCTCCAGAAGGGGAACCTGGATGATGCGGAGCGCGCCGAGGTGGAGGCGCACGTCAGCGCGTCGCGCGACCTCCTGGCCAACATCCCGTGGACGGACGATCTGAAGGAGATCGTCACTTACGCCTACGGCCACCACGAGATGCTCAATGGCAACGGCTATCCACGACACCTCACCGCCGAAGCGATCCCACTGCAGACGCGGCTCATCACCATCGCCGACATCTACGACGCCCTGACGGCGGCGGACCGTCCGTACAAGCCCGCGGTGTCGCCGGAGCGGGCGATGGAGATACTACAGGCCGAGGCCGAGGCGGGCCTGCTCGATCCCGAGCTCGTAAAGGTGATGGCGGAGAGCGCGTCGTATCGGCGGCATCTCTCGGCGAGTCAGCCCGAGCTGTAGCTCAGGGGGAACGCTCCCCTGCGATGGCACGCAGCGTGGCGGGTTGTCGGACGGTAAAGCGCGACCGTCCGGTCGCCTCCAACGCCGACGCTGTCGCCGGAAAGCGTCCTCCACCGAAAACCGGGATCTCGCCGAGCACGCCGCCAGTCATCGGAGGCGCCGAGGCACCATCCGCGCTAGCGATTGCCAATCGCCGTCCAGACCGCCGGCGGCACGAGGAGAACGGGCGCGTCCACGCGGCGACTCACCTCCGCTGATACCGAGCCCAATCGTCCGACGGCATCGAGGCCGGCGCCGCGCGTTCCGAGCACGACGAGATCAGCACGCAGGTCGCGCGCCCGGTCGGCGATGACGCCGGCCACATCGGTACCCGCGACGGTCACGCCGTCGATCACGACGCCCGCCCAGCTGCCCGCCTCGCGACGCACGCCATCCAATTCCGCGGTGAGCGCTTCCTCGGCGCTTGGCGTCGCACCTGCGGTACCGTCGCTCTGAGCCACGTAGAGCGCCGTCAGCTCGGTCGGCGTGCCGCGACCGCCGCGCAGCGCCGAGCTCCACGACAGCGCCACGACCAGCGCGCCGCGCGCCGTGTCCGACAGGTCTACGGGGACGAGTACGCGCCGCAGTGGCAGGCGAAGGCCGCGCGTCACGATCAGGCAGGGCGCCGAAGACGTGGTGGCGATCGCGACCGCGGTTCCGCCGAGGTACGCATCGGTCCCTCGCGCCTCGCGATGCGGGCCGAGCACGATCACGTCCGCGCCAACGCGATCGGCCAGGTCACGCATGACGGACACCGGCTCGCCAGCGATGACATGGACCCGTCCCCGGTCGATCGGCACATTCGCGCGCTCGAGCAGCGCAACGGCGGTATCGATCGACGATTGAGCGCCGGCCTTCCGGGCCCCGGGGCTCGGCGTGTCCACGTGCACCGCATGCAGGTCCGCGCCGCCCGCATCAGCGAGTGCACGCGCCGCCTCGAGCACGGCATGCGACGCGTCGTCGTAGTCGATCGCGGCCAGCACGACCTTCATTCGAAGCAGCTTCATGCTCACGCGCCACGCAGGACGCGATCCAGCGCTATACGCTCGCGCCGAACAGGCGCCCCACCGTGGCGGTCAACGCGAGCGCGAGGGCGCTCCAGAACGTCACGCGAATCGCGCCGCGCCACCGGCTCGCGCCCCCCGCATGCGCTGCGAGCGCGCCCAACACCGCCAGGCAGGCCAGCGATCCCGCTGACACGAGAGCGATGATGAGTCGTGTCGGTGCGACGACCGCGATGATGAGCGGGAGCGCGGCACCGACGGAGAACGTCGCCGCGCTGGCGAGCGCCGCCTGGATCGGCCGCGCGGCCTGCGCTTCGGTGATGCCCAGCTCGTCCCGCATATGCGCGGCGAGGACGTCGTGGGCGGTGAGCTGCTCGGCGACGCGCCGCGCGAGGTCGGGGTCCAATCCACGCTTCTCGTAGATCCCGCGGAGCTCGTCCAGCTCCGCTTCCGGCGACTCGGCGAGCTCCTGTCGCTCGCGCACGAGGTCGGCCTTCTCGGTATCGGCTTGCGAGCTGACCGAGACGTACTCTCCCGCCGCCATCGACATCGCGCCGGCCACCAACCCCGCGAGACCGGCTACCAGAATCGAGCTGCGCGTGGCCTGCGCAGCGGCCACGCCGACGACCAGCGCCGCCGTCGAGACGATCCCGTCATTGGCGCCGAGCACCGCCGCGCGCAGCCAACCGATGCGCTGGGTGAAGTGGCGCTCGCGATGAATTGAACGTGGCATCGTGTTCAGAGAAGACGCACCTGGCCTACCGACGGCTCCATGCGAGCGCCGGGCTTCTGCAACTTCTTTGCTGCTGCCTTATAGTACGCGAAAGTCCGGTTCGCGCACTCTGGCGGGCCGCGCCCAATTCGCCAATTTCATGGACCGCCACCGACGTCTGGACGGCGCTGCCGGCTCACCACGCGGAGAGAGAGGTGCGCGATGGAGTATCCTGGCCGCATCATCGAAGTTGGCGAGCGCGACGCGGTGATCGTGCGCGCCATCAAGCAGCAGTTGAACGGAGCGCTCGGCGTCGCCGACGACTCGCCGCTCTACCTGAACCCGAGCAACGGGTCGTTCGGGCCGAAGATGAAGCGTGCCGTGTCACTGTTTCAGGCGCGGAACGTCGACGACACGGGATCGCCGCTGAAGCAGGACGGCGAAGTCGGGTCGCTCACCTGGGCGGCGCTGTTCGGCTCGCACACCGTCCCCACGCGCACGGAAGCCGCGAGCCCGCTGCTCGTCGCCGCGTTGCGGATCGCCGCCAGGCAGGAGTCCGATCACGTGCGCGAGGTCCCGCGAAACTCCAACCGCGGGCCGAAGGTCGACGAATACCTCGAGTGCGCGGCCTGCCCTCCCGGCAACTCGTGGTGCTGCGCGTTCGTGTACTGGTGCATGAACGAAGCGGCGAAGGAGTTGGGGCGCAGGAATCCGATGGTCAAGACGGCCGGCTGCCTCGACCACTGGCAACGCGCCACAGCCAAGGGCGCGACGCGCTTCACGACGGCCCGCGCGCTCGGGGACCTCGGGCTCATGCATCCCGGCTTGATCTTCATCATGGACCACGGCGGCGGCTTCGGGCACACCGGGTTCGTCGAGAAGGTCGACGGCGGGCTTCTGACCACGCTCGAGGGAAACACGGACGCGAGCAAGACGCGCGAGGGGGGCGGCGTCTACCGGCTGACGCGCAAGATCGCCGACGTGAACAAGGGGTTCATCGACTACTCGGCGGTCTAGCGCCGGAGGACGCTGTATATTCGCTCCATGCGCATTGACACGATGCTCGTCGCCGTCGACTTCAGCGACACGGCAGCAGCAGCAGCACGTTGGGCCATCGACGTCTTCGCGCCGTCCGCACGCGTCGTACTCCTGCACGTCATCGATCCGCCGGACCGTCCGCGGTTCGCTCGCGATCGGCTGCCGCCGCCGGACACCTTCGAAGCGGTCGCGCGCGAGCACGCCTCCCTGCGCCTGCGAGAGTTGACGCAACGGCTCGGGCGCGACGATCTCCGCGTCGAGATTCGCATCGGCGAGCCGTACGAGCAGGTCGCCGCCGTGGCCGCCGAAGTGGGCGCGAGCATGGTCGTGATCGGTCCGCACGGCGACCGCCTGCGCCCATCGAGGTTCCTGGGTACCACCGCAGACCGCATCGCCCGGACGTCCGCGGTGCCGGTGCTCGTCGTCACCACTCCTCGACCACACGCGCCAAAGCACATTCTCGTTCCCATCGACGACGCGGCGATCACTCCACGTGTGATGGACTGGACCCTGGCGCTGGCGGAGCAGTTCGATGCCCGGGCCACGCTGCTGCACGTCTGGAGCAACGCCGTCTACAGCCACGTTGCGTCGATGTCCTACGCACGGAAGCCCTCCGAAGCGGAGGCGAGGGAGGAGATCACGAAGGAAGTGCGAGATGCCGCGGCTGCCTGGCTCGCCGACCTCGTGCCGCGCGACGCACGCGGTCGCATTGCCGCGACGGTCGCCTACGGTCGCGCCGGCGACGTGGCCCTGGAACAGGCGCGGGACACCGATGCCGAACTGATCGTCCTTGGCCGCACCGGCGCCGGCTTGCTGAAGCCCGCGTTGCTGGGGAGCACGACGGACACCGTGCTCCACGGCGCGAGGTGCCCCGTCCTCGTGATCACGAGCGGCGGCGACGAATCGCCTTCATGACCTCGCTCACCCACAGGACCGCGCTCGCCATGGCAGTGCATTCCAGCCAGTCGCGCGGCCCAAGTGCGACGGTGCCGAAGGCGCGCTGCATCACCGGGACGTAGAGCACGAGCATCTGGAGCGCGAGCGACACCAGGACCGCGCCCCACAACCACCGGTTGGCGAAGAGCTGTGTGAATGCGCTGCGCTGCTCCGAGCGCGCATTGAAGACATTCACGAGCTGAGCGAGCACCAGCGTGGTGAACGCCATCGTCTGGCCATGGGGAAGTTCCCGGCGCGCTTCGACGAACCCGCCGGGAAGCGAAAGGTCGAGCGTCAGCAGGGTCACAGCCGCCATCGTCACCCCGACGACGAGAATGCTGCTCCACATCTGACTCGTGATCACGCGCTCCGTCCGCGGTCGCGGCGGCCGCATCATCGCGCTCGCGTCGGTCGGATCGACGCCGAGTGCCAGCGCCGGCGCTCCGTCGGTGACGAGGTTGATCCAGAGGATCTGCGTCGCCAGGAGTGGCAGCACGATCGTCCCCGGTTGCGTCGGCAGTCCGAGGCGCCGCGCGAAGAGCACGCCGAAGAACATCGTCAGCACTTCCCCGAAGTTGGACGACAGGAGGTACCGCAGACACTTGCGGATGTTGTCGAAGATCGCGCGACCCTCCTCGACCGCCGCGACGATCGTCGCGAAGTTGTCGTCCGCGAGCACGATGTCGGCCGCCTCCTTCGAGACGTCGGTGCCCGTGATGCCCATCGCGACACCGATGTCCGCGGTCTTCAATGCCGGCGCGTCGTTCACGCCATCGCCAGTCATCGCCACGATGGCTCCCCCGCCCTGCAGCGCTTTCACGATGCGCAGCTTGTGCTCGGGGTTGACCCGGGCGAACACCGATACCTCGTTGACCAGCCCGGCCAGCTCGGCGTCGCTCGCGCGATCCAGCTCAGCGCCGCTCATGGCCTTCGCGTTCTGGGCGATCCCCAGCTCGCGCGCGATGACGGCGGCGGTACGCGGATGATCGCCGGTGATCATGATTGGTCGCACGCCGGCGCGGCGCGCCCGCTCCACCGCCGCCCGGGCCTCGTCGCGCGGCGGGTCGATCATGCCGATGATCCCCGCGAACACGAGATCTTCCTCGCACGACGGTTCGGCCGCGAATCTGACTGCCTCGCTTGCGTCGTCCGGTAC
>DASVNI010000251.1:0-3896 GCA_036383935.1 Gemmatimonadaceae bacterium | reverse complement strand
CCTGGCGGCTCGTCGCCGTGGATGCCGGTCGCGCGGCGACGGCGCTGGTGACGCACGCGCAGGCGCGCGGCGTGGCGCTGCAGTCGCTGTCGGTGACGTCGACGACGCTGGACGACGTGTTCGCGCACTACGCCGGCCACTCGCTCGGCGCCGGCGCGGCCGCCGCGCCGCCGTCGCATCCCCTCGCGGGAGGGAGAGGACGATGAACCGCCAGCGTGTCTTCGCCATCGTCGAGCGCGAGCTGCGCAAGTTCGTGCGCACGCCGATGATCCTGTTCATGACGCTGCTCATGCCGCTGATGCAGCTCTTCGTGCTCGGCAATGCGTACGGCGGACGGGCGACACATCTCTCGATCGGCGTGGTGGACGAGGACGGCGGTCCCGCGTCGCGCCGAGTGCGCGAGGCGCTGTACGCGCTCGAGGGGAATGGCGACATGGTGCGCCAGGTGGCGTACGAGTCCGAACGCGACGCCGCCGAGGCGGTACGGCATGGCGAGGTGCAGGGCGCGCTGGTGATTCCGGCGCAGTTCTCGCGGCGCGTGTACGCCGGCGACCGGCCGCGCGTCGGGCTGCTGCTCGACAACACGGACAACGTGTTGAGCGGCACGCTGCGCGGCCTCGCGGGGGGCGCCGTCCAGCGCGCGGCGCGCGACAAGCCGGCGCCACGCATGAGTGCTGCTGTCGCCGTGGACGCGGTGGAGCTCTATCCGTACGTCCCGTACATGCGCTACATGCTGCCCGGCGTCATCTCGCTCGGCCTGTTCATGTCGGCGATGATCGGCGGCGCGATTCTCTACCTCGACGACAAGCAGCGCGGCGTACACGAAGGCTACCTCGTCACGCCGATCACGAAGGCGGAGCTCGTCGTGGCGCAGATCCTCTCGGGGACGATCAAGGCGACCATCGGCGGCGTGCTGCTCGCGCTCATCGGCGCGATATCGGCGGGGGCGACATCGGTGCTCGAGCCGGCGCGACTCGTCGCGCTCGTCGCGCTCGTGATGCTGACGTCGGTGTCGTTCATGGCGATGACGTCGTGCATCGTCGCCCGCATGAGCAACCCGATCCTGCCGCGCGCCATCTTCGGGATGCTGAACACCCTGCTCTACTTCCCGAGCGGCGCGGTGTACCCGGTGCAGGGGTTGCCGGGCTGGCTCAAGGCGATCGCGAGGCTGGATCCCTTCACCTACGCGGTGCACGCGCTGCGCGTGCTGCTGCTGAAGGGGGCGGCGGTGAGCGTGCTGCTGCCGGATCTCGGGTTTCTCGCGCTGTTCGCGACTCTGATGCTCACGGGATCCGTACTGCTGTTCCGGAGAACACTGTAATGCGGGGTCAGAGCCCGGGGTCAGAGCGCTTTCGCGCCAAGGGGTCAGATACCGAAGGTATCTGACCCCAGGATCTGACCCCAGGATCTGTCCGCAATGTCTCGCCCCGCATTCCGGGAGGTTGTATGCCAGTCTCAGTACTCGGTCCCTAGTACTCACTACTGGGTGTGGTCGTTTAAAGCACGGAACATGTACCGAGTACAGCCGTATACGCGTCAGATAGAGTGACTTACGAGGCCTTCCGGGGACTCGTATGCCAGTCCATGCACCAAGTACTCAGTACTCACTACTGGGAGTGGTAGTTCACCACCTGCTGGGAGTGGTAGTTCATGAACCATCGTATTCTGGCTGTCGCTGCTCTCCTGCTCCTCCCTGCATTCCCTACTGCACAAGCGCAGCTCATCCCGGCCGTCAATCCGGCGCGCCTGTACGCACGCCACTCGGCCGGCATCGCCTTCAACGTCGGGCAGCCGCTCGGCGACTTCGCGCAGAACGTGCGCAACGGGTTCGGGCTCGACGGGATGGGCACGCTGGGGCTCGACTCTCACGGGATCGTCTCGCTCCGCGCGCAGCTCGGGTGGCTCCAGTACAGCCGGAAAACGGAGACGTTCTTCGTGCCGACCGGCTTCGGTCTCCTCGAGCTGGAGTCGGAGACGAAGAGCGGCGTGCTCACCCTCGGTGTCGGCCCGCAGATCATGGCGCCGACGGGCAACGCGCGGCCGTACGTCGCCGGGACGATCGGCCTCTCGCGCTTCTCCACCTCGACGGCGATCAACGTGCCGGCGAACCAGTCCAACTCGGGGACGACGGAGCAGCTCGCGGATGAGACGGTGTCGAGCGACAACCTTCTGTCGCTCACGGGAGCGGCGGGCATCGCGTTCAAGCTGTCGATCTTCGGCAACTCCGGCGTGATGGCCGACCTGGGCGTGCGCTACGTCCACAACGGCCTCGCGAAGTACGTGTCGTCCGACGGCGTGCAATACAGCGGCACCGGCGAGCCGACGATCACGCCCACGACGAGCGAAGCGAACTTCCTCGTGTACCGGCTCGGCGTGGTGATCCCGATCAGATAGACACGCTGGCCGTCCCACGACGGAACGCGGATCTTGAACGGCGATCTCGCGGTAACAGCCGGATTTTCTCCTCTTCAAGGGGGAACGATGTGCGCGCTACGTAGCGCTGCCCGAATCACGCCGTGCCTGCTGTTCATCGGGCTGGCACTTACTGTCGGCACGACGCCCCTGCACGCGCAGAAGATCGCGCCACGCCAGATGACCCCGCGCCCGCACGACGTGCGCGAGGAAGCACGGCTCGATGACGGCGCCGAGGAGATGGGACGCGTCACGGTGCCGCCGAACGTGCGCGTCGAGCGCGACGTCGCGTACGGTGTCGATCCGAAGCAGCGCTTCGACGTGTACATCCCCGCGAATGCGTCGCACGCGCCGGTGATGTTCCTCGTGCACGGAGGCGGCTGGCGCATCGGGGACAAGGCGGGGCGCGCCGTCGTGGAGAACAAGGTCGCGCGCTGGACGCGCGCCGGCTTCATCGTGATCTCGACGAACTATCGGCTGCTTCCCGCCGCCGATCCGATCACGCAAGCCGGAGACATCGCGCTCGCGGTCTCCGTCGCCCAGCGCCGGCTGCCGGCGTGGGGAGGGGATCCGGATCGCATGGTGCTGGTGGGACATTCGGCGGGGGCGCACCTCGTCGCGCTGCTCGCCACGGACCAGACGCTCCTCGGTCATGAAGCGGCGCGTCCCGTCATCGGGACGATCATCCTCGACAGCGCGGCGCTCGACGTCGAGGCGCTGATGCTCTCACCACACCTGCCGCTCTACGACGCCGCCTTCGGGACGCGGCGCAGGTACTGGCAGGCGGCGTCGCCGTACAAACAGCTCGGCGCGGGTGGCGCGCCCCTCATGCTCGTGTGCTCCACGCTTCGACGCGAGTCGTGCCCCGAGGCGACGAAGTTCGCCAGGCGCGCCAAGGCGCTCGGCGTCACCGCAGTGGTGCTCAAGGAGGATCTGTCGCACCGCCAGATCAACGAGCAGCTCGGCACCGCGGGCGCGTACACGGACAGCGTGGAGGCGTTCCTCGAGACCCTCGACTACTCGCTGGCGCGCGCGCTCCGCAGCGGGCGTTCGGGCCGGAGCTCGTAGAGCTGGAGCTGCTGGATCGCCCACGGCGGCGCGTTCTCCGTCGTCGCCGTCTGGGTGATCCGCACGAACCGCGTGCGCGCCGGCGCGATCGTGATCACCGTGGACGGGCCGGTCCCCTGCCCCTCGGCCACCGGCTCGCTCCACGTCGTGCCGTCCATCGAGAGCTGCACCTTGTAGCCGCGCGGGTATGTCGCCGGCCGCGGGGGTGAGCCCTGCGGCGCGAACCCCGGCGCCGACAGGAAGCGCATCTCGGTCAGCGTCGTCGGCTCGGGGAGCTCGAACTGGAACCACATGCCCGGCTGCTGCGGCACGACGGTTGACCACCCCGCGGTGCCGAACCCGCGCACGGCACGATCCGATTCGTGGCTCGCCGTGGCCTTCCAGGTGGATTGCTGCTGCATGAGCTGCGGCACGAC
>DASVNI010000250.1:0-2299 GCA_036383935.1 Gemmatimonadaceae bacterium | reverse complement strand
GCACGAGACGCGCAAGAAGCCGAAGCAGGAAGTCGAGACCTACAAGGGGAAGGAGCTGGGTGCGCCGCAGGAGTACGACGAGGTGTCGATCGACACGGAGGACGGCGGCTTCATCCTGATCGAGCTCGAGGGCGGGCTGCGTGGGTCGCTCGTCGTCTCGCAGGTGAGCTCGGGGCGCAAGAACCGGCAGTGGATCGAGGTGGACGGGAGCAAGAACGCACTGTCGTGGGACCAGGAGAATCCGAACCACCTGTGGATCGGCCACCGCGACAAGCCGAACGAGATCATGATCAAGGATCCGTCGCTGATGGATCCCGTGGCGCGCACCTTCGCGCACTATCCGGGCGGTCATCCGGAGGGATATCCCGACGGGCCACGCAACCTCTTCCGCAACCTCTATCGGTACATCGCGGCCGGAAAGAAGCCCGGGACGGATCCGGCGGACTTCCCGACGTTCGAGGACGGCGACGCGGAAGTCCGCATCGTCGAGGCAGTGCTGGCGAGCAACGAGAAGCAGGGGTGGGTGGACGTTCAACGCTGAGGATGAGGCCATGACAGTGCGCATCTCCCGTTACGTATCCATCATCGCGACGGCGGCGGCCGCAGGGTTGGGCGCGTGCGCCACCAGCACGACGACGAGCCGCGGCACGGTCACCCAGACCGGCGCCGCGGCGACGACGAGCGTGAAACCGTTCTTCGTGCGCGACGGGTTCGTCGCGCCGGAGGCGGTGCGCTACGACCCGGCCCAGGACGTGTACTTCGTCGGCAACTGGGGGACGGGCAGCGCGAGCGCGACGGACAACAACGGCTACATCAGCCGGATGAAGCCGGATGGACAGATCGAGACGATGAAGTTCATCGCCGGCGGCAGGGATGGCGTGGTGCTGCACGCGCCGCGCGGGATGTACATCGTCGGCGACACGCTGTGGGTGGCGGATGTCGACGCCGTGCGCGGATTCGATCGGAAGACGGGAGCCAAGCTGGCGAGCGTGGATTTCTCGGCCCTCGACCGCGGCTTCCTGAACGACGTGGCGGCGGATGCGACGGGCACGATCTACGTGACCGACACCGGGCGGAACAAGCTCTACAAGGTGCAGGGCGGGCCGACGCTCGTCGTGGCCGACAGCGCGCTCGGCTCGCCGAACGGCATCACGTATGATGCAGCGAACAAGCGGTTCATCATCGTGCCGTTCGGCGGCGCGCACTCGCTCCGCGCCTGGGTGCCCGGGACGACGACGCTGACCGACATCGCCACGAGCACGGGCGCTAAGTGGGACGGTGTGGAGGTGCTATCCGGCGGACGCATCCTCGCGTCGAGCCAGGCGGATTCGAGCATCCACATCTTCGACGGTGCGACGGGACACGCGATCATCCACACGCAGGGCGGGCCCGCGGACATCGCGGTGGACACGAAGCGGAACCGTGTCGCGGTGCCGGTGGTGGCCTTGAACCACGTCGAGATCTACGATCTTCCGCGGTAGTGCGGGGATGCGGGATGCGGGATGAGGGGATGCGGGCTCGTCACTTCATCGGGACGGGGGCGGCGGCGTCGCTCGTGAAGGAGAGGGCGGAGACGTACCACTCCCCGTCGAGTCGCTTCCAGACGAGGAGATACTTCCCCATGTCGAGCATGTCGCCGTTCGGAGTGCGCATGACGATGCGGTTGACGCCGGTCTCGTAGGCGAGGTCGCCCGACTTCGCCATCGCCACGTGTGACGGGGTTCCCTTCAGCTCCTTGATGGCGCCCGAACTGAAGAATCCCTTGTAGAGCGCGCCTATGGCGTCGCGCCCAACGACGGCAGGGGCGCCTGCCGGCTGAATGACGGCGTCGGGTGCCCAGAACGCGATCGCGCGCTGGGCGTCGAGTGCTGATTCAGCGGCCTGGAGGCCGTCGCTGCGCGTATGCAGCGTGCGCTCGGCATCGCCCGATGCGCTCGCGCCGGAGGACGCACTGGCGCAGCCGAGGGAGAGCAGGACAAAGGGGAGAATCGGAAGGCGAACGCGCATAGAGCTCCGGGGAGGTGGGGGGCGCGAGAAGCGGCGGGAACATCCATGATCGAGGGCGAATTGGCTAGAGTTCGCGATCGAGTAGTGCGACCGGCGGTTGTTGAACCTCGACATCCACTCTCATGAACATCGGCATCCTGGGCACCGGCGTCGTCGGACAGACGCTCGCCGCCGCGCTGGCGGAGAAGGGACATGCGGTCACGATCGGCACACGCGATCCGGCGGAGACGATGGCGCGCGAGACGGCGAAGCCGCCGGCGCGGGTCGCGTTTCGGGATTGGCAGGCGGCGAA
>DASVNI010000249.1:0-2493 GCA_036383935.1 Gemmatimonadaceae bacterium | reverse complement strand
ACTTGAAGACATCGGGACGCACGCTCCGCACATGCTTGGTCGAGTCGCCTTCACAGAAGCCCTCGACGTAGTCGGCGACGGCGCGCCGGACCCCTGCGCTGTCTTCGGCGGTCTGAGCAGCGAGCGGGCCGGTAGGCAGAGCGAAGGCGAGCGCGACCAGAACGGCAATCGAGCATTTCGGCATCGAGAGCTCCGGAGGCGGGAACAGTGATGGGCGACGCGGCACCTGACATCATGAACCGGCGAGGTGGTTGCAGCCAGAGTGGAAACGAGCCGCTCTCCTGCTCTGGCCGACGGCCGTTCTCCACCCCAAACTCCGGAAGGATCACCTCCGCACCGAACCATTTTCCGGCTCGCGCTGTCTCTCATGGAGGCGCGCCGGGGCGTGGCTCCTCGGCCAGACCGACCGCGTGACAGAACCCACCGTCTCCCACGTGCTGCTCTCCCTCCGGCGCGCGCTCGCCGGCCGGTACGACGTCGAGCGCGAGCTCGGCGCCGGAGGCATGGGGCAGGTTTTGCTCGGACGCGACGTGGCGCTGGATCGGCCGGTGGCCATCAAGGTCATCGCCCCCGACCTCGCGTCCTCCCCCGCGTCGCGGCAGCGCTTCCTGCGCGAGGCACGCACGGTGGCCAGGCTGCGCCATCCCAACATCGTCGCCGTGTACGCGGCCGGCGAAGCCGACGGGCTCCTCTATTTCGTCATGGAGTACGTCGAGGGGGAAAGCCTCCGGCAGAAGGTCGAGCGCGAGGGGCGGGCCGAAGGGGACCGAGTCGCGCCGGCGGTCGCGCTGCTCGCCGATCTCGCCCGCGCGCTCGGCTACGCGCACGCGCAGGGGGTGGTGCATCGCGACGTGAAGCCGGAGAACGTCCTTCTCGACGCCGCGACCGGCCGCGCGATGCTCACCGACTTCGGCGTGGCTCGCGCCTTCGCCAGCGGCAACGATAGCGGCGACTCGGCCGTCACGCGCACCGGCTTCGTCGTCGGCTCGCCGCGGTACATGAGCCCGGAACAGGCCGTCGGTGAGCGCGAGCTCGACGGGCGCAGCGACATCTATTCGTTGGGGCTCGTCGCGTACGAAATGTTCGCCGGCTCGGCGCCCTTCACGGGATCGTCGCCGATGGCCGTGCTCACCAAGCAGCTCACGGAGGCACCGCCGCCGCTCGCGCTGCGCCGCCCCGATCTCTCTCTCGAGATCGCCGAAACGATCGATCGCGCGTTGAGCAAGCAGCCGCGCGACCGGTGGGACACCGCCGAGGATTTCGCGAGTGCCATCACCGGTGCGGTGGCGTCGGATCCCAACCTCGCCGCGCCCGTCCTCTCGCCGCCGGCCACTCCCGCGACGCGCGTCTCGACTGTGGTGACGCCGAGTGCCGTCGCGAGCGCGCCGCACGGACATCGGCGGCGCTGGCTCGGTGCGGCGGCGGCGCTCGTCGTCCTCATTGTCGCAGGAACGACGTTCTTCCTGCGCCGGGGAGACACGCCGAGCGGCGTCGATCCCCGCAAGTCGTTCCTCGTGGCGCCGTTCGAGATTCTCGGCGGCGGCGATCAGCTCTCCTGGTTGCGTGAGGGGAGCGCCAGCATGCTCACGCTCGACCTCTCGCAGTGGTCGGATCTCAACGTCGTGAGCTACGAGCGCGGCCTCGACCTGCTTCGCGAAGCGCAGCTCGACACCGCGCGCCGCATCGGGCTGGCCGAAGCACGCGGGATGGCGCGACGCGCCGGCGTGTGGACCGTCGTCATGGGGCAGGTGACCGCCGCCGGTGATTCCCTGCTCGTGACGGCGCGGATGTTCGACGTCGCCACGGGGCGACAGGTGCATCAGGCGGAGCAGTCCGGCGTGCGCACCGCGGATCCACGCCCGCTCTTCGACGCGCTCACGCGCCAGCTCCTGGACGTCGTCGGCGCGCCGGCCACGATCTCGCTCGGCCGGCTGACGGAGACGACCACCGAGTCGGTGGAGGCATATCGCGCGTACCTCGAGGGAACGCGCGCGATGAACCGCTGGCGTCTCGATCGCGCCGATTCGCTGTTCGCGCTCGCCACCGCGCGCGACTCCAACTTCGCGCTCGCCTACTATCACCGTGCCATGGTGATGGGATGGCGGCAGGTCGGCGATTCCCTCCATCTCAAGCTCGCGGCGCGTGCCGCGTCGCTCGCCAACCGGCTGCCGCCGAGGGAGCGCGAGCTCGTCGAAGGCTACGCCGACCTGACCCGCGCGCTCGCGAGCGAGGTCTGCAACGACACTTCGACCGCGCACGCGAAGTTCTCCTCCGCTCAGGCGCACTACCTCGCCGCGATCGCGCGTGACTCGAGCGACGCCGAGAGCTGGTACGGACTCGGCGACGCCTACTGGCACCACAAGCCCGACGGATGGGGGCATCCCGCGACGGTGCAGAACTGGACGCGCGCCCTCCGCGCCTTCGAGCGCACCCTCGATCGCGATTCCACCTTTTATCTGGCCTACTCGCACAAGATCGACATCTACCGCCAGG
>DASVNI010000248.1:0-7360 GCA_036383935.1 Gemmatimonadaceae bacterium | reverse complement strand
CGTGTACGGCGACACGCCGGAGCTGCCGAAGGTGGAGAACGTCGAGCCCCTGCCCCGATCGCCGTACGCGGCATCGAAGCTGGCGAGCGAGCAGTACGTGCTGGCTTACGCGCGCGGGGGGCTGATCGAGGGCGTGGCGCTCCGCTACTTCAACGTGTTCGGACCGCGCCAGAGTCCGACGTCCGCGTACGCCGCAGTGATCCCGTTGTTCATGGCGGCCGCGCTCGAAGGCCGGCCGGCGACGATCAACGGCGACGGCGAGCAGACGCGGGACTTCACGTACATCACCAACGTCGTCCAGGCGAACCTGTTGGCGGGAACGCGGCCGGCGGAGATCGTCTCGGGCTACCCGGTGAACGTCGGCGCGGGGAGTCGCACCTCGCTCAACCAGCTCGCGTCGCTCGTTCGCGACGTGACCGGCCGTGCGCTCGTGTGCCAGAATGTGCCGCCGCGTCCGGGAGACGTTCGCGACTCGCTGGCGGGGCTCGAGCGTACGAAGCGCCTGCTCGGCTACGAGGTGGAGGTCGGTCTGCGCGAGGGGCTGCGCCGTACGTGGGAATGGTTTCGCGCGAACGCGGCGTCAGGCGAAGGAGCACCGCGGCTCGGCATCGCGACACAGGTCGCGTGATCGTGCAACGGCAAGGTCGTCACGCCTACCCGTGCTGACATGTTGAGCGTCGCGGCCCTCGCGTCCCTCTTCTGCATCGTCGCGGTGTGGGGGCTGTATCCTGCGCTGATCGGTGCGATCGCCGCGTTGGTGCGACGCGACGTCGAAGCCGCCGGTGGGCGGCCGGCGCCGTTGCCGCGCGTGACGGCGATCGTGGCGACGCGTGCGGACGTGATGGCCGTGCGTGAGCGGGTGAACGATCTCCTGCAGAGTGAATATCCCGAGTCACTGCTGGATGTCGTCGTGGCGTACGACGCGCGGGCGACGGAGACGCTTCCGATGTGGAGCGGTGCGGGTCGCGAGCGCGTACGCATCGTCCGCGGTGACGAGCCGGGTGGCAAGGCATCCGCGCTGAATGCCGGAGTGCGCGCCGCACGCGGCGACGTGCTGGTGTTCGCGGACAGTGGCCAGCGGTTCGGCGCCGACGCGATCGCCCTGCTCACGCAGGCGGTCATGCGCCCGAGGGTGGGCGCCGCGTCCGGTCGACTGGAGCTGGCGCGCGGCGAACGCGCACCGGCGTTGCCGTTGCGCCTGTACTGGGCGCTCGAGCGCTGGTTGCGTCGGCGCGAGGCGCAAGTGCACTCCGCGGTGGGTGTCACGGGAGCGATCTACGCGATGCGTCGGTCGCTGTGGACGCCACTCCCGGAGGGGCTCATTCTCGACGACCTGTATGTGCCGATGCAGCTCGCCCTGTCCGGGCATCGGGTGGACTTCGTGGACGCCGCGCGTGCGTACGAGACGCGCGACACGACCGACGCGAACGAGTACCGGCGCAAGGTGCGCACGCTGACCGGCGTGCTCCAGCTGTGCGCGTGGTTGCCGGCGACGCTGGTGCCGGTGCGCAATCCCATCTGGGCGCAGTTCGTGACGCACAAGCTGCTTCGCCTGCTCACGCCGTACTGGGTGCTGGTGTGCGCGGTGTGGGCAGTGGTGACACTCGAGCGGAACGTCGGCATCGTGTGGCTCCTGGCGGGCGCGGTGGTGTTCGCCGCGCTGCTGCAGCTGCGCTCGAAGCCGTTCCGCGTGCTGCGGAGCGCGGTGGTATCGAGCATCCTGATCCAGGTGGCGACCGTGCGCGCGACGGCGAATGGCGCGCGCGGGCGCTGGGATGTGTGGCACGCATGACGACGTCCCAGACACCGGATACGAGAACCCGGTCCTCGGACCCGACTGGCCCACTGTCCCAGGCGGTTGCCAACGACACACCGACGGCCGCGCCGCCCAGGACGGTGGTGCTGAAGCGGCGCGTGCTTGGCGCGTCGTCGCGCCTGGGACTCCTGAACGGCATCCGGGACAGCAAGTGGCGTCAGCGCCGCCTGCTGATCCTGTGCTACCACAGCGTCTCGATCGACGACGAGCACGAGTGGTCGCCGACGTACTCGATGAGCCCCGCCATGCTGGAGTCGCGGTTTCGCATGCTGCGCGACGGCGGCTACAACGTGCTGCCGCTGGACGAGGCGATCCGTCGCCTGTACGAGCGCACGCTGCCGCCACGGAGCGTGGCGCTCACGTTCGACGATGGCATGTTCGACTTCCAGGCGCGCGCGCTGCCGCTCCTGAAGCAGTACGGGCTTCCGGCGACGGTCTACCTGACGACGTTCTACTCGGAGTATCAGAAGCCGATCTTCGGGTTGTTCTGCTCCTACCTGCTCTGGCGCGCACGCTTGCGGATGCCGCAGCCGGACACGCGCCCGATCCTCGGCCAAGAGAGCGCCTGGGATCTGTCGACGGACGGCGGGCGGCGGCGCGCGCACCGGGAGATCATGGACCACGTCGCACGGGAGCAGCTTCCGCTGCCCGAGCGCATCGCGCTCGCCGAACGACTTGCCGGCCTGCTCGGCGACGACTACGAGGCGCTGCGCGCGAAGCGTATTCTGACCGTGATGACGCCCGATGAGGCGGCGGAGATCGCGCGGGAGGGAGTGGACGTACAACTCCACACCCACCGTCATCGCACACCGGACGATCACGCGCTGTTCATGCGCGAGATCACCGACAACCGCCGGCGCATCGACGCCATCCGCGACGGCGTGGCGCGGCATTTCTGCTATCCGAGCGGCGTCTACCTCTCCGAGTTCCTGCCCTGGCTTCGCGAAGCCGGGGTGCAGACGGCCACGACCTGCGACCCGGGGCTGGCCTCGAGCAAGACCGAGCCGTTGCTGCTCCCGCGACTGGTGGACACCTCCAACCTTTCGGCGCTCGACGTGGAAGGGTGGATGACCGGCATGAGCGCGTTCTTCATGCCGCGGAAGGCGCGCGTGCATGCGGAGCGTGCCCAGGCGGCGTCGGATGTCTGAGCCACGCACGGGGAGCGGGAGTGCGACGCGGCCCATTCGCGTGTGCCTCGTCGCGCCGTCCCTCTCGATCCTCGGCGGACAGGCCGTCGCCGCCCAGCGGTTGCTCGAGCGGCTGCGCATGGTGCCGGGGCTCGAGGTGGACTTCCTGCCGCACGATCCCCGCACGAACGCGCTGCTGCGGCAGCTGCAGCGGGTGAAGTACGTGCGGACGATCGCCACGTCGATCGCGTACGTGGAGTCTCTGCTCCGCCGGCTGCCGCAGTACGACGTCGTGCACGTGTTCAGCGCGTCCTACTGGTCGTTCCTGCTCGCGCCGACGCCGGCGATCCTGATCGGCAAGTGGCTCGGCAAGCGCGTGGTGGTGAACTATCGGAGCGGCGAGGCGGAGGACCATCTGACGCGCTGGCCGAAGACGTCGGTGCCCACGTTGCAGCGCGCCGATGCGGTGGCGACGCCGTCGGGTTATCTGGTGGACGTCTTCGCGCGCTTCGGCATCCGGGCCGAATCGATCGCGAACTTCGTGGATCCCGACGCCGTGCGTTACCGTCGCCGCGACGTGTTGCGGCCGGTGTTCCTGTCGAACCGCAACTTCCAGACGCTGTACAACGTGCCGTGCCTGTTGCGGGCGTTCGCGCAGATCCAGGCGCGGCGGCCCGACGCACGATTGATCGTCGTGGGCCATGGCCCCGAGCGCGAGCGCGTGCACGCCCTCGCCCGCGAGCTGGCACTGCGCCACGTCGAATTCGTGGGGGCGGTGAAGCCGACGGAGATGGGTCGCTACTATGACGAGGCGGACGTCTACCTGAACGCCTCGGACATCGACAACATGCCCAACTCGATCATCGAGTCGTTCGCCTGCGGTCTGCCCGTGGTGACGACGCGCGCCGGCGGGATTCCCTACGTCGTCGAGCACGAGCGCAATGGGCTGCTCGTCGACTGCGGCGACCATGCGGCGCTCGCGGACGCAGCGCTGCGCCTGCTCGACGATCCCGCGCTCGCACGCCGCGTGATCGACGAGGGGCTGTCGGACGTGCAGCGACGGTACACGTGGGAGGCGGTCGGCGACGGCTGGGCGGCGCTGTACCGCCGGCTCGTTGGCGCGGAGGCACCGAGCGCGACGCCGGTGAGCGACGAGGAGGAGCACCACGCCCCCGCCACGTTGATCGGCGAGGCAAGCATTCAATGAGGCGTGGCGTGGTGTCCGTTCCCGATCCTCGCCTTCGCCGCCGCACCGTAAAGACGCTCCCTGACGAGCTGCGGGTGCGGGGAGTGCAGGTGCTCAGCTCGTTCCGCGAGCGCATCGGACTCGCGCTGAGCGGCGACGCCTATGACATCGCCCGCTCGCCGCGTGGCGTCGTGAGCACGCTGCGTGACGATCCCGCGCGCGCGGTTGCCGACGCGCGGCGGCGACTCGCCGAGGGGATCACGCCGGGGTTGCGCCAGCTGTCGACGACGGTCGCCGCGCTGCGCCGAGCTGCGCCCGACGCGGAGACGAGCATTCGCTGCCGCGCCGAGCGCGCGGTCGACGGAACGTTCGACCTCCTGGGCCACCGCCATGTGAGCTTCGGTGATCCGATCGATTGGCACTGCGATCCGAAGAGCGGGATCCGTGCGCCGATGCGGCACTGGAGCACGATCCAGTATCTCGATCCAGCGACCGTCGGCGATTACAAGCTGCTGTGGGAAGTGAATCGCCATCAGCACTTCGTCACGCTCGGCCAGGCCTACGCCTATTCGCACGATTCGCGATACGCCGACGCGTTCGCGGCGCAGCTCTCGAGCTGGATCGCGGCCAATCCGCCGCGATTGGGGGTGAACTGGGCGAGCAGTCTCGAGGTCTCGTATCGGGCCATCTCGTGGCTGTGGGCGCTCCAGCTTTTCGCCGAGGCACCGCAGCTGACGGATGCCCTGCTGGCGACGACGCTCGAATCGCTGCGACGGCATGGCGTGCACATCGAGCGCTACCTGTCGACCTACTACAGCCCGAACACGCATCTCACCGGCGAGGCGCTCGGGCTGCTCTACCTCGGCACGGCACTGCCGATCTTCGAGGCGGCAGAGTCCTGGCGTCGACTGGGCTGGAGCATCCTGCGCGATCAGCTCTTCCGTCAGGCGCGGCCGGACGGGACCTATTTCGAGCAGGCGCTCTACTATCACCGGTACACGGCGGACATCTATCACCACGCGCTCGTGCTGGCGGACGCAAATGGCTGGGCGCGGGACGACGCGGTGCGCGAACGGGTGGAGCGGCTGGACGAATTCCTCGTGCACGCTGTCCATCCGGATGGCACCGTGCCGCTCGTCGGCGACGACGACGGCGGACGGCTGATCCGCCTCGACGCACTGCCGACGCGCGACGCGCGGCCGACGCTCGCGACAGGCGCCGCGCTCTTCACGCGGAGCGACATGCGCTGCGCGGGAGGAGCGGCCGTCGAGGAGTGCCTCTGGCTGCTCGGCGTCCAGGGTGCGCAGACACTGTCGTCCATCCGCCCGCAGCCGCCGAGCGAAGGAAGCCGCGGCTTTCCGGACGGCGGGTTCTACGTGCTGCGCGACGGCTGGAGTGCGAACGCGACGTGGGCCCTGGTCGACGGCGGCCCGCACGGCTCGCTCAACTGCGGCCATGCGCACGCGGATGCGCTCGCGGTCGAGGTGGCGGCGAATGGCCGAACGGTGCTGACGGACAGTGGAACATTCAGCTACACGGGCGTGGAGCGCGAGCAATTCCGGGAATCGGCGTCGCACAACACGGCGACGGTCGACGGGGAGAGCTCGTCGCTGACCGGAGGACTGTTCCACTGGCGTCACGTCGCGCAGACGACCGTGCACGCGTGGCTATCGGCGCCGGGCGCGGACTTCTGGAGAGGCTCGCACGATGGCTACGCCCGGCTGGCCGATCCGGCGGTGCACGAACGGAGCCTTCTCCTGGTGCACGGGCGCTATCTCGTCGTGCTCGATGCGCTCGATGCGTCGGGCGCGCACGAGCTCACCGTGCACTGGCACTGCGCACCCGATCTCGCGCTGGCGCGGGAGGGGACGCACGCCGTGGAGATCGCGAATCCAGCGCGCACCTCCGGCGCGCTGCTCCTGCTGTGCGCGTTGGGCCAAGGGCGGTTGGAGACGGGGAAGACGTGGCGATCGGAGGCGTACGGGGAGAAGCGTGAGTCCGCGTACGTCGGCATCACGCTCGGTGGCCAGGGCCGGCAGCGCGTGGGCACCCTGCTCGTCCCGAGCCCGGCGCATACGCGAATGGCGAATGGCACCGACGGCACGCGCGTCGCGGACGTGGTGGGCTCGCGCTTCGTCGATCGAATCGTGTGGCGCGGCGCGACGGCGGCGATCGAATCGGCGGGGGTGCAGAGCGACGCACAGTGCACCGTGGAGACCAGGCACTCGGATGGCTCGCCGGATCGGTTGTACCTCCTCGGCGCGACGTATGCCGAGGGCGCCGGCCTGGAGCGTCAGGTGATCGCGGCGGGCCAGCCATTTGCGGCACGCTACGAGCACGGACGTTGGTGGCCCGTGCAGTTCCAGACCGGATCAACAGGACAAGGCTGACGACATGTGCGGCATCTGTGGCATCGTGATTCCTGACGGCTCCTCGCGCTCGATCGACGAGGGGGCGTTCACGCGACTCCGAGACACGATCTCGCACCGCGGGCCGGACGGCTACGGCGTGTTCGTCGAGCCGGGCGTCGCTCTGGGACATCGGCGATTGAGCATCGTGGACGTGGTCCACGGCACGCAGCCGATGGCGAGCGAGGATGGCTCGCTCCAGCTGATCTACAACGGCGAGGTGTTCAATCACCCGGCGTTGATGGCCGCACTGCAGGCCGACGGCGTGCAATACCGCACGCACTGCGACACCGAGACGGTGCTGCACATCTTCGAGCGGCGTGGCGAGGCGGCGCCCGAAGAGCTGCGCGGCATGTTCGCGTACGCGGTGTGGGACCGGCGCACGCGGACCCTGACGCTGGCGCGTGACCGCTTCGGCGTGAAGCCGCTGTACTACGCGCTGCTCGACGACGGAACGCTGGTGTTCGGCTCCGAGATGAAGGCGATACTCGCCAGTGGGATGGTACGTCCCGCCCTGCGAGAGGACGCTCTCCCCGACTACCTCGCGAACCACGCCACGACGGGCGAAGGGACGCTGCTGGCGGGCATCAAGCGACTGCTGCCGGGGCACACGCTGGTCTGGCGCAACGGCGAGATCCGTACGCGGCGGTACTGGGATCTGCAGTTCGAGGCCGAGGCGGAGGAGACGCGCCCCGACGCAGAGCTGATCGAGGAATACCGTGACCGCCTGAAGGAAGCGGTGCGGCTGCGGCTCATGGCCGACGTGCCACTCGGCGCCTTCCTCTCGGGCGGGATCGATTCGGCGACGATCACGGCGCTCATG
>DASVNI010000247.1:0-3811 GCA_036383935.1 Gemmatimonadaceae bacterium | reverse complement strand
TTCGTCTTCTTCGTCATGACGGTGGCCGCCGCCGAAGCCGCGGTCGGGTTGGCGATCATCATCGCCCTCTTCCGGCACAAGCAGACGGTCGATCTGTCCAACATCAACATCCTCAAGGGCTGATGCTCCTCCAGGAAGCCGTAACGGCGGGGGTGCACCCGCTGAGTGGGACGGCCGCCAGGTACCTCTGGCTCCTCCCGCTGCTGCCCTTGCTCGGGTTCGTCCTGAACGGGCTGCTCTCGCTCGTGACCGCCTATCATCCCGGGCCGGCCGATCCGGGCGCGGCGCACGGTGATGGTGGCCACGACGCGCACCCCGAGCTACACGCGGCGCACGACGAGACCGGTGGTGGTGGTCATGGCGACGACCATCACGAGATCCGGCGCCATCGCTACGCGGGCCTCGTCAGCCTGATCGGACCTGGCGTCCTGATCGTTGCGTTCGGACTCGCGCTCGCGATCTTCGCCGCGATGCGTGGGGCGGGTGAGCTCCACGCGCCGTTCGTCCAGCGCTATTTCTCGTGGCTACCGGTTGCCGACCTGCAGATCGACGCGGCGTTCCAGCTCGATCAGCTGTCGATGGTCATGGTGCTGATCATCACGGGCGTCGGCGCGCTCATCCATCTGTTCAGCGTCGGCTACATGCAGGACGATCCGGGCTATCCCCGGTACTTCGCCTACCTGAACCTGTTCGTCTTCTTCATGCTCGTGCTGGTGCTCGGCTCGAGCTATCCGATCCTGTTCATCGGGTGGGAAGGGGTCGGACTCTGCTCGTACCTGCTCATCGGCTTCTGGTTCAGCGAGAAGGCGAACGCCGACGCCGGCAAGAAGGCGTTCATCGTCAACCGCATCGGCGACTTCGGCTTCCTCGTCGCGATGTTCATGCTGTTCGCCAACATCGGCCGGCTGGACTTCGTCGGTGTGAACGCCGCGGCGTCGCAGCTCCAGTTCGGCGGCGTGGTGGTGACGGCGATCTGCCTCTTCTTCTTCCTCGGCTGCGCGGGTAAGAGCGCGCAGATCCCGCTCTACGTCTGGCTGCCGGACGCGATGGCGGGCCCGACGCCGGTCTCCGCGCTGATCCATGCGGCGACGATGGTCACGGCGGGCGTCTACCTCATCGCGCGCAGCAACGTCCTGTTCTCGCTCGCGCCGGCGGCCGGACTCACCGTCGTCCTGATCGGCGCGCTGACGGCCATCTTCGCGGCGTCGATCGGCCTGAAGCAGTGGGACATCAAGAAAGTCCTCGCCTATTCGACGGTCTCGCAGCTCGGCTACATGTTCGTCGGCGTCGGCTCCGGTGCGTACGTCGCGGGCATGTTCCACCTCATGACGCACGCCTTCTTCAAGGCGCTGCTCTTCCTCGGCTCGGGCTCGGTGATCTACGCCATGCACGCGGCGTATCACGTGACGCACAAGCACGAGGACGCACAGGACATGCGGAACATGGGCGGGCTCAAGGCCTACATGCCGATCACCTGGGCGCTCATGTGGGCGGCCACGCTGGCGATCGCGGGCATTCCGCCCTTCTCGGGCTTCTTCTCCAAGGACGAGATCCTCGGATCGCTCTTCCTGCGCGCGGGCCACTCGACGCTCGCCGACGCGCACTGGCTCGGCATTCCGGGCAGCGCGATCATGTACCTCGCGTACGTGCTCGGACTCGCGGCCGCGTTCATGACGGCCGTCTACATGACGCGCATGATGATCTACACCTTCCACGGCCCGAACCGCACGGGCGAGAAGGAGCGCGAGCATCTGAAGGAAGCGCCGTGGATCATGACCGGTCCGCTCGTCGTGCTGGGCATCTTCAGCGTCTTCGGCGGCTGGTTCAACCTGCCGGCGCTGCTCCCGCTCGGACCGGTGGGCGCGTTGGAGCACTGGCTCGAGCCGGTGGTCGGGCAGGGGGCGCTGCGCGTCACGGGAGGCGCACCGATCGAGGCGTCGCACGGCACCGAGTACTCGCTGATCGGTGTGGCGGTCCTCGTCGCGATTGCCGGTATCGCCCTCGCCTTCATGCGCCTCAAGCCCGACACGCTCGTCCCCGCGGCGCAGTCGCCGGCGGAGCACGGCTTCGAGAAGGTGCTGGCCGACAAGTACTACGTGGACGAGATCTACGACGCCGGCGTCGTCGAGCCGGTGGTCGGCGTCTCGCGCGGTCTGCTCTGGCGCGGGGTCGACAACGGCGTGATCGATCGCCTCACGCGTCTGCTCTTCCAGAGCAAGGACGACGATGCCGCCGTGGGCGCCGTGCCGATGGGCGGTTGGGCATCGCGCGCGGTCGGATACCTCGGATCGCAGCTCCAGTCAGGACGCGTCGGCACCTACGCCTGGGTCCTCGTCGTCGGCGTGCTGTTCGTTCTCGGCGCCTTCTCCTTCAGATAACCCGATGCGCGAGCTTCTGCTCTCAGTCCACTACGACTACTGGATCCTGCCCGCGCTGCTGATCCTTCCGTTGATCGGCGCGGCGCTCGTTCTGGTGAGTGGTCGTTCCCCCGCTGCCCCCGACGAGGACGAGGTCGCGTCCGGCGCCGCGGCCGGGCCGCGTCGTCTGGCGACGATCGTCTTCGCGCTCGAATTCCTGCTCTCGCTCGGCCTGTGGTGGGCGTTCGACCCGACCTTCGCCGGTTGGCAGCAGTCGTTCGACCGCCGCTGGATCCCCGCCTGGGGCATTCGTTTCACCCTCGGGCTCGACGGAATCTCGCTGATGATGGTGCTGCTCACGACCTTCATCATGCTGCTCGCGTCGTACGGGAGCTGGACGTACATCCGGCGCAAGACGCGCACGTACTACGCGCTCATGCTCATTCTCACGACGGGCATGCTCGGCGTCTTCATGGCGCTCGATCTGTTCCTGTTCTACATCATGTGGGAGGTGATGCTGATCCCGATGTACTTCATCGTCGGGATCTGGGGCGGGGAACGGCGCATCTACGCGAGCCTCAAGTTCTTCATCTACACGATGGTCGGCTCGCTGCTCATGCTCGTCGGCATCGTGTACCTCGGCGTGCAGCAGCCCGAGACGCTGGTGCACGGCGTGCCAACCGTCGTCCCGAACTTCTCGTACGACGCGATCCTCAACACGGCGCGGATCACACCGACCGCGGCGTACTGGCTGTTCGGCGCCTTCTTCCTCGCCTTCGCGGTCAAGGTGCCGATGTTCCCGCTGCACACCTGGCTGCCCGACGCGCACGTCGAGGCGCCCACGGCGGGCTCGGTGGTGCTTGCGTCGATCATGCTGAAGCTGGGCACGTACGGCTTCCTCCGCCTCGCGGTGCCGCTCTTCCCGGGCGCGGCGATGAACGAGACGGTCCGCACGATCGTCCTCGCCCTCGCCGTGATCGGCATCGTGTACGGGGCACTCGTGTCGCTCGTGCAGCCGGACTTCAAGAAGCTCGTCGCCTACAGCTCCGTGAGCCACCTCGGCTTCGTGATGCTGGGGATCTTCGCCATGACCGTCCAGAGTGTGCAGGGTGCGCTCATGGTCATGATCAACCACGGCATCTCCACGGGCGCGCTCTTCTTCCTGATCGGCATGATCTACGAGCGGCGGCACACGCGGCTCATCGAGTCGTACGGCGGGATCGCGCGCGTCGTACCGATGTTCGCCGCGCTGCTCACGCTCGTGACGTTCAGCTCGATCGGCGTGCCGGGCACGAACGGGTTCGTCGGCGAGTTCCTCGTGCTGATCGGGGCGTTCCGGACCTCGCCGGTGCTGTCGCTCATCGCCACGACGACCGTGATCACGTCGGCCGCCTACCTGTTGTGGGCGATCCAGCGAATCCTGTTCAACTCGCTCGACAAGCCGGAGAACGAGC
>DASVNI010000246.1:0-2250 GCA_036383935.1 Gemmatimonadaceae bacterium | reverse complement strand
GACTTCGGGAGCGCGCCGGTGGAGCGCGACGGGCGCATCGCCGAGCAGCGGCTCAAGCGCGCGCGCCAGCTCGCGCGAACCGGGACGTTCGTCGCCCGGATCGATGACGAGGTGTTCCGCAACATGACGCGCGAGCAGCTCGAGGGCGTCGCGCAGCGCGCGTGGAAGCGCGCACAGTCGCAGGAAGGTGATGGGGAAGAGGCGCCGCAGGAGGTTCGCGTGCGTATCCGCACGAACGATCTGGCCGCGATGCGGCGCGCCGTCGATCCGCGACTCACCGAGAACGTGAAGACCTGGCGCATCGGCGCCATCGGTGACGCCGAGGGCGTGCAGACGGCCGAGTACCACGTGCAGCTCAAGAAGAAGGCAACAACGGATGATCTGCTCGCCCTGCTCCGCGCCTCCGGCTCGGACCAGGTGCTCACCGTCGAACTGATCTGACCATGACCGCCGACTCCGGCCGTACGACGCGCTCGACGCGTTCGCTGCGCGCATCCACCCTGCTCGCGCTGGTGCTGCTCCTCGTCTGCGGTCTCCTCCCCACGCGCCTCTCGGCGCAGGGCGACAAGCCCGCCGACGCCAAGAAGGAGAAGAAGGACAAGAAGGCGCCGAAGGATCCCAAGCCGGAGAAGGAGGTGCCGCCCTTCTTCCGCGCCGAGACGCCGCTCGCGATGACGCTGACGACGAACATCAAGCAGCTCCGGAAGGACAAGGGGGAAGAGGCGCCCTACCACTGGGCGTCGCTCACCTACGACAGCGCCGGCAAGCAGGCACAGATGCCGCTCAAGGTCCGCACGCGTGGCATCTGGCGTCTCCGCAACTGCACCTTCCCTCCGGTCCGGCTCAACTTCGGCGACAAGGCGACGAAGAACACATTCTTCGACGATCTCGAGAACCCGAAGCTCGTCAGCTACTGCAAGGACACGGATGCCTACGAGCAGTACATCCTGCAGGAATTCCAGCTCTACCGGATCTACCAGCTCCTCACGCCGGTGAGCCATCGCGTCCGGCTCGTCAAGCTGGCGTACGTCGATAGCGCCTCCCAGAAGAAGGAGGCGGAGCGCTACGCGATCGTCGTCGAGGACCCGCAGCAGCTGGCGAGCCGCAATCTCTCGCGCATCGTGAAGATGAAGGGCGCAGGGCCGTCCGACCTGGAGCAGAAGGAGCTCGCTCTCGCGTATCTGTTCGAGTACTTCATCGGCAACCTCGACTTCTCCTTCAACGGGCTGCACAACACCGAGCTGCTCGCCACGATGGACGGTCGCATGCTTCCCGTCGCGTACGACTTCGACTTCTCGGGCGCGGTGAACACGAGCTACGCGGTGCCGCCACCGGACTACGGCGTGCCGAACGTCCGCACGAGGAAGTTCATGGGCTACTGCGAGCTGGCCGACGAGTTCCCCGCGGCGCTCGCCGTGCTGCAGGAGAAGAAGGACGCGATCTACGCGCTCTACCACGACGAGATCGGCAAGCTGATGAACCCGGGCGTCGTGAAGGAGACACTCCAGTACTTCGACGACTTCTACAAGGACGTCCGCTCGCCGAACGATGCGAAGCGGAACGTCTTCGACCGCTGCATACGGCGGGGCTGAGCGACACCGCGAGGAGCATCGCATGACGGTCGCGCGGTACGAGCTCCGCTCCGCAGCGGAGCTGGATGCGCTCGCTCGCGCGCCGCTTCCACTGGGCATTCGCAGTGGCGAGCCGCGGCACACGACGCATCGCGACGTCTACCTCGACACGCCCGACGACACGCTCCGGGCACGCGGGATCGTCTGTCGCCTGCGCATCGGCGCGCGTGCCCCGCACCGGCTGTCGTTGCGCGTTCCCGGTACGTCGCCCGAGGCAATCGACGCGCGCGTTCGCTCGGCCGATCCGGCCGAAGCGGTCACGCAGGACACCGCCGTTCGGCGGCGACTGCTCGTGCTCGTCGATCCGTCGGCGCTCGTGGCGCGCACGGAGCTGCAGGTGGAGCGGGTGACGCGCCACGCACAGCGCGACCTGCTGGGCCGTCCTCGCATCGAGCTCCATTGCGACCGCGTCACCGTGCGCCGCGACGGCGACGCGCGCACGCGCTATCAGCTCTGCGTGCATCATCGGCACGGCACCGTCGAGCGCTTCCGGCAGCTCGTCGCCGCGCTGGAGCGCGAGCACGATCTCACCGGACCGGGTGGCGACCCGCGCGAGCAGGCCGAGCTCCTGCTGCGCTGGATGCGGCCGGCGCCGGTGCGGCAGCGCTTCGCCAGCATG
>DASVNI010000245.1:0-2544 GCA_036383935.1 Gemmatimonadaceae bacterium | reverse complement strand
GTCGGCGTCGCGCGAGTACGCCGACGCTTCGCTCTCGGCGACGCGGAGCTCGGCCAGCGCCTCCTGGAGCTGCTCGCGCTCACGCTGCGCGGCGAGCCAACGCGGGACGATGTCGGCCAGGTCGGCGGCGGCGCGATTACGCCGCTCCTCGCTCTCGCGCACCCGCTGACTGGCGCGCACCAGTCGCTCGCGCGCGTCCACGTGGAGGCGCTCGACGCTCGCCGCATCGGGCATCGTCGCGCGCACCCCCGCCGCTTCCGCGGCGAGCAATCGCCCCTTCTCGCGCACGAGCCGCTGCGCGGTGCGCAGGCGCTCGTAGCCGAGCACGCGGGAGAGGAACTGCGCCCGCTCCGACGGCGCCATCGCCGCCATCACGTCGAGCTCCTTCTGCCCCGTGAAGTACGTGTTGAAGAACTCGTCGCGGCTCATGCCGAGCCGGCGCCGCAGCAGCTCGGTGACGCCCGTGAGGGAGTTCGCGATCGGCGCATCGGCGCCGTCGAGATAGAGCTCCGCCGTCGTCAGTCCGCGCTCGACGCGATAGCGATGCCCACCCAGCTCGAAGTCGAGCTCCACCTTCACGCGCGCGTTCGGGCCGGCGCGCAGCGAGCGAATGGTCTCCTTCTTCCCGCGCGCCGCGTCCTGACCGTAGAGCGCCCACGCGATGGCTTCGAGCAACGTCGACTTGCCCGACCCGTTCGCACCGATGATCCCGGTGAGCCCGGTATCGAAGGTGACGTACGTGTCGAGGTGCTGCCGGAAGTTCTGGAGACGGAGGCTGTTGAGCCGCATCTAGCCTCCGACGCCCGGCGGCAGCGCCGCGGACGGACTGTCCTTCTCCTCGGCGTCCTTCAGGTAGCGCAGGCCCAGCGTCACGAGCGCGTCGCGATCCACGTCGGCCGGCACCACGCGCTCGCGCAGCTTGTCGCGCACGAAGTCGGCGAGCGAGGGACGCCGCCCCGGTGCGCCGTGGCCCACCGAGCGGATGATCTCCGGACGACGCGTGTCGAGATGGAAGTGCAGCGCACGGCGGCGGAACTCGCGCAGCTGCTTGTGGTCCAGCTGCCGCGTGATGTGGCGCGGCAGATCACGGATCACCAGCCGCACCACCTTGTCGTCGATGCCGCCCGGACACGCCTCGACCACCGCGGCGATGCGGGCGTTGACCTCCTCCGTCGTCAGCCCGCGCGCCGACACCATCGGCAGATCCACGAACTCGCGCGACGGCTGCAGCGGATGGAAGGTGTGCGTGCCCGTGGCGAGATCGTGCTCGACGATGCCCTTGCCCGGCACCCCCGCCATCTCTTCCTCGATGCGCTCGCCCCAGCTGTTCGTGCTCGTGTAGTCGAGCGAACCGCTGTAGAACTGGTTGGGCGACATCCGTCGATAGACGTGATAGTGCCCCAGCGCGATGTAGTCCCAGCGCGTCGCGTGGAGATCCTCCTGCGGGATCTCCTGCGTCGCCATCTCGTGCGTCGCGGCGAAGGGCCCGAGCATTCCCTCGACCTCGCCGTGCAGGAGCAGCACGTTCCACCGCCGCGATCCGCTCGGCGTGAGCTTCGGCCGCGGATACTGATTGTCGGCGACCGCGAGCACCGAGAGATCCAGCTCCGGGAACTCGAGCGCGCGCGGCTCGGCTTCCACGACGTGGATCCCGAGCGGCACGAAGAGGCGCAGGATGCAGCCCGTCTCTGCGGAGCGTGGCGTGTCGTGGTTCCCCGCGATCATCACCACTTCGGTCTGCGGCAGCGCAGCGCGCAGGCGCGCGAACTGGATGTACGCGTGCAGGATCGCCGTGTTCGTCGGCCGGACCTGATGGAACACATCGCCCGCGATGAGCACGACTTCGGGCGCCAGCTCGATGATCTTGTCGATCGCACGCGTGAACGACAGTGCAACGTCTGCCTCGCGTTGGTTGATCCCACGCGGAGTCAGCCGCTGATACTGGCGGTATCCCAGGTGCAGATCGGCGAGGTGGACGAGGCGCAGAAAGCTTCGGGGGCCTGGGTCGGGTGGTGCTCGGCGCGCTAAGCGATTGCGCGCGCGGAGGTTGACTCACTCCGCCACTCGTGAAAGTCTAGCGGCGGTTCACCACTTGTCCATGGTGCGCAACCGCTGGGTCACCTTTGTCAGAAACTTCATCGGCGCGGCCGCAGCGCCGGCCGGCGCCGTGACGAGCGACATGACGACGAACGTGAAACGTGAGTCGGTCATCCACCCGCGCCGGCGGTCCACCTGCATCACGCCGGACATGTGCCCCGAGAGATCGGAACCCGACCGGTCGTCGTCGGGAATGATCTCGCCGCGCATCGAGACGTACGCCAGCTCGCCGTGCCGTCCGAGCGAATCCAGTCGAAACTCGGCGCGCACGCGGCCGCTGGCGCCCGGCCCGCCGAGCGGATTGGAGGAGGTGAATGGCATCTCGCGTTGCCAGCGCTCTCCGATCGCGACGCTCCGCTTCGGGAAGACGGGTGGCATCGTGGCCATCGCCTCGGTCACCTCGCGCGGGACGGCGACTCCGCGCGCGTCGCGCGCGATCTCCACCGT
>DASVNI010000244.1:0-3776 GCA_036383935.1 Gemmatimonadaceae bacterium | reverse complement strand
GCCCGTGCTACGGGTCTTCGCGCTGGCGGTCGTTCTCACCGGTGCGTGCTCGAGCCGCACAAGTGCTACATCAGGTCAACCGGCTGTGCGGGACACCTCACTCCGGGCAGAGCTTCTTCAGCGAATGTCGGCTGACGAGGCTGTCCGTGGGCGACTTGCGACCGCACAGCGAGAGAGCGAACAGCCAGACAGTGCGCTCATTGCGCGCGTGGGGGACGTCGATGGCGAGAACACGAGGTGGCTCGCCGAGACGGTGGCTCGCCGCGGCTGGCCGGGTCGTTCGATCGTCGGAACGGATGGTGCCGACGCTGCTTTTCTGCTGATCCAGCACGCGGACGCCGATACCGCGTTCCAGGCTCGCGTCCTTCCTCTCCTCGCGCAGGCTTATCGCGCGGGGGAGGCCAGTGGGCAGCAACTGGCCCTCCTCACCGATCGCGTTGCCACCGCTCGCGGCGCCCCGCAGGTGTACGGCACTCAACTGTCACTCGTCGCTGGTCGAGCGGTGCTCAAGCCGATGATTGATTCCGCCGGAGTAGACGCCAGACGCGCGACTGTTGGCCTGCCACCGCTGCGTGAGTATCTGCGCCTGATCGACTCGGCATACACGTCTCACTCTCGGCACTAGATTGTCGCGCATGCCATCCAGGGCCTGACTTCAGCCGTGACGACCGAATCAGCAACCAGGTCGGCGGTTCCACGCTCTCGCGCCCGCCTCGTCGCGCAGCGCGTGGGCCTCGTCGCGCAGGTGGTGATCGCCGCGGCTGGCGCATTCGGCCTGTGGGCGGCCCGCGCGGAGGGACAACCCGTCTCGCGGCCCAGCGCGATCGCCTTCTGGGCGGGAGTGGCCGGTCTGGTGGCAAGCATCGCTGGGCCGCGCATTCGCGCACGCATGCGCAGCCGGCGACGCACCCTCTGACGACGCGCGGCAGGAAAGCATGGTCGCGGAGGGGTAAATTCCAGGCATGGCGCTCCTCCTCGTGCTCCTGCTGTACCCCGTCTGGCGTATGCTGCTCGCCAAAGTCGATCGCTGGCTCGAGCCGCCGATCATGCGCCAGCGCATCAACGCAGGCAGCGACGCGTATTTCGACTGGCTCGACGAGCATGCGGGCGAGAGCGAGCTCGATGACCTGTTCGGCGTTCAGCCGCACGACGACGAGGGCGACGGCTAGGCGGGTCTCGAGCGGCTCACGAGGCGAGGCAAGCGCTTAGCTTTCAAGGGCGCTCGTATCCGGCGCCACTGCTTCCTCGGGCTTCTCCTGCTTCCGCGTGACTCTTCTCTCGCTGTCCAACGTCGGCGTCTCCTTCGGCGCGACTGAGCTCTTCAAGAACGTCACCTTCACCGTCGCCGATGGCGAGCGGTGGGGGATCATCGGCCGCAACGGCGCCGGCAAGTCGTCGATCTTCAAGCTGATCACCGGGGACATGGAGCCCACGGTGGGGAGCGTGGCGCGCAAGCCGGGACTGCGACACGCGCTGCTCGACCAGCACCGCGCCTTCGAGGGCGCGACCACGGTCTGGGACGCGGGCGCGGCCGCGTGGCGCAACGTCATCGCCCTCGAGAAGCGCATCGCCGAACAGGCCATCCAGCTGGGCGAGCTGGGCGAGAACGTCTCCGACGAATTCCTCGAGCGCTTCGGGCACGATCAGGAGCGCTTCGCGGACCTCGGCGGCTACATCTATCACGCTCGCGTCGACGCGGTGCTCCAGGGACTCGGCTTCGACGCCGAAGAGTCCAAGACGCGACCGGTTGCGACGCTCTCGGGCGGTGAGCGCGGGCGCGTCGGCCTCGCGGCGCAGCTCATCGCCCCCGCCGACCTGCTGCTCCTCGACGAGCCCACGAACCACCTCGATCTCGACACCACGACCTGGCTCCAGGAGTGGCTGCACGACGCCAACGAGACGGTCATCGTCGTGTCGCACGATCGCGCCTTCCTCGATGCGATCGCCACGCACATCCTCCACGTGGAGGCACGCACGAGCGAGTGGTACAAGGGCAACTACAGTGAGTTCGTGCCGCAGCGCGCCGAGCGACGTCTCACCCGCGAGCGCGAGCTGGAGAAGCAGCGGGCCTACGTGAAGAAGGAAGAGGAGTACATCCGGCGGAACATCGCCGGCGTGAACTCCTTCCAGGCGAAGGGGAAGCGCAAGCGGCTGGAGCGACTGCCGCGTCTCGCGCCGCCGCCGGGCGATCCCGCGGCGATGTCGCTCGAGTTCGAGGTCGCGGAGCGCGGTGGCGACCAGGTGATCGCGATTGACGACCTGACAGTCGAAGTTCCCGGCCGCGTGCTCGTGGAAGACTTCACCGCCGTGCTGCGACGGAACGACTTCGTCGCGCTCGTCGGGCCCAACGGGGCGGGGAAGTCATCGTTCATCTCCACGATCATCGGCGATCGCGCACCGGCGAGTGGCGAGGCAAGGATCGGCGGGTCGATCACTCCCGCATGGTTCCGGCAGGACCTCGCCGATCTGCCGCTCCGCAAATCGATGTTCGACGCGATCCATGACCAGCGCCCGCTCTGGAACCGGGGGCAGGTGCAGAATCACCTCGGCGCGTTCGGGTTCAGCGGCGAAGAGGTGTTCCGTGAGGTTGGCACGCTGAGCGGCGGCGAGCGGGCGCGCATGGCGCTCGCGCTCATGACGCTCCTGCGCGCCAATCTCCTCATCCTCGACGAGCCGACGAACCATCTCGACGTCGAGAACATCGAGGCGCTCGAGGATGCGCTCGACGATTACGAAGGTACGGTGCTCCTGGTGAGCCACGACCGCGCGTTCCTCCGCGAGGTGGCGACGCGCGTCTGGGCGTTCGACGGCACTCACCTGAGGGACTTCGACGGGCCGTTCGTCGAATGGGAGGAGGACCGCGCACGTCGCGCGGCAGGAGCGGGGAGCGCACGATGAGCATCGAGCGCTCCCACTCGACCTCCGAGCTACCGCAATGACTTGAACGCCTTTCGCAGCTCCGTCGCAAACAGCTGCGGCTCTTCCCAGGCCGCGAAGTGGCCGCCTTTGTCGACGGTGTTGAAGTAGATCAATTTGGGATACGCCTGCTCCGCCCAACTCCGCGGCGCCTGATATTGCTCGCCAGGGAAGACGGTGATGGCGACTGGAATCTTGACGCCTTTGACGTTGAAGAAGCCGCCCTTGTATTCCCAGTAGAGACGCGCAGCGGACACGCCGGTGTTGGTCAACCAATAGAGCGTGAGATCGTCGAGAATCTCGTCGCGCGTCAGTTCGCCCGTAGAGCTCGAGGTGCGGTTGACCCCAGCAACGAGCGCGGCCGCCGGCTGCCCACCGGCGTCACCATGGTCGAGCAGATACGCGGCGAGGCCGATGGGCGAATCCGCGAACGCGTACAAAGTCTGCGGCCGTTGCGCCATCTCCTGATACATCGCCACGTGCTTGTACGTGAAGGCGAGGCCATCGTAAGCGCGCTTCTCGTCGGCCGAGAGACCGGATGGCGCCGGGGCGCCGGTCTGAGCGGCCTTGTCGATTTCGGCAGGTACCGTACCCGGCATGCTGGTGTGGATCGCGAGCAAACCTGGCGGGGCCTGGATACCCATGAAGTCGACCACGAACGCACCCCAATCGCCGCCCTGCGCGACGTAGTGCTCGTAGCCGAGACGCTTCATCAGCTCGGCCCAGGCCTTTGCCATGCGCTCGGGGCCCCAGCCGGGGCTCGTCGGCTTTCCGGAAAAGCCGTAGCCCGGCATCGACGGGATCACGACGTCGAATGCATCCGCCGCGCTACCGCCATATGCCGTGGGGTTGGTCAGCGG
>DASVNI010000243.1:0-1816 GCA_036383935.1 Gemmatimonadaceae bacterium | reverse complement strand
CCCATCTGGTATTCGCCGCGTACGGTCACGGCATGCGAGAGCGGCCGTTGGTAACCGTCGAAGGTACCGAAGAGAGCTGCCGAGCTGGCCCCGCTCGCGTCGAAGCGCTCCGAGGTGCCGACGAGCGCCGGCTCACTGCGGTAGAAGGCGTAGCTGGCGAATCCGGTCCACGGCCCTTCCTGGCGACCGAGGTTGCCCGATACGCTCGCGAGCCCGTTCGTTGCAGCCGCGGCGGAGAGCCCGCCGCTCGTACCGAGATCCGCACGTCGAGCCAGCACGAGGTTGATGATGCCAGCGCCACCATCTGGGTCATTCCTGGCCGATGGATTGGTCGCCACCTCGACGCGCGCGACCATGTTGGCGGGGAGCTGCGCAAGGTAGTTCCCGAGCTGCTGCCCACGGAGCGGGGACGGGCGCCCGTCGATCTGCACGACCACGTTCGTGTTGCCGCGGAGCGAGACGGTGTTGTCGCCGTCTACCTCGACGGCGGGCACTTGGCGGAGCACGTCGACCGCCGTGCCACCGGCGGTCGCCGGCAGATCGCGGACGTTGAACGCGTTGCGGTCGGCGGCGAGCACGGTTGCATCGCGCTCCTCGGTCACCTGGACCCGTTCGAGATGCGTCACGAGCGGGGTGAGCGTGACTCGACCGAGGTCCAGCGGCAGCGGAACACCGCTGGATGCGCTGTCGGATTTGCTCGAGGCGAGCACCACCCCCGCTCGAGCGAACGGGGCGAAACCCAGGGCGCGCACTCGCACCATATATCGCCCAGACGTGAGCCCGCGCACCTGAAAGACGCCTGCAGTATCGGTGCGCGCCGTGGCGGCGACCCCCGTATCGGCGCCGGCCACCGCGCGACGGATACTGACGTAGGCACCAACAACAGGGCGCGCGTCCGGCGCGACGACCGTCCCACGGAGTTGGCCGAGTGCCGCGGTTGGGGCGGCAGCAATCACCAGGGCCGTGAGCGCGCCGAGATGGCCAGTCGTGCGAAGCGCGCGGAAGGACATCAGCCTCGAGGTTGGTGCACGATAACGGGAGAAGGTACCTTGGCTCGAGTGGCTGCACAGTGGGCCCGGACAAGCCGACTCTAGCGCGGAGTTGGGTCACCGTTGAGAATGATGCGCGCCTCGGGCAATCCTCTCTGCATCCGACACTTATGGGCCATTCTCCCGCGCCTCATACCATTCTACTGGCCATCACAGCGGCGGTGGCCGTTGGCTGTCACCATACGAGACCACAGACTGCGATCACCCCGAGGGCGCAGCCGGAGTACGAGCACTGCTGGTGGGCCGCATATCGCACCGCGATGTCGCCCGACTCAGTCGCCGCGCGGTACACCCGCGCCTACACTGCAGTGGGACTCTCGAACAGCAACTGGTCGCACTTAGCGGATACCGCCTGGGCCGAGGCTGGTCCGACGGCCCTCGCGCGCGAGGGCGACACTCTGACCTACGCGGGTCGCGTGGTCGCGATCCGTCGTGGGGATACGACCTTCTTCCGCCCGTTCAACGCACTGCAGCCTGATAACGGCACGGGGAAGGCTGGCGCGCATCGCATCGGGTTCTGCGGAGAGGCGAGTCGCGCCGCGATGACGGGAGGCACCGCTCCTCGCAATGAGGAGCCGGACGACACGTTGCCACTCTGGCGGCGACGGCCGACACACTAGCTCCGAGAGATGTGCTCGATGACACTGACCCGCCGCACGCTCGTCTTAGCACTCACGTTCGGGCTCACGCTCGCGACCGTGCTCGGGGCGCAGGACATCGTTGGTGCCTGGCAAGGCACGCTCGAAGGCAGTCGCATTCGCATGGAC
>DASVNI010000242.1:0-7334 GCA_036383935.1 Gemmatimonadaceae bacterium | reverse complement strand
GCAACAGCCCTTTCTTCACGGGCTCGCCCTGCTGCACAACTTCGAGTACGACGATTCACGCGCCGCATTCCGCGCCGCCGAGCGGGCCGACTCCGGTTTCGCGATGGCGTACTGGGGAGAGGCGCTGACGCACGCGCAGCTGCTCTGGGGTCTCGACTATGCGGACTCCGCCCGCGCTGCGCTGGCGAAGCTCGGTCCGTCGAAGGAGCTACGACTCGCGCGAGCGGGCTCGCCCCGCGAGCGCCTGTACGGCGCGGCGGTCGAGGCGCTGTTCGAGAAGAGCGATCTTCCCACGCGCGTCCGTGGATACATCGCGGGCCTTCGCGCGCTGACGAAGGCGTACCCGAAGGATCTCGAGGCGCGCGCATTGCTCGCGGTGTCGCTGCTGCTGGACGAGAGCGGAACTCCCGCGGAACAACAGGCGCGCACGGAGGAGTCGATCCGGCTTGCACAGAGCGTGTTCAGTGCAGAGCCGAATCATCCTGGTGGCGCGCATTACCTCATCCACGCGGCGGATGACCCGCGCTACGCGCCGCGTGCACTCGCGGCGGCGCGCGCCTACGCCAGGATCGCCCCGGATGCCGAGCACGCGCTGCACATGCCGTCGCACATCTTCGTGCAGGTCGGCGCGTGGGACGACGTCGTCTCGTCGAACGAGCGGGCGTGGGCGGCGTCGCGCGCGTGGGTGAAGTCGCACGGCGTTGCGCCGACGGAGCTGAGCTTCCACACGCTCTGGTGGCTTCAGTACGGCTACCTGCAGCAGGGGCGGTTCGCGTCGGCCCGCGCGCTCATCGACACGGCGCGCGCCGTGCTCGCCGGCATGGACTGGAGCACGTCGGAGGCGATCGACCCGCGCTACGCCGTGGAGCAGCTTCGCTTCGCGTATGCGCGGGAGAGCGGAGACTGGGGCGTGTACGGCGGGCAGGTGCCGGCGCCGGCGGTGCGGAATGCGAAGGACTCGTCGGATCGCACCGCCTACTTCGCCGCGACGGATGCGTACCAGGTGGCGTTCGTCGCGGCACAGCTCGGCGACACCATCCGGGCGAATGCCGTCATCGCGACCCTACCCGGGCGGGCGGCGATCTCGCGCGGCGAGGTCGCGGCGTTGGCCGCCAGGGCGAGAGGAGACACGGCGACCTGGATCGCGCAGCTCCAGGGGGCGGCGAAGGCCGACGAGGCACGGGTGCATCTCGGCCCGCCGAACGTGGCCCCTCCCCATGAGCTGCTCGGTGATGCGCTCCTGGCCTTGGGGCGCCCGAAAGAAGCGATCGCGGCGTACGAGAAGTCGCTGGAGCTGATGCCGAACCGGTCGCACGCGCTCCGCATGATGGCGCGCGCGCAGCGGCAGGCTGGAGATGCGGCCAGCGCGACACGGACAGAGGCGAAGCTGGCGGTGAACTGGCGCGCGGCGGAGCGTGTGCGCAGTCCCTGACGTCAGGGCGGGACGACGTTGATCGTCGCGCGTCCCCTCTCGCTGTTGACGCGCACCACGATCTCGGTGGTGCCGAGGCCGGTGGCGATCACCTTTCCGTTCCGATCGACGATGGCGATGGCCGAGTCGCCGGTCGTGAAAACGCGTCCAGGTGGGGTCGCGATCGGTACTCCGAGCGAGGTGGCGCTCACCACCAGATTCACGCTCCCCGACCCGCTCAAGCTGCCGAGGATGAGCGTGTTGTTCTCAGGCAGGAGCGTGAGCCTGAGCGCGAGTGGAGCGAACGGGTCCGTAACCGAATCGTTGTCGCACGCGAGCAGGCCGACGACGATGGCCGCGATGGCCAGAAAACGGATGCGCATCGTGAGAGTCGCTGTTGGTCGACGGGCGAGAGCAGCAAGATTCGTGGCGCATCCTTCCCCCGGGCGCGACCTCATGTCGAAATCCGCCCGCGCCGTTCGACTATGGGGCGAATCGGCAGTACAATCGACCACCCCAAGGGAGACACGACGATGAAATACCTCTGCCTGATCTACGAAGACGAGACGTTCTGGGAGAAGACGCCGAAGCCGGAGCTCGACGCGATCATGGACGACTACCGGGCGTTCGGCACGACCTACATCCAGAGCGGCCACGTCCTGGGCGGCAACGCGCTGCAGCCTACCGCGACGGCCACGACGATCCGCGTGCGCAACGGCAAGATGTCGACGACGGACGGTCCGTTCGCCGAGACGCGCGAGCAGCTCGGCGGCTACTACATGCTCGAGGCGAAGGATCTCAACGAGGCGATCCAGATCGCGGCCAAGATTCCGGGCGCGAAGACGGGAAGCGTCGAGGTGCGTCCGATCATGCACATCCCCACGTCCGTGCTGAACGAGATCCCTGCGTCCGCGGTGAGTGCCTGACCCGGAGCTGAACGACGCGAGCACGCCCCGGGCGCGCGAGGCGGTCGAGCACGTCTACCGCACCGAGTCCCGCCGCGTGCTCGCGACGCTCATCCGCCTCCTCGGCGATTTCGATCAGGCCGAGGAGGCGTTGCACGACGCGTTCGCGGCGGCGCTGCAGCAGTGGCCGACGAGCGGCATCCCGGCGAACCCGCGAAGCTGGCTCGTATCGGCGGGCCGGTTCAGGGCGATTGATCAGGTACGGCGTCGTGCCAGGCACGATGCCGGTCGCGATGCGATCGTGGACGGGCTCGAGCTGCGCAACGCACCGCCACCCGACGTCGACGACGAGTCGCTCGACGACGACTGGCTGCGGCTCATCTTCACCTGCTGCCACCCTGCGCTGAGCGACGATGCGCGCATCGCGCTCACGCTCCGCGAGGTGTGCGACCTGACGACCGAGCAGGTGGCGCGCGCGTTTCTCTCGACGCCGCCGACGATCGCGCAGCGCATCGTGCGCGCGAAGGCGAAGATCCGCGACGCGGGAATCCCGTACGCGATCCCGACGCGCGCCGACATGCCCGAGCGGCTCGACGGCGTGCTGCATGTCCTCTATCTGGTGTTCAATGAAGGGTACGCTGCAACCTCGGGCGACGCCGTGGTGCGCGGCGATCTCACGCGCGAGGCGATCCGGCTCGCGCGGCTGCTGCGCGACCTGCTTCCCGGCGAGGGAGAGATCTGCGGGCTGCTGGCGCTGATGCTCCTGCACGACTCTCGGCGCGACGCGCGCACGACGGCGGAGGGCGATCTGGTGCTGCTGGCCGATCAGGACCGGAGCCTCTGGGATCTCGGCGAGATCGAGGAAGGGCTGGCGCTCGTGCGTCAGGCGCTCCGGGCACCGCGCTACGGGTCGTACGCGGTGCAGGCGGCGATCGCCGCGCTCCACGCGCAGGCTCCGACGGCGGCGGAGACCGATTGGTCGGAGATCGCCGGCCTGTACGACGTGCTGCTCGAGATCGAACCGTCGCCGGTGGTCGAGCTCAACCGCGCGGTGGCGATCGCGATGCGTGACGGGGCTGCAGCGGGGCTCGCGCTGGTGGACGCGATCGTCGCGCGCGGTGCGCTGGAGAACTACCACCTGGCGCACGCGGCGCGCGCGGATCTACTGGCGCGCCTCGGGCGGCGAGATGGCGCGGTCAGCGCCTATGAGCGAGCGCTCGGGCTGGCGTCACAGGAGCCGGAGCGACGGTTCATCGAGCGACGGATCGGCGAATTGCGGGGATGAGGGGATGCGGGGATGCGGGGGATGCGGGCCGTCGAAAGCGTCACGCGCCGAACAACTTGTCCATTTCGGCGAAAGGCGTCGCACGGCCGAGTGCGGTGAAGGTGCCGTGCTCGGCGATCTCGCGGGCGGCGGCGAGGAAGCCGGTGAGGGCGGTGCGTGCGAGCGCGCTGCCAACGCTGATGCGACGCACACCGAGCGCGGCGAGGTCGGCGACCGTGGCGAACCCCGACGTGACGAGCACGTTGACCGGCTTTGGCGCGACGGCGCGCACGACCGCGCCGATGTCGTCGAGGCTGGACAGGCCTGGAGCGTAGAGCACGTCCGCCCCCGCGTCGGCGTACGCCTCGAGGCGGCGGATCGTCTCGCGCAGATCGGGGCGGCCGGCGATGAACCCCTCGGAGCGTCCGGTGAGGAGGATGCCCTTGCCGCTGTCGTCGATCGCGCGGCGGGCGGCGCGTATGCGCGCCACGGCGACGTCGAAGTCGAACAGCGGCTGCGCTCTCTCGTGCGTCGAGTCCTCGATCGAGAGGCCGGCGATCCCGGTGTCGCACGCGCGCGCGACGTTCTTCGCGACGCCATCGGGATCGGTGGCGAAGCCGCGCTCGAAGTCCGCGTTGATCGGCACCTTCACCGCGCCGGCGACGGCGGCGTAGTGCGCGAGCGCCTCGTCGACCGCGACGGTGTAGTCGGGGCGGCCGAGCGTCCAGGCGAAGCCGGAGCTCGTCGTCGCCAGCGCGGAGAAGCCGAGCCGCTCGAGCAGGCGCGCGCTGCCGACGTCCCACGGGTTCGGGATGACGAAGCAGCCGGATTCGTGGATGCGACGGAAGGTCGTGACGCGCGGATCGAGATCGGCCATGGTCCCCAAGCTAGCGCGGAAGTGGCGGCAGCGCGCTAGCTTCGCTGGCGCGACCTTCACTCTCCCCAGAGGAGCCTTCATGCGAGCTGCCTTCACCCCATCCGTGCGGCGCGCCGTCCGCGCCGGCGCGTTCGTCGCGCTGACTCTGCTCGGCGCGACGCGTCCCATGGCGGCGCAGACTGCCGCGACGTTCGATGCCGCCGCGGTTCGCGCGGCCTACCTCAACGAGCTCGACTCGCTCCACAGCAAATTCGTCCAGCTCGCCGAGGCGTTCCCCGCCGACAAGTACGCCTGGCGGCCGGCCGCCGGCGTGCGCTCCGTCGGTGAGGTATTCATGCACGTCGCCACGGAGTACTACCTCTTCTCGCCGATGTTCTTCGGCGCCCCGCCCTCGCCGGTCGTCGGCACCGGACCGCAGGCCTACCGGAAGCTCGAAGCGTCGGCCACGAAGCCGGAAGTCCTCACGCACCTCAAGAACGGGTTCGCCTACACGAAGCAGGCCGTTGCGGACGTGCCTACTGATTCACTCGGCATCAAGCGCAAGATGTTCGGGCGGGAGTTCAACGTCCTCGAGAGCGCCCTGGTCATGACGGGTGACCTGCACGAGCACCTGGGTCAGCTCATCGCCTACGCGCGCATCAACGGCATCAAGCCACCCTGGAGCCGCGGGAATTGATGACGGGGAGCCGACGCGAATTGAGAGAAATGCACAGGATGATCCGACGTGGTGGTCTGCTGGCCGGCCTGCTGTTCGCCGCGAGCACGGCCGGAGCGCAGACCGCGACGCTCGCGTTGATCGGCGGTCACGTCGTCACGGTGGACTCGACGAAGCCGGAAGCGGAGGCGATCGCGATCGCCGGCGACCGGATCCTCGCCGTGGGAACGAACGAGGAGATCAGAAAGCTGATCGGTCCCTCCACGCGCGTGATCGACCTGAAGGGGCGACTCGCGACCCCGGGGCTCATCGAGGGGCACGGGCATTACATGGAGCTTGGTGAATCGAAGCGGCAGCTCGATCTCACCACGGCGCGCACCTGGGACGAGATCGTCGCCCAGGTCGGCGCGGCCGCGCGCGCAGCGCGGCCCGGCGCATGGATCGTCGGCTACGGCTGGCACCAGGCGAAGTGGGACCGGCCACCGGTGCCGGTGGTCGAGGGGAACCCGGTGCACGCCTCGCTCAGCGCGGCGTCCCCGAACAATCCGGTGCTCCTGTCGCACGCGAGCGGCCACGCGGTGTTCGTCAACGCGCGCGCGCTCCAGCTCGCGGGGATCACGCGCGGGACACGCAACCCGGCCGGCGGAGAGATCGTACGCGACGCACGCGGTGAGGCGACGGGACTCCTGCGCGAGGCGGCGCAGCTCCTTCCCGAAGCGGTACGCGCCCGCGCCGATTCGGCGCGCGCTCCCGCACAGCGTGAGGCGGACGCGCGCCGCGCCGTGGCGCTCGCCGGCGACGACGCACTCTCGAAGGGGATCACCTCCTTCCACGATGCGGGAAGCTCGTTCGCGACGATCGATCTGTTCCGTCGTGTCGCCGACGAGGGGAAGCTCCCCGTACGCCTCTACGTCATGGTGCGCTTCGAGCCGAAGGCGCGGATGGACAGCCTGCTCGACCGCTATCGCATGATCGGCCGCGACAGCGGCTTCCTCACGGTGCGCAGCATCAAGCGCCAGATCGACGGCGCGCTCGGCACCAACGGCGCGTGGCTCCTCGCGCCGTACGCCGACCTGCCGCGCAGCACGGGTCTCCCGCTCGAGCAGCCGTCGAGCCTCCAGGAAGTCGCCGACATCGCGATGCGCCACGACTTCCAGCTCGCCACGCATGCCATCGGCGATCGCGCGAACCGCGAGGTGCTCGACGTCTACGAGCGCGCCTTCCGCGCCAACCCGGGCAAGACGGACCGGCGCTGGCGCATCGAGCACGCGCAGCACATCGCGCCGCCGGACGTCCCGCGCTTCGCGCAGCTCGGCGTGCTCGCATCGATGCAGGGGATCCACACGATCTCCGATGCGCCGTGGATCCCGTCGAAGCTCGGTCAGGCGCGCGCCGAGGCGGAGTCGTACCTGTTCCGATCCCTCTGGGACTCCGGGGCTATCGTCACGAACGGCACCGACACGCCAGTCGAGGACGTGAACCCGATCCCGAGCTTCTACGGCATGGTGGCACGCGTCGACAAGAACGGACACGTGTTCGTGCCCGCGCAGCGGCTGACCCGCGCCGAGGCGCTGCGGGCGTACACGCTGAACAATGCGTACGCCTCGTTCATGGAGCGCGAGCTCGGCTCTCTCACGCCGGGCAAGTACGCCGACGTCACCGTCCTCTCGAAGGACATCATGACGATCCCCGAAGCCGAGATCCCGTCGGCGCGCGCGGACTACACGATCGTCGGCGGCAAGGTTCGGTACGAGCGGGCGGCAACGCCCTGAGCTCGGTGGCCCTGAAGGTGCTATAGACGACGGCGGGCCGACGGTTGGCCCGCCGTTTCGTTTTGATCGCTCCTCCCTCCGGCGCTTCGCACCTTCGGTCGGAGTTCCGCAATTCCGGCTTTTGATCAGCGAGCCGTCGATGGAGTTCGCCGCCAAACTGTTGATCGGCATCGTGCTGCTCGTCGCCGGATTTCTCGCCGTCGTCGGATGGCAGTCGTTCACGCGAGGCACGACGATCGCGCGACTGCGCACGCCGGGCGACGCCGATGGACCGCCCGGCCCGCGCGATCCGCTGTTCTGCGAGACCCTCTCGCTGCTGACGAAGACGGCGATCGTGCCGGGCCACCGGGTCGAGATCTTCGCCTGCGGCGACGAGACCTATCCGCGCCTGTGGGACGACCTGCGCAACGCGCAGCGGTCGATCACCCTGCAGATGTACTACTGCCAGCC
>DASVNI010000241.1:0-12226 GCA_036383935.1 Gemmatimonadaceae bacterium | reverse complement strand
GAGGTACTCGGGCCGCTGGTTCCTCGGGGCACGAGGCTCGATCTCTGGGAGGGGCGCGCGCTGGTGAGTGTCGTCGGCTTCCGATTCATCGATACGCGCGTGATCGGCGTGCCCATCCCGTTCCATCGGAACTTCGACGAGGTGAACCTCCGCTTCTATGTGCGGAGAGAGCTGCCAGGCGGTGAGGCGCGTCGCGGCGTGGTGTTCATCCGTGAGCTCGTGCCGAAGCCGATGATCGCCTGGGTCGCGCGCGCTCTCTACAATGAGCCGTACCGCGCGCTCCCGATGCGCAGCGAGGCGCCGCACGCGCCGACCGAAGCGCCCGGACCGATTCGCTACGCCTGGCGTCGGCGAACCGCGGCTGGCCCCGCCTGGGAGCACGTGAGCGCGCGCGCAGTGGGCGATGCAACCGTACCGGCCGCAGGCACGGAGGTGCAGTTCATCACGGAGCACTACTGGGGCTACACCCGCCAGCGCGACGGCTCGACGATCGAGTACGAGGTGCGGCATCCCTCGTGGCGCGTGTGGGCAGGGGAGGGCGCTGAGCTGCACGCCGACGTCGCGACGCTGTATGGGCCGGAGCTCGTGGATTCGCTCGCCGGCCGACCGCGCTCGGCGTTCATTGCCGAGGGATCACCGGTGTCCGTCCACTGGCCGACGCATCTGCGCTGACTGGCCGCGTCGCCACGCGAGCGACATACTGATCTCCATGATGAATCCCGCGGTGCGCCCCGACGCCAGCCTTCCCGAGTTCCTCGCCGCGCGTGCGCGCGCGGCATCGGATGGACGGCTCGTCGTCGACGTGATCGTCGGATGCGGCGCGGCGCTCGCCGTCGCGGTGTGGCAGCCGGTCGGCTGGATCACTCTGCTCGGCGTGGCGGTGAGCCTCGCCGCGTTTGGCGCGTGGGGAATCATCGATCGCGAGCTTCGCGAACGAGCGAATGCACCGCGTGCGCGCGTCGTTCGAGTGCTCTCGGTGCTTCGCGTTGGTGTCGCGGTCGTGGGTACACTCGCCGCCGTCACCGCGATGTTCTCCGTGCTCGGTGTCGTGCTCGGCACCTGGATCAGCTGACGACACCGTCGATCCAGGAGGTGCGGATCCCTCGACTCGCTTCGCTCGCTCGGGATGACACACCTGCTGTCATCCCGAGCGAAGTCGAGGGATCTGCACCTGCTGTCATCCCGAGCGAAGTCGAGGGATCTGCACTTCGCAGCGATCACTCGTGCGGCTGGAGTCGACTGGCGGGCGTCATCTGCGCACCGCTCTCCAGCAGCGACTTGAGATCGCTGAGGATCCACAGCCAGCCGCCGTTCGCACCCGGGCCCTGCTGATCGCCCGCCACCATCGCCGCGTGGCCGGGACGGCCGGCGAGATCGTGGATGATGCTCAGTCGGCTCACACCGCCGCGCCCCTCGACGATCTCGTAGGTGAGGCGCGTGAAACCCTCTGCCGCCAGCGTGGGATCGATTGCCATGCGCCAGGTCATCACGAGCTTGTGCGGCGGATCCGCCTCGATGACCTCGCCATCCACGATCACTCCGCCCATGCCCATCTCGATCATCCCCTGATTGGCATGGCCGCGGTACTTCCCGCCCGGTCGCAGCTCGTACTCGTCGCGTAGCCCGTAGCCGAAGCGCTGCGTCCACTCCGGCTTCGTGATCGCATCCCAGATCGCCTGCGGTGTGGCCTTGATGAAGATGCGATACACCTGCGTGGTGTTGCTCGTCGCACTGCTCGTGTCCAGCATCGCCGTGCTCGTCATGCCGACTGGTCCTCGAGTTGACGTTTGAGATCCGTGAGCGCGGAGACTCGCCGCTCCGTGAACTTGTCGATCCATCGGTCGTGGATGAGCCGGATCGGCACGGGATTGAGGAAGTGCAGCTTCTCCCGCCCCGATCGCTGCGTCACCACGAGCCCCGCGTCCTCGAGGACGCGGAGGTGCTTCATCACGCCGAACCGGGTCATCTCCAACTCGGATTCCAGCTCCGTAAGCGTGCGGCCGTCACGCGTGAAGAGCTGGTCGAGCAGGAACCGCCGCGTCGGATCCGCGAGCGCCTTGAAGACCAGGTCGTCGTCATGCATGGACTATGATAGGTGACTAAATGGTCACATGTCAAGGCCGGCCTTAGATTGGCGGCGTGATCGATTCAGCTCCGACGGTGCGACGCCTCGCGGCGAACGAGTGGCGCGTCTACCGTGCGCTGCGGCTGCACGCCCTGCGCGACGCCCCAGACGCCTTCGGGAGCACGCTCGAGCGCGAGGAGGCGTTCCCCGACGACGAATGGGTGCAGCGCCTCGAGAGGGCCGCCGAGTCGCCGATGGAATTTCCCCTGATCGTCGAGGATGATTCGCGTCCGATCGGGCTCGCGTGGGCGCGCATCGATCCCGACGACGAGGAAGTCGCCGCGCTCTACCAGGTCTGGGTCGATCCGGTGTATCGTGGGCGCGGCATCGGGCGACTCGTGATCGACTCGGCGCTCGACTGGGCACGCGCGTCCGGTGTGCGACAGGTGCTGCTGAGTGTCGCGCTCGGTCCGAGCTCGGCGCTCGAGTTCTACCGGCGCCTCGGCTTCGTGGAGATCGGCGTGCCCGTCCCGCTCCGCAACGGATCGAGATCTCGCAAGCAGACGATGCGCCGAATGCTGTGACACATCGCATCCGCCAACTTCAACTCGCTCATCCCATGGTCACACGCCTCGGTGCTCGCATGAATGGGTCGCCCCTCGGTCGAACGGTCGCCGCATTCGCGCTCGTCGCGCTCGCGACGGCAGGCTGCGCGAAGGAAGCCGAGCGCGTGCCGCAGCGTCCCGACTCTCTGGCGACGGGAGTCGCCACGCCGGCGATCCCGGCGGCTCGCGAATCGTCGACCGCGCCGGCTGTGCCCCCGACGTCGGCTCCGGCCTCACCGCCGGCGGCGTCGGCGCCCTACACCGTCACCGAGCATGGCATCGGCCCACTTCGCGCGGGCATGACGTTCGCCGAAGCGGATGCCGCGCTCGGCGGCGCGCTACGCGTACCGGTCACCGCGGATACGACCGGATGCGACTACCTCGTGTGGGACGGCGGTCCGTCCGGCGTCCACGTGATGTTCGACGAGCATCGGATCGCGCGTGTCGACGTCGACACGGCCAGCATCGCCACCGCGGCGGGTGCGCGCGTCGGTGACGACGAGGCGCGCATCAAGCGCCTCTATCCCGGTCAGGTCACGGTGACGCCGCACAAGTACGAGGATGGACACTACCTCACCGTCACTCCGCCGGCGCCCGCCGACAAACAATTTCGCATCATCTTCGAGACGGCGCGCGGGCGTGTCACCCGCTATCGTGCCGGCAAGCTGCCCTCGGTCGAGTACGTCGAGGGCTGCTCCTGACGTCATCCGGCCCAGCATTTCCGCATCCCCGCACTCCCGCTCATGCCTCTCAAGCTGTCCCCCGATGCGCGCACCAAGGCGCTCGCTTCGCTCCGTCGCTACTTCGCCGAGGAGCTCGAGCATGAGCTGGGCGAATTGCCGGCCCAGCTGTTCCTCGACTTCGTGCTCGAGGAGATCGGTCCGTCCGTCTACAACGCTGCCGTCGTCGACGCGCAGACGTACATACGCGACCGCGTCGTCGAGCTCGAGGATGCGCTGCATGCGCCGGAGTTTCCGCACTGGCAGCAGGGGCCGGCTCGAGGGTCGGTGCGTCGCCCGGCGCGCTGACGTCGGGCCGGCTCTGGCCATGGGGTCAGAGCCCGGGCTCTGACCCCAGCAGGCTTGCGCCGCGCGCACGAGCGTCGCTGATTGAGCGTCGAGAGCGTTTCCCGTTCAGGAGATCGCCAATGGGGTCTGCCGCTGCTGCTGCCGTTCTCATCAAGGAGCGCCACGTCGTGGAGGCGTTCCAACGCGCGGGCGCGACGAGCCCCGAGCGCGCGGTCATTCCGGACGACATCGGGGTCGATCTCACGGGCGTCGGTGGTCGCCGACTGCTGCGCCACGCCGTGCTGCGCGCGACGACGGCCGGTCAGTACTATCTCGACGAGCCGACCTGGGTCGCGCTCAGAAGCACGCGGCGTCGAATGGTCTTCGTGCTGCTGGTGATCGTCGGGCTCGCGGCGCTCTACTTCATGACGGTGGCGGGCGGACACTCTCTCTCGCACGCGCGGTGACGGAGTCACGTCGTCTCCTCCAGCACTTCCTCGCGGCGCTCGCGTATCGCACGCAGAAGGCGCTCCGCGACGCACCCGACGCGTTCGGAGAGTTTCGCGCAGGCACTCATGTCCGCACGCCGCACGAGCTGCTCTGGCACATGTCCGGTGTGATCGGCTACGCGCGCACGATGCTGCATGGTGGTGCCTTCGCGCCCCCTCGACTGCCGACCTTCGCCGACGAGGTCACGCGATTCCACGAGCTGCTCGCCGCACTGCACGCCGATCTCGCCGACGAATCGCTCATCGCGCTGATCACCGACGAGCAGTTCCTCCAGGGACCGCTGGCCGACGCGATGACGCACGCCGGCCAGCTCGCGCTGATGCGGCGGCTCGCCGGCGCGCCGGTGCCGTCGGAGGATTTCATCAAGGCGACGATCGATTCGTCGAACGTGAGCGCGCAACAACCGTTGCCGGCGGCGCCGGACGATTGGTGGCACCCCGATCAGCCGCCGCAACCGCCAGGCGCCGCGAGCGCGCATCGGATGACAGGGACGAATCGCATCCAATGATCGCGCTGCCGCGCGACAACGACGCGTTCCGCTTTCCGGTATCGGTGAAGGGCGTCGTCGTGCGGGACGACGCGGTGATCCTGCTTCACAACTCGCGCAACGAGTGGGAACTTCCCGGCGGCAAGCTGGAGCTGGGTGAGACGCCCGAGGAATGCGTCGGCCGAGAGATCGATGAGGAGCTGCAGCTCGACGTCGAGCCCACCGTGCTGCTCGACGCGTGGGTCTACACCATCACCGAAGGGGTACACGTGCTCGTGATCACGTACGGTTGCAGGGAACGCTCGGCGCGTGATGCCGTCGTCAGCACCGAGCACGCGCGCCTCCGCTGGGTGCCGCTCGCCGAGGTCAACTCGCTGGCGATGCCCGAGGGCTACAAGTCGTCGATCCGTCGCTGGGTGGAGCGTTCGTGAGCGCCGCGCGACGAGTCCTCGTGCTGGTGTCGCTCATCGCCCTCGGCGCCTGCTCCAGTGAGCCATCGGCACGGACGAGTGTCATCGACCCGCAAGCCAGCGCGCACATCGACACCCTGAACGCCAGGTTGAGCAAGGTCTATCGCTCGCGCGATTGGCGCGGGTATGCACAGCTCTTCACCGACTCGGCGGTGTTCGAATGGCCGACGATCCCGAACGTGCGCGGGCGCGCCGCACTCGAAGCACTGGCGCGCGACGGGTGGAAGCCGCTGGAGGATCTCGAGCTCGAGGTCATTCCCTCCGCGCGTCGCATCAGCGCCGATCACGCCACGGAGTTCGGCGCGTTCGAGGAGTCGTGGCGCGACTCGACGGGCGCACGGAAGGTGGAGTTCGGGCGCTACGCCGAGGCTCTCGCCCGCCAACCCGACGGCAGTTGGCTGATCGATCACTTCCTCGGCTTCGAGGACTCGACCGTCACGCGTCCAGCCAAGTAGTCGCATCCCGCATCCCCGCTCCCCGCATCCCCGCAAATCACGATGACTGAGCCTCGCACCGCCAGCGATCGCCCCCGCCCATACATCCTCGCCGAAACCAACTGGAAGGCGGTTCGCGAGACGACGTTCGACGTCGCGGTGCTGCCATGGGGGGCGACCGAGGCGCACAACTATCACCTCCCCTACGCGACGGACGTGATCGAGTGCGATCACGTCGCCGCGGAGTCGGCGCGGTTGGCGTGGGAGCAGGGCGCGCGCGTCGTCGTCCTGCCGACGGTCCCCTTCGGCGTCCAGACCGGGCAGCTCGACATCCCGTTCTGCCTCAACATGAACCCGAGCACGCAGCGTCTCGTGCTGCGCGACCTCGCGCAGGCGCTCGCGGGGCAGGGGGTGCGCCGGCTGGTGATCCTGAACGGCCACGGCGGCAACGATTTCAAGGCGATGATCCGCGACGTCCAGCCACAGGTGCCGAACCTCTTCCTCTGCACCGTCAACTGGTGGACCGCGGTGGATGCGAAGCCGTTCTTCACGCAGCCCGGCGATCATGGCGGCGAGATGGAGACGAGCGTCGTGATGCATGTCGCGCCGGAGCTCGTGCTTCCCCTCTCCGAGGCAGGCTCCGGCGCCGAGCGGAAGGCACGCATCGCCGCGATGCGCGAAGGATGGGCGTGGGCGCCGCGACGCTGGACTGCCGTCACCGAGGATACGGGGGTCGGCGATCCGTCCGCCTCCTCCGCGGAGAAGGGCGAGAAGTTCTTCCGTGCGGCGACCGAGCGCATCGCCGGGTTCCTCGTCGAGCTGGCGAAGGCGGATCCCTACAAGCTCTACGAAGGCTGAACGTGGGGCACCGCCTCTCTCGCGTGTCGTCTCAGAGGGCGCGAGGAGCGGCGGGCGGTGATCGAGACACCGGCGCGCGCCGCGCGCCGGCTGTCACGTATCTCACCGAGGCTCCCGATGGAATCGAAGCTGACCTGCGGCGGCTGTGCACCAGAGCACGCCACTGACCGCGCCCGCGACGGTATCGGCCGTCGCACCTTCCTCGCCCAGAGTGCCCTGCTCGCTGCGGGCGCGTTGCTGGCGGCCTGTGCCGCAAGCGACGCCACCGCACCGGGCACGACCATCAATTCGACGAGCGACATCAAGCTGAGCGACTTTCCGGCGCTCGCCTCCGTCGGCGGTGTCGCGCTCGTCAACATCTCCGGCAACCCGATGGCGATCGTCCGCACCGGCGACGCGAGCTTCGTCACGCTGTCGCGCATATGCCCGCACCAGGGGAGCACCATCAACCCGAGCGGCTCGGGCTTCCTCTGCCCCGGTCATGGCGCCCGCTTCAGCGCGACGGGCCAGTGGCAGGGCGGCCAGCCCACGTCGAACATGCGGTCATACGCCACCTCGTACGACGCAGCCGCCGGGACGATCACGATCGGCTGACCTCTCGCCAGGGGTCATCCCGAGCGAGCGCACCGAGTCGAGGGATCTGCACCTGCCTTTCCAATCGCATCCGTCGCGCCCCGCCAACGCTCCAGCCCTTCCGTGCGTCTAAGTACGCGGAGGAGCGAGCATGACGATCGATTCCATCACCACGTTGACGGCGACGGTGGGCTGGACCCTGATCCGAGTCGGGTCGCGAGTGTTGCTCTCGCTGACGCACTTGGCGTTCGTCGCGCTCGCCTGGATTGCCCTCGCCTTCGTCGGGGCCGCGATGCTGCTGCGCTGGAGCTGGAAGCCGGTGCAGCGATCGATGGTCGCCGCCGCATCGGCCGTCTTCTCGGTCAGAGCCTGATCGACCGACCATCGCTTCCGCTGGGGCCGGAGTCAGCGACTCTGACCCCAGCGCTTACGCACCGTCGTGAACGGTGCTCGTCGTCACGTCCAGATCAACCGATAGCACAGCGCGCCGAGAATCCCTCCGATGATCGGGCCGATGATCGGGATGATCGCGTAGCCCCAGTCGGAGTCGCCCTTGCCCGGGATCGGCAGCACGGCGTGCGCGAGCCGCGGTCCGAAGTCGCGTGCGGGGTTGATCGCATAGCCCGTCGGTCCGCCGAGCGAGAGGCCGATCGACCAGACGATCAGACCGACGAGCGCCGGCCCGAAGCCGCGCGACCACTCGGAGCCCTGCGTGAGATTCGCCGGCGAGAGCACGGCGAGGATCCCCAGCACGAGCACGAAAGTGCCGACGATCTCCGTGATCACGTTCGAGATGCTGTGACGGATCGCCGGCGCGGTGCAGAAGACGCCGAGCTTCGCCGCGGGATCCTCCGTCGCGGCGAAATGCGGCCGGTAGCTGAGCCACACGATCGTCGCGCCGAGGAACGCACCGACGATCTGCGCGATGACGTAGCCCAGCACCTTCGTCCATGGGAAGGTGCCGATCGTCGCGAGTCCGATCGTGACGGCGGGATTGAGGTGTGCGCCGCTGATGCTGCCGACGGAGTACACCGCGATGGCGACGGCGAATCCCCAGCCGGCGGTGATGACGATCCAGCCGCCGTTCTGGCCCTTGGTGCGGTTGAGCACCACGTTCGCGACGACGCCGTCGCCGAGCAGGACGAGGAATGCGGTTCCGAGCAGCTCTGCGAGAAGTGGCGACATGTAGGAGGTAGGGGAGGCGGGACAGGCTCGTGCGGGGGCGCAGGATGGTAGCTTGAGCGAGATGGGCCCGCCAGACGCACGGTCCGCCAATCGTTCCTCAGATCGAGAGTCCTGACAAGCCTGATGATTCGATTCCGTAGTGCCCTCTCCGGGCTGATCGCCGCACTCGTACTCGCGTGCGCGCATCCGTCCGCGTCAACGCCGGCCACTCCAAGCGCCGATGGGTATCGCCTCGTGTGGTCCGACGAGTTCACCGGCGACGGACCGCTCGATCCCGCGGACTGGGGCTACGAGAACGGCTTCGTGCGCAATCAGGAGCTGCAGTGGTACCAGCCGGAGAACGCGAGGCGCGTGAACGGCATGCTGGTGATCGAAGGACGCCGCGAGCACAAACCCAATCCGCGCTACGTCGCGCCGTCGGCGAATGGCGCGGCGGCGACGAATGCGAATCGTCGCCCCTGGGCGAACCGCGAGTTCATCGACTACACGTCGGCGAGCGTGAACACGCGTGGCAAGCACGCCTGGCGCTACGGTCGGTTCGAGGTCCGCGCTCGCATTCCCGTGCGTACCGGCGCGTGGCCCGCCTTCTGGGCACTCGGCACGCGCGGCGCGTGGCCGGCGAACGGCGAGATCGACATCATGGAGTTCTACGACGACACGCTGCTGTTCAACGTGGCGTGGGCGGGCGCGGACAAGCCGGTGTGGAACTCGCGCAAGGTTCGCCTCGACCAATTCCCGCCGAACTGGGCGAACCAGTTCCACGTCTGGCGCATGGACTGGGACGAGCGCGCGATCAAGCTCTATCTCGACGATTCGTTGATGAACGTGCAGGACCTCTCGCGCACGATCAACGCGTCGCACCCGGGAGGCGCGACGCCGTCGCCGGAGAACCCCTTCCACGAGCCGGCGTATCTGCTGCTCAACCTCGCGATGGGCGGCCAGCACGGCGGCGATCCCGCGAAGTCGGAGCTACCGCTCAGGTACGAAGTGGATTGGGTGCGCGTCTGGCAGAAGCAGTGAGTTAGTGCGTTGGACTTGGGGTCAGAGCCCTCGGGCTCTGACCCCTTGTCACACGGAAGCTTCCCGAGGCCTCTCTCGCTATTCCACCACTCAATGACTCAGTAGCAGCGCCGCCAGCGCAGTCGCTCCCGGCACCGCCTGCACCCAGAGAATCTTCCGGTTCGCCGTCGCGGCGCCGAACAGTCCCGCCGCGATGACGCAGAGCAGGAAGAACACGACGACGTTCCGCCCCGCGGCGCCGAGTGATAGTCCCCACAGCAGGCCGGCGGCGAGAAAGCCGTTGTAGAGCCCCTGGTTCATCGCCAGCACCTTCGACTGTTCGGCCATCTCCGGTGTCGTGCCGAACGCGCGGCGCCCCGCGGGCTTCGTCCACAGGAACATCTCGAGCACCATGAAATAGAAGTGCAGCAGCGCTACGAGAGTGACGAGGATGGTGGCGAGCATCGGCTGTCGGCTTGCGAGTTATCGGTTGTCGGTTGTGAGTCGGCCTCGGGATGCTCCTGCATTCCGAGGCCGTCACTCACTCACGCACTCACGCACTCACGGCCCCTTAGGGGCCACCTTCCACAGCTCCCCCGCCTGCTCGTCCGTCACGAGATAGAGCAGACCGTCCGGCCCCTGCCGCACGTCGCGCACGCGCTGGTTGCGATCGATCAGCAGATGCTCCTCGCCCACGACGCGCGTGCCGTCGAGCACGAGCCGCACGAGCCGCTTGCTCGCCAGCCCACCGATGAACGCGTTGCCGCGCCACGCGGGGAACGCATTGCCCGTGTAGAACTGCAGCCCCGACGGCGCGATGACGGGATCCCAGAAGTACACCGGCTGCTCCATCCCGGCGACTTGCGGCGCCGACGGACCGAGCGCGCTCGTGATCGGCTGTGCCCCCGAGTACTCGATGCCGTACGCCTGCAGCGGCCAACCGTAGTTCTTTCCCTTGACGATCAGATTCAGCTCGTCGCCGCCGCGCGTGCCGTGCTCCACCTGCCAGAGCCGCCCCTGCGGATCGAACGCGAGTCCCTGCGGGTTCCGATGTCCGAGGTCCCAGATCTCCGGCTTCGCGTTTTCGCGGCCGACGAACGGATTGTCCGGCGGCACGGTGCCATCGGGGCGGATACGGATCACCTTGCCGAGGTGTCCATCGAGCCGCTGCGCGTTCGGGCGCATCGGCGTGTCGGAGCGCTCGCCGAACGAGGCGTAAAGCATTCCATCGGGACCGAACGCGATGCGCGAGCCGAAGTGCTGTCGGCCGTTGTACGTCGGCAGGACGCGGAAGATCACGCGAACGTCGTCGAGGCGGCGCCGGTCCGGCGAGAGCACGCCGCGCGCGATGGCGGTGCCGTTGCCCCCCTCACGCGGCTCGCTGAACGTCCAGAAGATCGTCCGGTCGGTCGCGAACGTCGGGCTGAGCGCGACGTCGAGCAGCCCGCCTTGTCCCGCTGCCGCGACGGGAAGAATCCCGGCTATTGGATCACTGATGTCTCCCGACGCAGAAATAAGCCGCAGCCGGCCCGGGCGCTCCGTGACGAGGAACTGTCCGTCGGGGAGCGGCTCGACCGACCACGGATGCTCCAGCCCCTTCGCGAGCACGACGACGTCGAAGGCGACGTTCGACGTCACGCCACAGATGCGCGTCTGCCCGGGAAAGGCCGGCGTCTGATCCTTGGCGTTCGGAGGACGCGTCTCGATCGGGGTGCAATTGGCCGGAAGCTTCGGCGCCGAGGCGGTGCTCGGCGTACCACTCGTGCCCTGCGCGGCGGGCGCCGTGCAGGCAGCGAGCGTGGCGATCACGCCGGCCGAAGTAGCGAGCGCGCGAGCCCGCCGGGGGAGAATGCGATTGCTGAGCATCGTATGGGAAGCGAGGAAGGAGGTTCGACTTCGGCGGCCCCCATATTCACGCATTCCGGGGGCCAGTATGCCAGTCTCAGTACAAGGTACCAAGTACTACCTACTGGGAGTGGCCGTTACAGAATCCGCTGCATCATCCACCAGAACCGCTCCAGCACCTTCCGCTTGATCCCACGCGCGGCGTGCAGCTCCGCGGTGATCTCGGTCGAGTAGCGCAGGTCGCTCTCGAACAGCCGCTCCATCCGCGCGCCGAGGTCGTCGTCCACCGCCAGCAGCGTCGTCTCGTCGTTGAACGACATCGACCGGTTGTCGAAGTTGACCGTCCCCGCCGAGACGAACCGGCCGTCCGACACGATCGACTTGGCGTGCATCATCGCCGGCTGGTACTCGAAGATTCGCACGCCCCGCGCGAGCAGCGTGGCGTACTTCGAGCGGCCGGCGTAGTACGTCGACTTCACGTCACCCTCCTCGTTGCACGTCAGCACGCGGACGTCCACCCCGTGCTGCGCCGCCGCGATGAGCAGCTCGCAGAAGTTGTCGCTCGGCACGAAGTACGAGTTGGAGATGCAGAGCCGTCGCTTCGCACTGCCGATCGCGAAGGCGTAGTAGCGCTCCGCGCTCGTGCTGCCGACGGAGGGCGACGCGTGCAGCAGCCCGCCGAAGATCGGCCCGTCGTGCACCATGGTTCCCTCTGGCGGAAAGAACAGGTCGCCGGCGAGCAATGTGCCCGTGGCTTCGGCCCATCCGGCCGCGAAGGTCGCCTGGAGCTGCAGCACGGCCGGCCCGGTGAAGCGCGCCGTCGTGTCGCGCCACTGATCCTTGTGCCGGCCGTCGCCGTACCACTTGTCGTCGATGCCGTAGCCGCCGGTGTAGCCGACCGTGCCGTCCATCACCGCGACGCGAATGTGCGATCGGTGGTAGACCTTGAACAGCTGATACCAGCGCGTCGGGCGGAACGACGCGACCTCCACGCCGCCGCGCTCGAGCTCCTCGATGTACTCCTTCGTCAACTTCTCCGAGCCGAACGCGTCGCGCAGGAAGAGCACACGGACGCCCGCGGCTGCGCGGTCCAGCAAAATGTCCTTGAGCTCGTCCGCCATCCGGCCTGGCTGGCAGTAGTACATCTGCAGGGTGATCGACCGCTGCGCGTTGCGCAGGTCGTCCCAC
>DASVNI010000240.1:0-7577 GCA_036383935.1 Gemmatimonadaceae bacterium | reverse complement strand
GAGTGCAGTGCGCGCTCCCGTTGGCAGGGCGAGTGTTGCCGCACTGCCGGCGAGCAGCGCTCCGCGGGGATTCTGCACCAGCGCATTGATCGAATAGAGATTCCCCGCGCTCGCCGGCACGACGCCTTCGACCGTCGCCTGCACCGGCTGATTCTCGATCGTCGCCGCGACTGTCTGGCCGCGCCGCAGCGCTCGCGCGAGGTCCGGCGTTGCGCTCGCGGTGATCCGGAGCGTCGACGCATCCTGGATCGCGACGAGCGGCGCGCCGGGCGCAGCGAACGCCCCTGCATCCACGAAGCGCTTCGCCACCACTCCCGCGAAGGGCGCCCGAATCACCGAATAGGAGCTGACCGCACCGAGCTCCGATGTCGCGGCATGGGCGGCGTTGAGACCCGCCTCGGCGCGCGCGAGCCCCGTTTCGACGGCGTCGAGCTGTGCGCGCGTCGCCGCGCTGTCCGCGAACAGAGCGCGGATGCGCTTCGCCTGCGTCACCGCATCGCGGTGCACCGCTTCAGCCTCGGCGACGGATGCCGCGGCCTGCGCCGACTTTGCCTGGAGGTCTCTCGCGTCGATCCGCACGAGGACCTGGTTGGCCTCGACATGATCTCCTTCCTGCACGAGGACCTGCGTGACCGTTCCCATCAGCTTCGTGCTGAGCGTGGCCTGCTGGATCGGCGCGGCAACGCCGGCCGCGTCGAACGCGGCCTGGATGGTCGTGTCGTGGACCGTGTAGGTCGCGCCGGTTGGCGTCACTGCCGCGCTCTCCGTCTTTGCGGCAGGCGCGTGCCCGCACGCGGCCAGCAGCACGGTCGCCGTGACGCCGAGTCGCGCGAAGCGCGCGGTGCGTCGTGCTCTATTCCGCTGCATGATCATTGACCTCAGTCACGGTGTTGGTAGCGTCGAGGGTGGCGAGCGTCGCCGGGTCGATGCCGAGCGCAAGCCGACGCGCGGCTCCGCCGACGATCGTCCCCCAGCGTGCCTCGGAGAGGGCGAGTGCGCTCTGGGTCTCTACGGCCTGCGCGTCGAGCAGCTCGACGACCGACGCGAGACCGCCATCGTACTTGCGGCTCACGATGCGGTGCGCCTCCGCGCTCTGCGCCGCGGCGCGCTCGGCAATCCCGAGTCGAGTGAGCGCGACGGTGAGCGCAGTGCGCGTCTGCTCGTCCTCGAGCTTCGCATTCGCGCGGGCCGCGTCGGCCTGCGCCTGGGCCGTGGCCGCGCGCGCGTCTGCCGACTTGATGTCCGCCAGCTCCCCCGGTCCCGCAAATGGGCTCCACGACCCCATCACGCCCACAGTCCAATTTCGGTCGCCGGCGTAGAGTCGCGTCGGTGAGTTCCAGTCATACCGAGCGAAGCCGTTCAGCCGCGGCAGCAGCGTCGATCGGGCTCGGGCCTTGTCGTCTCGCGCCGCGGCCAACCCCTCGGCGGCCGCGCGCACGTCCGATCGCGACGACTGCGGATCGGCAGCCGTATCCGGCGCGACTTCGGCACGAATTCGTTCCGACGACGGAAGCAGTGGGCGCGTGCCAAGATCGGCTGGCACCGTCCCGTCGCGTCCGAGGACCACCGCGAGCTGGCGGCGCGCCGTCGCGGCACCGCCCTCGGCTTCCGCGAGCTGCCCATCCATCTCCCCTGCCCGAACACCGGCGAGGAGCGCGTCCGACCTGGTGACGAGGCCTTGTTTCACCATCGCCTCCGCCTGCGCCGCGTGGGCGTGGGCGGCACGCGCCGCGGCCTGCAGCGTCGTCACGCGCTCGGCGGCGAGCACGGCGCCGAAGTAGGCGCGCACGACATCGACTCGCGTCGACAGCCTCTTCCACTCTTCACTGGCCCGCGCCGCGTCGGTGGCATGCACCGCCGCTCGACGACCGGAGAATGCGTCCGCATTGACGAGCGGCTGCTCGAGCACGATCCCGCCCTGGTAGTTCGACGTAGCGCTCGGATAGTTGAGGCGCTGCGGGTCGAAGTTCTCCTGCGTGACCGAGCGCTGGCGCATCGTCGAGCCGAAGACGCCGATCGGGTCGGTCGTCCTGAGATAGCCTGCCTCGACACGAACGCTTGGGAGGACGCCTTTGAGGGCGCCGAGCGCCTGCGCGCCCTGCGCACGCGTGTTACCAGCCGCGACGCGATTCGCATAGGCCGCGCGATCTGCCTCGCGGAAGGCGTCGCGCAGAGTGAGCTGCGCGCCGGCTCGGGATCCGCCGAGGAGGCACAGTCCTGCCGCCGCGAGTGCAGCAAAGCGACGAGGATACGATTTGGGCTTCCGCCCTTCGCTTACCGTATGGTTCATGTTGGCCCTAGTGGGTGGCATTTTGCTACTACTCAACTATATAGGCATATGGTGATGCCTACAAGCCCCCATCGTCACCCGGTGCCAAGCGAGGGATCGGCGGCCGCCGTCGTCGTCGGGCCGGGGAGCCGCGTGCAGACAGCGGGCTCGACCGAAGGCGCGAACAAGAAGCGAAAGGCGCTAGTTTCGCTGCGCCAAGGTCGGTTGCTCGTAGAGCCTGCCCCCACGCATGACGTGCGTGAGCGAGCGAAACGCCCGGACGTCCTGGCGCGGGTCCTGGGCGAGGACCAACAGATCCGCGAGCTTGCCCGCTTCGAGTGTCCCGAAGTCCTTCGAGCGCCCCATGGCCCGCGCACCGTTGCGCGTCGCCATCACGAGGACGTCGGCCGCGGAGAGCCCCGCCCCTTGCATCGCTTCCAGCTCGCTGAAGATCGAAGCGCCGTGGAACACCAGCGGATTCCCGGCGTCCGTGCCGACCGCGATCGGCGCCCCGGTCGCGTAGGCGCGCCGGAGATTGTCCGCCATCATCGCGCCTCGCCCTTCGGGATCGTCGAGGTCGCGCAGCATTCGCTCGGACGCGCCCGAGAAATCCCGAATGAGCAACCGCAGCGGGGCAACCGCGGCAACCTTGGAGACGGTGTTCGAGTCCACGCAGCGGCCAGGGTCGTCGATCGGATAGCGTGTGCCCAGGATGATCGAGGCGAAGGCGCGCACGATATCACGCTCCGCAAGGAGCGTGGGCACATAGACGGCGCGAGTGGTCTGCAACAGCGTGAGGAACTCGTCGTCCAACGGCTGATCCTCGACGCCGTGCACGAGCATGGTGGCGCCTGCCCGGAGTGCAGCCTTCGCCCCTGGTAATTCGTTCGCGTGAACGATCAGGTCCAGGCCCGCCGCTCGCGCCGCCGCACCGACCTCCAGGAGTCGCGCATCGAAATCGCTCTGCTTCTCGGCTGTGGGAGTGGGGTACCACACGGTCACCGCCGAAGCGCCCATCTCCTTCAGCGTGGCCACGCTGGCGCGCACATCGGCCGACGTCGCCATCGGCAGATCCGTGTAGATCTCATCGTCGACGCGGAGCGCTGCGCGCGGCGCGTGCGTGAGCATCGGTCCGGCGGCGCGCACGTGCGGCGCCATCGAGTCCCCTTCGGCCCGCGCCGAAAGCGCCGTCGTCCACGGGTGACCGCCGACATCGTATACGGCGGTGACCCCGCTGCAGAGATAGGAGCGATACCAGCGCCCGGGATTCGCTCGCAGCGCGCGCGCTGTCTCGGCGTATGGATACAACGCGGGCGCGTTGATGAGATCGGGGCGCCCATCGACCCAGCCCGTCTGGCTGAAGTGGACGTGTGCGTCCACCAGACCTGGGGTGAGGAAGCGTCCGGTGACGTCCACTCGAGTCGCTCCGGACGGGACCGGGCACTGGGCCACGGTTCCGACACAGGCCAGGCGGTCGCGCGTGACGACGACAACGGCGTTCGGGATACCGGGCTTGCCCGTCCCGTCGATCACGGTTCCGCCGACGAGCGCCGTGGTCTGCGCAATCGCGGTGCTGCCAGTCAGTAGTGCGAGTAGTGCGGCGGCGATTTGCGCGCCACCTGGACGCCGGGACCATGCGGTACCACAGAATCTCTCTCGCCTGTGCCACTGGCGGTATGAACGGGGTGGGTCATCGATACACACGACGACTTAAGCGCAAGGTGGCGACGCGAGTTGGACACCGGTCGAGGGCGCTCCACGTGGCCAGATGATGCGGCGGGTCAGCGCGCGATGCCCCTGCCAGTGCTCGAGAAGCTGCTGCGAGGTCATGATCGGTGCGGCGGCGGAGCTCGATGTCATCGGGAGGTCCCCTGTGTGATCGACCTGCCGGGGCGCAGGGTGCCAGGCAGCGAGACGGCCCGGACATCGAAGTGGATGTCCGGGCCGGGAGTTATGGCGCCGCGAGGAATGACTGGCCCGCGTGCTCCAGCCACCCTTCGGCGATGAGCAGGATCAACGACATCCGCTCGTGAGCGTCGTGGTCAGTAACCCGTGTTCTGCTTCAGGTTCGAGTTCAGGTCGAGCTCGGCCTGCGGGATCGGCCAGAGGTACGCGCGCACAGGGAACAGGCGGGCCGACGCCGCTTGCGACACCAGCTTCCTGACCCCACCCGCATCGATGTACTCGATGCCGCTGACGGCGGGGATCGGCATCACCTGCGCGGCGATCTTCCACCGGCGGATGTCGAACAGGCGTAGCCCCTCGAACGCCAGCTCCGTCCGGCGCTCATAGCGGATATCGGCCTGCGTCAGCGCCGTCAACGCCGGCATGCCGGCGCGGGTGCGCACCGCGTTCAGCGCAGTGAGCGCCGTCGGGTCCGTCCCCTGGCCGAGCTCGAACTTGGCCTCGGCGTACATCAGCAGGATGTCGGCGTAGCGCATCAGGATGACGTCGATTCCGCCATTTCCGCGATCCGCCTTGTCGGTCAGGTCGATGTACTTGCGGATGTTGTACCCGGTGACCGAGATGTTCTCGTTCTGCGGATCGATTGCCTCGGGCTTCGTCGACAGACCCTTCGGCCGCGAATCGAAGATACCGCCGTCCCACGATGCACCAGGATAGAGCACCGTCGCCGCCAGCCGCGGATCGCGGTTGTCGTACACCGTCCCCGCGGCGTTCGGGTACGGGTTGTTGATGTAGAGCGGCGACGTCGCGGGCGAGGAGCCGTCCTTCATCTCGTACGCATCCACGAACTGCTTGATCGGCACGACGTGGCCGGCCGCGCCATTCGTCGGCGGACCAAACTCGCCGAAGATGTTGTTGTTCTGCCCGGCCGCCTGTGCCGCCTTCGCGTACGTGCGCGCGAAGATGATCTCCGGGCTGTTCTCACCCGCGTACGAGAAGAGCTGCGAGTAGCTCGGATGCAGGCTGAAGACGTTCGCGTCCATCACCTGCTTGGCCGCGTCGGCGGCAAGCTGATACCGACCGGCGTACAGCGCCGTGCGCGCCTTGAAGGCGATCGCCGCCCACTTGGTCGCGCGGCCGATGTTGGCGCCCGTGTACGACGCCGGTAGCACGGCCGCGGCGGCATCGAGGTCGGAGATGATCTGATCGTAGATCTTGGTCGCCGGCATGTTCGTCTGCAGGCGTGCGTCGACGTCGGTCAGGGGCACGAGCGGCATCGGAACGTCGCCGAACATGCTCACGAGCTGCAGGTACATCACGCCGCGCAGAAACTTCGCCTCCGCGATGTACCGCGCCTTGCGGCTCGCGTCGATCTTGTTGGCCGGGATCTTGTCGATATTGGCGAGCAGGATGTTCGTGCGCGCCACGCCGTTGTAAAACTGGTTCCACAGGCCGCGCGCGTAGCCGCTCTGGGGATCGAACGAGCCGTCCGTGTAGGGATAGCGCCCGTCGAACTGCCGGGTGACGGCGCCGTTGTCGGTGAACCCGTCGAGCTCGATCACCGTGCTCCAGCTTGGCAGGACGCTGTACGTGCCGGTGATGAAGAACGCCGCGTCGTTTTCCTGCGACCAGAAGTTCGCGTCGGACACGGTGGTGGGCGATACGACGTTGAGCAGATCGTCGGCGGACTGACACCCGGTGAAGGTCGTCGCCAGGGCCAGCGCGCTCAGGATGAGATATCTCGATTTCATCGGATACGGATGAGATGATGACTTCAGAAGGAAGCGCGGGACGCAGTGCGTGGGCGGGAGCACCGTACGCGGTGAGGCGACGGTCCCGTGGCGCGCACGGTTGCGGGAGGGATCAGAAGCCGAGGTTCGTACCGATGTTCCAGTTGCGCGTCTGGTAGTAGTAGGTCGCGCGATCGGAGTTCGGGTTGAACTCCGGTGGAACGAGCCCGCGCAGCCCCGTCCAGGTGTAGACGTTGTTGCCCGACACGTACACGCGCGCGCTGCTGATGCCCGCGTGGCCCGTGAGCTTCGTGGGAAGCGTGTACCCGAGGTTCAGGGTCTTGAGGCTCAGGTACTTGGCGTCGCGGATATACCAGGAGTTGGAGCCCGGCGCGTTCTGGTTGTGATCCGAGCGGAAGGCGAAACGCGGCCACTTTGCGTTCGGGTTCTCCGGAGTCCACGAGTCCAGCAGATAGGTCGGGAAGAAATTCTCCCACGTCGGTCCCTCGATCAGCGCGCCGTCGAGGAACGCATCGCGATGTCCGACGCCCTGCCACAGCATGCTGAAGTCGAAGTTCCTGTAGCTCGCCGACATCGGCACGCCGTACGTGTAGTGCGGGATGTTGCTGCCGATGAGCACGCGGTCGTTCGCGTCGATCTTGCCGTCGCCGTTGGTGTCCTGGTACTTGAGATCACCGGCAGCGGTCTTGGGGTTCTGCGTCGCCCACGCCTTCACCTCGGCGTCGCTCTGGAAGATGCCGACGGCCTTGATGCCGAAGTACGCGTCCGGTCCTCGCCCAAGCGACGGATGCACGGGAAGCAGCCGACGTTGAACTGGTCGCCGCTCGGCAGGCTCGTGATCTTCGGGTGGTTGTCGGCGAGGTTGAAGCCGATCGAGTAGTTGAACGTGTGGATGTTGCTGCGCCAGTTCACCGCCGTTTCCCACCCCTTGTTCGAGAGGCCACCGGCGTTCGTCGTTGCCGCCGTCTGCCCGACGAGGCTCGAGATCGGGAGTTGGAGCAGGATACCCGTCGTCTGCTTCTTGTAGACGTCGCCGGTGAAGCTCAGGCGCCCGTCGAACATCTCGATGTCGGTGCCGAAGTCCGTCTGCTCCGTCGTCTCCCAGCTGATGTCGGGGTTCGCGATGCGGCCCGGCGTGGCGCCGGTGGCGAGCGCGTTGTTGAAGTTGTAGTTGCCCGAGTTGACGTTGATGGTCTGCTGGAACAGGTAGTCACCGATGCGATCGTTGCCCAGCCGGCCCCACGAGCCACGCAGCTTGAACTCGTTGACGAAGCCGGCGTGGCCCTTGAACCAGTCCTCCTGCGACACGCGCCACGCGGCCGAGAAGGAGGGGAAGGTGCCGTACTTCGAGTTCGGACCGAACCGCGACGAGCCGTCGTGGCTGATGTCCGCCTCGAACAGATACCTGCCCAGGAGATCGTAGTTCAGACGGGCGAACTGACGAACCAGGCGGACCTGGTTTGCACCGCTCCCCGTGCTCTGCAAGCTCGCGTCGCCGTTGCCCGGGAGCTGGAGGTCGTTGTTGTAGGCGCCTTGACGCTGGGCCGTCACGTCGTCTTCCGTGGACTGCCGCTGCTCGTAGCCGCCCAGCAGGTGGAACGAGTGCACGCCGAACGTCTTCTCGTACTCGGCGAGCAGCTGCGCGTCGAAGT
>DASVNI010000239.1:0-9392 GCA_036383935.1 Gemmatimonadaceae bacterium | reverse complement strand
GCGCGCATCGATGCCGCACTGGGGCCCGCCCTCGAGAGCGACGCCGACGATGCGGTCGGCGCGTGCCTGCGCGCCGGCGAGGAGCTCGCGCGAGAGCTGCTGCAGGAGAACGCGACGTCGCGCGATTCGGCGCTGGACCTGCTGGCGGCGGATGCGCTGGTGACCTACGCGTTCGAGGCGGCGAGCGAACGCCCAGGCGAGCTCGCGGCACGCTCTCGCGCGGCGATGGTGTGCATCGCGGCGCTCGCTGGTGCAGCGGGGAAGACGAGCGAACCGTGAGGCGCGGCCAACCGTGATCGACATGCACTCGCACCTGCTGCCAGGTGTCGACGACGGCTCGCGCTCATTCGAGACGTCGGTCGCCGTGCTCACGAGGTTCGCCGAGCAGGGAGTCGAGTGCGTCGTGCTCACGCCGCACCTGAACGTGTCGCGCGTGAACGACGCGCCGTACGAACGCCACCTCGAGATCCTCGACGAGCTTCGTGCCAAGGCGCCGGCGGTGCCCGAGCTGAAGCTTGGCTGGGAGATCATGCTCGACGAGCCGGGGAGGGACCTGCGCTCGCCACGTCTCTCGCTCGGAGGCTCGAACGCCGTGCTCGTGGAGTTTCCCCTGTCCGGCGTGCCGGTGCAGGGTGGTGACGAGCTCTATCGCATCCGGAGCTCCGGTGTCGTTCCGGTGCTCGCGCATCCGGAGCGTTACTGGGGCTGCAGCGTGGCCAAGGTCGAGCACTGGCGAAAGGCCGGCGCGGTGATCCAGATGGACACGGCCGGACTGCTCGGCAAGGGACGGATCGCGAAGATCTCGCGCGAGCTGCTGGAGCACGGTCTCGTGGATCTGTTCGCGAGCGACAACCACGGTGACTCGCGCTCGCTCGCCACCGCGCGAGCGTGGCTGCTCGAAGTCTCGACGCCGGAACAGGCCGATCTGCTCACGCGCGGGAACGCGCGCCGAGTGCTGGACGGCGAAGCACCTCTTTCAGTACCGCCGCTGCCCCCGGACACCGGTCTCTTCGCCCGGTTCCGCGAGATGATTCTGGGGCGCTGAGCCCCTCCGCCAACTCGACCCGCCATACATGCACTCCGCTTTCACCAACGCGCTGCGCGAGCTCGCCGAGACCGCCGATCGTGTTGCGACACAACTCGGGCCAGACCTCGACCGCGCGCACGAGATGGTGCGTGAGACGGTACAGCGAGGTGGAACGCTCTTCTTCTGCGGCAATGGCGGAAGTGCCGCCGACGCGCAGCACATGGCGACGGAGTACGTCGTGCGGTACATGCGCAATCGGCGCGCGTATCCGGCGATCGCGCTCACGACGGACACCTCGCTGCTGACCGCGGCGGGGAACGACATCGGGTTCGAGCAGGTGTTCGCGCGCCAGGTCGAGGCGCTGGCGCGCAAGGGCGACCTGCTGATCATCCATTCGACGAGCGGCAACTCGCCGAACGTGCTGCGCGCGGCGGAAGCAGCGCGCGTCAAAGAGGTGCCGGTGCTCGCGTTCAGCGCGCGCGATGGCGGCGCGCTACGCGCGCTGGCTGATCACAGTGTCGTCATTCCGACGACGCGCACGGACCGCGCACAGGAGCTGCACCTGTGCATCGAGCACGTCATCTGCGATCTCATCGAACAGGCGCTGTGAGCGCTGCCGGCGCCCGCCGCGCGTCAGGCAACTTTATCGCTCCTCCCTCCGGCGCTTCGCACCTCCGGTCGGAGTTCCGCTGTTCCGCCGTTTTGATCGCTCCTCCCTCCGGCGCTTCGCACCTCCGGTCGGAGTTCCGCGCGTCAGGCTTTGACGGGCTCCCAGCGCTGGAAGCAGCGCCAGCCATACTCGCGCGCCGCGCGCGCCTGATCCCAGAAGCCGAAGTAGTCCTTCCACCCGAGCTCCTGTGCGCGCCAGGCGCAGCACCAGGTGAAGGAGAATCGGTGTGTGGTGTCGCCGGCGTACGCGATGATCTCGCCGGTGAAGTCGGAGCAGCCGGAGCGTGCGGCGAGCATGACGCGCTCGACGGCCAGGTCCGGGTGGGCATGCAGGAGTTGCGTCAGCACGCGCTCGACCTTCACCCGTGGCGCGTAGCCCTTGAGCTCGATGCGCGCCGCGTTCCCACCTCGCACGAAGTCGAGGACCTCGCGCTTGAACTCGGGGTGTGCGGCAGCGGCTTCGAGGTAGGGGAGCAGCTCGGGCATCTCGGGTCGGGGCGCGGGTGGACGGAAAATATCGCGACAAACGTTTCCAAAGTGAAGCGCGCGGCGACGTTTTAAGTTGCCGACACCCGCGCTCGCCATCGTTTATTCTCACTCCTCAGGCCGCCTCCCGACGTGATCGCTCGACTGCACCCCACGCCAAGCGTTCTCGCGATCGCCGCGCGTCTGGAAGAGGCGGGGTTCGAGGCGTGGTGCGTGGGCGGCGCCATCCGCGATGCCCTCCTGGGGGGCGACCCACTGGACTGGGATCTCGCGACACCGGCGACGCCGACCGAGGTGCGCGAGCTCTTCGGCAAGCGGCGCACGATTCCCAAGGGGATCGAGTTCGGCACGGTGAGCGTGCTGGACGACGAGGGGATCGAGCACGAGATCACGACCTTCCGCCACGACGTCCGCACCGACGGTCGGCACGCCGAGGTGGAGTTCGGGGCGAGCCTGGACGAGGATCTCGCGCGGCGCGACTTCACGATCAACGCCATCGCATATCGTCCGCGCACGGGCGAGGTCCGTGACCCGTTCGGCGGCCAGGCAGATCTCCGCGCCGGGATCGTGCGCGCCGTGGGCGACCCGGAGCAGCGCATGCGGGAGGATCGCCTGCGGGCACTCCGCGCCATCCGGTTCGCGAGCCGCTACGAGTTCACCATCGAGCCCTCGACGCTCGCGGCGATCCGTCATTCGGCACCTCACCTGACGCGCCTCTCCCATGAGCGGGTGCAGCAGGAGCTGGTGAAGACGATGGAGCAGGTGCGCCTCGCGGGGGGCGCGCTGCGCACGTGGCGTGACGTGAAGGCGCTCGAGGTCCTCGTACCCCCGCTCGCCACGGTGTCGGAGCTGACGCTCGCGACGCTCGACGTGCTACCGCGTGACGGCGATGGGGGAAGAAGTTCGCCACAGCGCACCTCGAACCGGATCGCGGCGCTGTTCCTCGAGGTCCCTCCCGGCACGGTTCGGCGCGCGCTCACCGGGCTGCGCTTCTCCAAGCACGAGACGAACTGGTCGACGGAGATCGTGGAGCGTTGGGATGCGCTCGCCGCGGCGATGGCCGAGGCGCTGCCGGGGCATCCGCCGACGGACGTGCAGGTGCGGCGGTGGCTGGCGGCACTGGGGCGGTTGCGGGCTGGGGCCTTCCTCCGCGTGGCGTGTGCGCGCTGGTCGGTGATGCGGACGGCGGGACTTTTCGCGCCATCCCAGGCCGCGGTGCGCTCCCTGCACAGGCGGATGCGCCGAAGCATGTTCCGCGACCCGATCGAGGTTGCGGATCTGGCGATCGGCGGGGACGAGCTGCGGAGCGCAGGCATCCCCGCCGGACCGATCTATGCTAAGATTCTGCGCGCGTTGCTCGAGCAGGTGCTCGAGGACCCGGCCCGCAACACGCCGGACGCGCTGCTCGCCGAGGTACCTCGGATCGTAGCGTCACTTGGCGAAGCTGGGCCGTCAAGCGATCACCATTAGACCAAGCCTTAGTCGCGCATGTTCTTTCGCGGGAAGCAGCCGGAGGCGTCGATCTGGCGCCGATTCAGGGCGAGCACGGACGGCTTCACCTTCACGGAGGAGAACGGCGTCTACACGGCGCACATCGTGGCGAACGCGGAGCGCGTCGTGGACCTCCTGTGGTCCCTGACCGAGCTGCTGAGCCCCGCCGTGGATCTGTACGTCGACGACCTGCGTAGCGGGAGGAAGTGGAAGGGCGACGCGCTGCCCCTCCCGGACGTCCGGGACACCGTCGCTCGCCTCAAGCTGCTGCTGGCGCGATTCGGTGGCGTCGAGCTGACCGTGTTCACCCCCGAAGACCAGCTCTCCCTCAACCCGCATCTCGAGCTGTTCATCTACTCGAAATCGGACCGGTGGCTCTATCTGCTGGAGGGGCGCGGCCTCGAGGAGCAGGCCCGCGTGCGGCCGAAGAGCTGGAAGATCAACCGGCAGGCATTTCCCGCAGCACCGGACCTCGTGAACGCCGTGGCAACGGCGGCCGAACGACTCGCGCTGGCTCGCGCGTGAGCATCCGTCGTCGACCCTCCCCGGCACCCTTCCTCGATTGACCGACGGCAAGCTCGTCTACGCGGTGGCAGCGGCCGGCGCGAATCTGCTCGGCGCGGTCGCCGTCACCTGGCGCTCGCGGTGGAGCACGCGCGCCCTGGACGCGATGCTGGCGTTCGCGGCCGGGTTCATGATCTCGGTGTCGCTGCTCGACCTGTTTCCCGAGGCATTGAGCAAGGGCGGGCATGGCGCGGCCGTCGTCGCTCTCGGGGCGTACGTCGCGGTGCACATCACCCAGCACGTGATCGGCACGCACTTCCACTTCGGGGAGGAGACGCATCATGTCTCCGAAGCGGTCAGCGTTGCCGCGCTCGTCGGGCTGCTGCTCCACACCTTCGTGGACGGGGTGGCCGTCGCGAGCGGTCTGGGCGTCGGTGGCGCGGTCGGTGCGCTGGTGTTCGTCGCCGTGATCCTGCACAAAGTGCCCGAAGGGCTCGCGATCTCCAGCCTGTTCCTCGCTGCGGGGCAGGGGCGCCTGCGCGCTCTGCTCGCCGCCGCGGCGCTCGGGGCGGCGACGATCGCGGGGGTGGCGATGACTGACCACGTGTCGCTGCTGCGCGAACACGGGCTGGCGCTCGCGGCGGGCGTCACGCTCTATGTCGGGATGAGCAATCTCGTTCCCGAATTCCGCGCGCGCGGTGGCTGGCGGCTTCCGGTCGCGTTCGTCGCCGGGTGCGCAGTCTATCTCGTGGCGCGCTCCGCCGCGGGAGTGTGACGATGCCGGACCGCCGCGGCCCGCGTGGACGCAGCGGCAGCCCGTCGCTGTTCGCGGCGGCGGCCCCGCCGCAACCGCTCGCGGCACGCATGCGTCCGCGCACGCTGGAGGAGTTCGCCGGCCAGACGCATCTCCTCGCGCGAGGGATGCCGCTTCGCGAGAGCATCGAGCGCGGCAACGTGACGTCGATGGTGTTCTGGGGCCCGCCGGGCACGGGGAAGACGACGCTCGCCCGGTTGATCGCGCGCTACACCGATCGCGAGTTCGTCTCGTTCTCCGCCGTGACCGAAGGGGTGCCACGCGTGCGCGAGATCGTGCGCGAAGCGGAGGACCGGCTGGAGACGGGGCGCGGGACGATCCTCTTCGCCGACGAGATCCACCGGTTCAACAAGTCGCAGCAGGACGCGTTTCTCCCGCATGTGGAAGCGGGGACGGTCACCCTCATCGGGGCGACGACGGAGAACCCGAGCTTCGAGATCGTCGGGGCGCTGCTCTCGCGCGTGCGCGTGTTCGTGCTTCGGCCCCTCTCGCCCGCCGACGTGGCGGGACTCGTGCGACGCGCGCTCGGCGACGCCGAGCGTGGGCTCGGCGCGCTCGGCCTGACCGCTGACGACGACGCGGTGGAGCTGCTCGCCGTGGAGGCGGACGGTGATGCGCGGCGGGCGCTGACCGTGCTCGAAGCCGCGTCGGATCACGTTGGCGCGGGCGGGCACCTCACGGCCGACGTCGTGCGCGACGCGGCGCAGCTTCGCTTCTCGCACTACGACAAGGGCGGCGAGGAGACGTACAACATCCTCAGCGCGTTCCACAAATCGCTGCGCGGCAGCGATCCGCAGGCAGCGCTGTACTGGATGGCGCGCATGCTGGAAGGCGGGCAGGATCCAATGGTGATCTTCCGGCGCGCGATCGCGATGGCGGCGGAGGACATCGGGCTCGCGGACCCGGAGGCGCTCAAGCTCGCGGTGGCGGCGCGTGATGCCTATCACATGCTCGGCGCACCGGAAGGATATCTTCCGATGTCGCAGATGGTCATCTATCTCGCGACAGCGCCGAAGTCGAACAGCAGCAAGGTGGCATTGAGCGCCGCGATCGCCGCGGCGCAGGAGCACCCGGCGGCGCAGGTGCCGATGCACATCCGGAATGCCCCGACGAAGCTCATGAAGGAACTGGGGTATCACGAGGGGTATCAGTACGCGCATGCCGTTCCGGAGGCATACATCCCGCAAGAGTATCTGCCGGAGGCATTGGCCGGCTCCTCGTTCTACGCGCCCGGCCCGTTCGGGTTCGAGAAGGAGATCGCGAAGCGGCTCGCCTGGTGGGAGGAGCTTCGTACGCGGGCGAAGGAGCCGCCTTCGTCCACGACCGGTCACGAACCGTCAACGGAGGAGTGAGCGATGCGTCGTCTTTTGTTGGGGGGAGTCGTGGCCGCGGTGATGGCAACCGCAGGCTGCAGCACGCTGGGGATGCGCAATTTCCAACAGCCGGTCGTGCGCCTGCAGGACGTTCGGGTGAATGGCCTCGGACTCACCGGCGGCAACCTGGACGTGAAGTTGAGCGTGTACAACCCGAACGGATTCAAGCTGGACGCGACGAGCATGACGTACAATGTCTTCGTCGGCGACAGCGTTCAGATGGCCCAGGGTACGCTCGACAACCGGTTCACCGTGAACAGCAATGACTCCTCGTTCGTGACGCTCCCGGTGAGCTTCACCTACGCGGGGATCGGCGCGGCAGGGCGGCAGCTGCTGAATACAGGCGGCGTGAATTACCGCGTCCAGGGCAACGTGAGCGTCCACACCATAATCGGCAGCTTCCCCGTGCCGTTCAACGCGACCGGCCGATTCAATGCGATCCGCGGCAACCAGCCGCAGTAGAGGCGAGCCATCGCACGCGATCTGATCACCGTCGCAGCGCCCGTCGAGCGGGCGTTGCTCGTGGGCGCCCCGCTGAAGCGTGCGGGCGCCCGCAAAGCGCTGGACGAGCATCTGCGTGAGCTCGAGCGCCTCGCCGACACGGCGGGCGCGGAAGTCGTCGGCGAGATCACGCAGCAGCTCGACCGGCCGCATCCCGGCACCTACCTGGGCAAGGGCAAGCTGGACGAGCTGAAAGAGCTCGTGCAAAAACGCAATGCCTCCTTGATTATCTTCGACGACGAGCTGTCGCCGAGCCAGGGAAACAACGTCGAGCAGATGCTGGGCACGCGCGTGGTGGACCGCGCGGAGCTGATCCTCGACATCTTCGCGACGCGCGCCCGCTCGAGCGAGGCGAAGATGCAGGTGGAGCTGGCGCAGCTCGAGTACACGCTGCCGCGGCTGACGCGCATGTGGACGCACCTGGAGAAGTTCCGCGGCGGCATCGGCGTGCGCGGTCCCGGTGAGACGCAGCTGGAGACGGACCGCCGGCTGATCAATCACCGGATCAAGCTGCTCAAGGAGCGCCTCGCGCACGTGCAGCAGAGCCGCGCCGTGCAGCGCCAGTCGCGCTCGAACGTGTTCAAGGCCTCGCTCGTCGGCTACACGAACGCGGGGAAGTCGTCGATCCTGCGCGGGATGACGGGAAGCAGCGACGTCCACGTCGAGGACCGTCTCTTCGCGACGCTCGATCCGCTCACACGCGAGGTGGATCTCGGCGAGAACGCGCACGTGCTGCTCACCGACACGGTCGGATTCATCCGCAAGCTGCCGCACCATCTCGTCGCGTCGTTCCGCGCCACCCTCGAGGAGACGCGCGATGCGGACCTGCTGCTCCACGTCGTCGACGCGAGCCACCCGCTCTGGGAGGAGCAGCGACTCGTCGTGGATCAGGTGCTGCTGGACCTCGGGCTGCACGAGCAGCCCGTGCTGCTGGTCTTCAACAAGACCGATCTGCTCGAGGAGGAAGCCCTGCTGCACCTGCAGGAGCGCGTGCTCGCACTCGTGCCGAACGCCATCTTCGTCAACACGACGTCGGACGAAGCGCTCGATCCGTTGCGTCGCGCGCTGCGGCACGCCGTGCGTGTCCGGCGTCCCGTCGCCGAGGTCCGCATCTCGACGGCAGACGGCCGCATGCTGGCCGAGATCCACGCACACGGCGAGGTCCTCGATCAGCGCACCGAGGGAGACCAGCTCGTCGTTCGTGCACGGCTGCCCGAGCGGCTGCGTGGCCGTCTGGAACAGGCGGGAGCGAAGATCACGTCGGCGGTCTGACGCGGCGCGCGGAAAAGGGCGTCCGCGAGGTCGCTTTCACGGCAGCTCGTCCCGCCGTTAGCTTGTTGGCGTGCCCAGACTCTCGATCCGCCGCCTGAGCGCGCTGCTCGCGACGATGCTCCTCGTCGCGAGCGGGCGGATTCAGGCACAGGGAACGGCGACGGTGCCCCCTGGGGACCTCGTCTACATGGATCTCGACCGGCTCAACGAGCTCGGTCTCCTCGATTCGGTGATCGTCGCGCAGCGGCCGTACTCGCGGCGCGACATCGGCCGCATCCTGCGCGCGACCCGAGAGCGCTCGAGCCGCCTCGGTGAGATCTCCACGAACCGTCGGTACACGGACCTCGAGCTCAGTATCGGCGACGGAATCCTGCGGCGTCTCGAGACGCGCTTCTCGCGAGAGATCGACACGGTGGCGAGTGCCGTCCCGATCGTCGCGCCCTTCGACGACGTCCTGCTCGACTTCGCGTACACCGACGCGGTGCAGCGCGGTTGGTTCTCCCCGAATACCCGGCAGACCGAGGCGACCATCGGGTCGCTGCTGCCGCGTCGCCTGAGCTCCCCGCTGTTGCCGGGCAGCACCCTTGGCCTCGAGCTGGGACAGCGTGTCGAGCCGACGAGATGGCTCGCGTTCCAGTTGCGCGAGCGATTCGACTACCTCTGGGCCAAGACCGATTCGCTCAGCCGCGGAAACGCGGAGATCCTGCTCGGCACCGTTCGCGCCCGGTATCGCAACGTCGCGCTCGACGTCGGAAGGAACGAGTTCGCCTGGGCTCAACCGCTCAGTGACGGGGGGCTTTTTCTGGCCGAGGATGCGCCGGCATTGGATCAGGTGTCGCTGTCGAGCGACCAGCCGTTCGCGCTCCCAGGCTTCCTTCGTCCGCTGGGAATGGCCAAGGGGATCATCGTGGTGGCGGATCTCGGGCCCAGCCAGGTGCGATCCTACTCGAAGCTGCTCGCGTACAAGGTGAGCATCGCGCCGAACCGGAACTTCGAGTTTGGGGCGTCGTTCATGAATCACTTCGGGGGAGAGGGGGCTCCGTCGACGAGCTTCAGCAACCGCGTCATCGACTTCCTTCCGTTCATCGACATCTTCCGCCACCACAACTACTACGACACCACGCGCACGCTCGACGTGGAATCGGACAAGCTGCTGGGGGTGGACGGGCTGGTGCGGATCGGCGGGCGGTTCGGCGTGATCCTGACCGGCGAGCTGCTGATCGACGATTTCGACGTGCACCGCATGGAGCAGATC
>DASVNI010000238.1:0-1794 GCA_036383935.1 Gemmatimonadaceae bacterium | reverse complement strand
GTACCAGCGGCCGGCGCGCATCGAGGCGGTCGACTGCCAGGCGTTCATTCGCCAGTCGAACGTCGCGGCCTGCTTGAGCCCTTTGTTGTCGGAGATGTGCCCTCCGGCGACGAGCAGGCGGCCGTCGCCGAGGAAGACCTCAGCGGCGCAGAAGGCGTTGTGCACGCCGGCGGTGATGTCCGTGAAGACGCCGGTCGCGGGATCCCAGGTGTGCACCTCGTGGCGTTCGACGTCGCCGGGCTGGTCGCTGCTCACCCAGGTCATCACGCGCCCGTCGGGGAGGACGGCGAGATGGGCGGCGACGATCGGCCAGGTGGTCGGAGGTGACCAGCTGCCCTGGGCCGCGACGCCGGGTGCCGCCGCGGCGCGCGGACCGTGCGGGGGCGCGAGGGTGGGTGGCGGCGGCGGGTCGTCACAGCTGAATGCGGCGACGGCGGAGCCCGCGACGAGAGAGATGATGAGCGCGGTACGACGCATACGGCCTCCCGGGAAGCGGCGCGCGCCGATGCAAGAAAAATTCCGAGCGCCGTCCCCAGAGTCGTGTGACACTTCTCCGCGCAGAGGACCATTGCGCGTCGCGGGCCTTTCCGATTGCGGCTGCGCTCCAGAAACTGATTGGCGCGGAGGTGCGCGGAGGCAACTTCGAGATCACGGAGGCGTTGCATGGAGATCGACGAGATCACGGGCATCGTCGTCGATGTGGCGGTGAAGCTCCATCGTGATCTGGGACGTGATCTCTTCGAATCTGTTTACGAAGTCGCGCTGGCGACGATCCTCGAGCGACGAGGATTGTGCGTCGAACGGCAGTCGACGATCGGTTTCATTTACGAAGGCATCGAGTTCGAGCAAGGATTTCGCGTCGACCTCCTAATCGAGAACAGAGTACTGTTGGAGTTGAAGGTGGTGGATCGTTTGGTGCCCGCGCATCGAACCCAACTCCTCACCTACCTGCGGCTCGCAAATTTGCCGGTGGGGCTATTGCTGAACTTCGGCGCTCCCACCATGAAAGAGGGAATAAGGCGCCTCGTAAATGACCTGCCTCCCTCCGCGTCCTCCCCGCTGCGTATCAATCGCAGATCTGGCACCTAGAGCCTCTGTGATCTCCGCGTCAGTCTGTTGATGTCCGCTAAAGCGAAAAACGCTGATGCGCAGCCACCCAAGAAGCGCCGGTGGCTCCGGCTTGGACTCGGATGCTCTGGCGTGATCGTCGTCGTGCTCGTTGCGGCGTTCACGGCGATTGGCGGCTGGGGTGTGCTGGCCTCGATGCGCAAGCCGTCGGCGCCGTACGATGCGCGACAGCTCCCGCCAGCGCCCGACTATGCGAAGCCCATTGCGTGGCTTGCTCTGGCGAATCGTCCCGGGCTCGAGCGCTCCACGCCGCCGGGAATGACGCCGGTCAACGAAGACAGCGCTCCGGCCGATGTGTTCTTCGTCCACCCGACGACCTTTCACGGCAGCCCCGTCTGGGTCGCGCCGTTCGACGCATCGGACGAGGCTGCGCCGCTGAACGGAGCGGTGCTGCGCGAGCAGGTGAGCGTCTTCAACGACTGCTGCCGCCTCTATGCGCCGCGGTATCGCCAGGCGACACTCGCGGGGCTCAACGTTCCGGCCGCCATGGACGTCGCCTACGCCGACGTCGCCAGCGCGTTCCGGTATTACATCGCGCATCTCAATCACGGTCGCCCCTTCATTGTGGCTTCACACAGTCAGGGGACGGCGCACGCGATCCGGCTGCTGCAGGAGGAGATCCTCGGGACGCCGCTCAAGGAACGCATGGTCGCCGCGTATCTGATC
>DASVNI010000237.1:0-20850 GCA_036383935.1 Gemmatimonadaceae bacterium | reverse complement strand
TGCGCGTCGTAGCGGAAGCCCTGCAGGAACGTCTTGATGTTCTCGTGGACGTACGTGTGGTACGTGATCTGGTGCACCCAGTCGTCGTACTCCGACTGGAGCGGGAGCTCGCCGTTGCGGAGCAGCCAGGCCACCTCGAGGAAGCTGGCGCTATTCGCGAGCTGCTCGATCGGGTAGCCGCGGTAGCGGAGGATCCCCTTGTCGCCGTCGATGTAGGTGATCGCGCTCTTGCACGACGCCGTGTTCATGAACGCGGGATCGTACGTCATGAGCCCGAACTCATCGGGCTGCTGCTTGATCTTGCGCAGGTCCGACGCACGAATCGCCGTGTCGCCCTCGGTGCCCGGAGGGAGGATCGGCACCGAATAGCCAGTACCGGTCCGCGTATCCTTGATATCGAGTGCCGGCGCCGTCGTGCCAGGCGCGGTCGCGGTCGCCACGTTCGATTCGGTCTTGCTCATATCCACGTTCTCCCTGGAGGCATCTCGTCGGCGAGCGCGCGCCGGCCAAGCCGGAAATGTATCCGGATGACACGGGAATCGGGATTCCCAGCGGTCGCATCCGACGGGCCACCCCGCTTATCGTTCCCCCGGGCGCCGCGCGCATCCGCCGCGGCCCTCGCCTTTTGTGATTGCTCCTCCCTGCGGCGCTTCGCACCTCCGGTCGGAGTGCCGCACGTCCGACAGCCCGATTGCTCCTTCCTGCGGCGCTTCCGTCTAGGGGCGGGACGCCGCGTGTCCGTATGATCGCTCCGCCCTGCGGCGCTTCGCGCCTCCGGTCGGAGTTCCGCATGTCTATGATTTCCTCCACTTCCATCCCGGCCACACAGCTCCTCGTCGGCGCGGGTGCCGCGCTGCTTGCCGGTATCGTCAACTCGATCGCCGGCGGCGGCACCCTCCTCACCTTCCCCGCGCTCATCGCGGCCGGCCTGACCCCGATCGTCGCGAACGCCACCAGCACCGTCGCGCTGCTCCCCGCGGCGCTGGGCAGCATGGTCGGCTATCGCGGAGAGCTGACCGGCGCGACCCGCTGGGCGAGCCTCTTCGCCGTGCCGAGCCTCGCGGGGGGTGCGATCGGCGCGGCGCTGCTGCTGCACACGTCGAGCGCGGCGTTCGACCGCATCGTGCCATGGCTCGTGTTCGGGGCGACGGCACTATTCCTCACGCAGCGACCGCTGCTGCGGCTCGTGCGCGGGACGGCCGGCGCCCCCGTAGACGACGACGCACTCATGGCGCGCACACCGTCGCTCGCCCTGCTCACCGGCCAGCTGCTGGTCGGGATCTACGGCGGCTACTTCGGAGCGGGGATCGGGATCCTGATGCTCGCGTCGCTCGGCCTGATGGGATTCACCAACATCCACCGGATGAACGGCCTGAAGAACTGGGGCGGCTTCTGCATGAATCTCGTCGCCGCGCTGACCTTCGCCATGAGCGGAATCGTGCGCTGGCCCGTGGCGCTGGGGATGGCGGTCGGTTCGATCGCCGGCGGGTACATCGGCGCGCGAGCAGCGCTGCGCGTGCCGCAGCAGATGGTGCGCGGCGCGGTCGCGGTGGTCGGGGTGCTCAGCGGGATCTGGCTGCTCGCGCGACTCTGATCGTCGCCGGGGAGTCGCCTACTTCGCGGCGACGCCCCCGAGGCGCGTGATGATCTCCCATTCGCCCGCCGCCACCGGCTGCACGCTGAGCCGGCTCCCCTTCTGGAGCAGCACCATCTTCTCCAGCCCCTTCACGCCGCGAAGATCCGCAAGTGTAACCGGCTCTTTGAATCGGTCGCGCGCGCGGAGATCGACCATGTACCAGGTGGGCTCGTCCTTCTTGCTCTTCGGGTCGTAGTGCGAGTCCTTCGGGTCGAACGCCGAGTGATCGGGGTAACCGTCGCGCACGACTTCGGCGGTGCCGACGATGGCCGTCGGGTCCGCGCTCGAGTGATAGAAGAAGACCAGATCTCCCTTCTTCATCTCGTCGCGCATGAAGTTGCGCGCCTGGTAATTCCGCACGCCGTCCCAGTGGGTCGTGCGATCCGGGCGAGCGAGCAGGTCGTCGAAGGAGAAGGTGTCGGGCTCGGACTTCACGAGCCAGTAGCGGCGGGCGCGCGATGCGGGAGTCATGCGGGCGTTGTGGGTGAGGGAGTCCGGCGCCGAACAATGTAGCGACGAAGTGATGCCCTTGAAGCGGCGCGAGCGCACGGGCAGCTTTGGCCCATGTTTCAGGCGCTCACCGCTCTCGCGGCGCTCACCGCATTCCTGCGCACCGCATTCCTCTACGGCGGAGTCGCGCTCGCCGTCGTCGCGACCGCCGACTGGGCGGTCCGCACGCGCCGTCTCAACCCGTTCGGTGGGGTAGCCCGCTTCATACGCGCGCGAGTGGACCCGCGGCTCGTCGGCGTGGAGCGGCAGGTGCTGCGCGCCGGAGGTCGGCCGTCGACCACGCCATGGTGGGCACTCGTGCTGTACGCAGTCCTCGCGCTACTCGTGCTCGCGGCGCTCGACATGATCGGAGCCCTCGTGCGCCAGGCGGCCGTGGCCTCGTCGTCCGGGGGCATGGGCGTGCTCTACCTCGCGGTACACTGGACATTCGGCTTCCTGGTGTTCGCGCTGCTGGTGCGCGTCCTGTCTTCCTGGCTGCCGCGACTCGGCGCGAGTCGTTGGATCCGTTGGTCGTACGGCGCGACGGAGTGGATGCTGCGTCCGCTTCGCAATCTGATCCCATCGATCGGTGGCGTGATCGACATCACACCGATCGTGGCATACTTCGCGCTTCAGCTCGTCCAGTGGCTGGTCGAGGGTATATTATTCCGCGGCATGTGAGGCAATCGTGCTGCGCGTGGAGGTCAGAGGAAGCGCAGTGCGTGTCAGCGTTCACGTGCAACCCCGCGCGACGCGCAGCGAGATCGTCGGTCTGCACGGCGCGGCCCTGAAAGTGCGGCTACAGGCGCCTCCGGTGGATGGCGCAGCGAACGAAGCGCTCGTGTCCCTGATCGCCGAGCGGCTCGGCGTGGCGCGACGGGCAGTGAGGGTGGTGGCCGGCACGTCGTCCCGCGCGAAGATAGTGGAAGTGGACGGCACGACGGAGGACGCGGTGCGCGCGCTCGCCGAACCGCGATGAACGTCACGAGGGAGTGGAGCTCATGACGCACGTTCTGCTTGTGGGGAAAGAGATCGCCCTGCTCGAAGGGCTCGCGCAGTCGCTCGCGGCGCTCGGCCACGAACCGACCGTGGCGACGAATCTCGCCGAGGCGCGCGATCTGGCGAGCCTCGAACCTCCACTCGTCCTCGTCGTCAGTCGGTCGCTCGCCAGCAGCGCGGGAGCCGACCTGCTGGCGATCCCACTCGCCTCGGGTGGTGCGCGCCTCCTCTACCGTGCCGCGGCGGTGCCCCTGGCTCCCCTGCTGCCCGCGCTCCAGCGCTCCGTGCTCGCCGACCTCACGCTGCCGCTCGAGCGGCATCGGCTCGCGGCGCTGGTGCAATCGCTCGGCGAGCGGGCGCGCGTGACGGGGCGAACGCTCCGCCACACGCCGCCCGACTCGCGCGTGTAGGCGATTCCCGCACGACCTCCTCGGGCGCCCGACACACATACGAAGAGAACGGGGCGTCTTCCTTGCCCCGCTCTGGCCCGCATACTATCTATCGAGAGCGGGTCAACTGTCCCTCGTGGCGATTTCCAGCAAATTGCGGCCACGTTAATCCTCTGCTAAAGCGCGAGCCCTCACGCCGATCGCGTTTGGGCTCGTTTTCGTTGGTACGCCTGCATGTCCAACTCTGCCACAACCGCCGCCACGCACCCCTACCTGCGCGCACTCGCCGAGCGCGTGCTGGTATACGATGGCGCGATGGGAACGAACATCCAGCGCCACAACCCCACCGCGGAAGACTTCGGCGGGAAGGCGCTCGAGGGATGTAACGACCATCTCGTCCTCACGCGTCCCGACATCATCCAGTCCATCCACGAGTCGTTCCTCGCCGTGGGCTGCGATGTCGTGGAGACCTGTACCTTCCAGAGCACCCCGCACCGGCTGCGGGAGTGGGGGCTCGAGGAAAAGACGCGCGACCTGAACGTGCAGGCGGCGCGACTGGCGCGGGCGGCGTGCGACAAGTTCGCGACGCCGGAGCGGCCGCGGTTCGTCGCCGGATCGATCGGACCGACGGGGATGCTGCCCTCGAGCAGCGATCCGACGCTCTCGAACATCCGCTTCGAGGAGCTGGCCGACACGTACTACCTGCAGGCGAAGTACCTCGTCGAGGGCGGCGTGGACGTGCTGCTCGTGGAGACGGCGCAGGACATTCTCGAGGTGAAGGCGGCGCTCACCGGCTTCGAGCGGCTGTTCGCCGAGCTGGGTCGCCGCGTGCCGGTGCAGACGCAGGTCACGCTCGACACGAGCGGCCGGATGCTCCTCGGCACCGACATCGCGAGCGCGCTGACGACGCTGCAGGCGATGCGCGTGGATGTCATCGGGCTGAACTGCTCGACCGGGCCGGAGCACATGCGCGAGCCCGTGCGCTTCCTGACGGAGCACGGATCCGTGCCGATCTCGGTCATCCCGAATGCCGGCCTGCCCCTCAACACGGGGACGGGTGAAGCGGTCTATCCGCTCGAGCCGGCGCCGATGGCGGAGATGCTGCGCGAGTTCGTGACCGAGTTCGGCGTGCGCATCGTCGGCGGCTGCTGCGGGACGACACCGGAGCACCTCGCCTCGATCGTCGCGGCAGTGCGGGCGTCGACGCCGGCCGAGCTGGCGCGCCACGCGCGCGAAGCGACCGTGTCGTCCGCGATGCGTGCGACGACGCTGCGCCAGGAGCCCGCGCCGCTGCTGGTCGGCGAGCGGGTGAACGCGCAGGGCTCGCGCAAGGTCAAGCGGCTGCTGCTGGCCGACGACTACGAGGGGATCCTCGAGGTCGCGCGCGAGCAGCAGGACTCCGGCGCGCACGTGCTCGACGTCTGCGTCGCGCTCACGGAGCGCGCCGACGAAGCGGAGCAGATGTCGAGGCTCGTCAAGCTGATCTCGATGAGCGTCGAGACGCCGATCATGGTGGACTCCACCGAGGCCGGCGTCATCGAGGCGGCGCTGCAGCACATTCCCGGCCGCGCGATCATCAACTCCATCAACATGGAGAATGGCCGCAAGCGGATCGACTCCGTCGTGCCGATCGCGAAGAAGCACGGCGCGGCGCTCGTCGCGCTGACGATCGATCCCGTGGGGATGGCGAAGACGCGCGAGCGGAAGCTCGAGGTGGCGCGCGCCATCTACGACATCGTCGTCGGCGAGTACGGACTGGCGGCCGAGGATCTGATCTACGACGCGCTGACCTTCACCCTCGCCACGGGCGACGCGGAGTGGATCGACAGCGCGCACGAGACGATCGAGGGGATCCGCCTCATCAAGCGCGAGCTGCCGGGGGTGTTCACCATCCTCGGCGTGTCGAACGTGAGCTTCGGGCTCGACCCCGCGGCGCGGTACGTCCTCAACTCGGTGTTCCTGCACCATTGCGTGAGTGCGGGACTCGACGCGGCAATCGTCAATCCGGCGCACATCACGCCGTACGCCGAGATCAGCGCGGAGCACCGCGCGTTGGCGGACGATCTGGTGTTCAACCGTCGCCCCGACGCGCTGCAGCGGTTCATCGAAGGCTTTGCGACGAACGCGGAGAAGGCGGCGCGTGAGGAGAAGGACGACCCCACCGCGCTGATGACGCCGGAGGAGCGAGTCCACTGGATGGTCCTTCACCGAAAGAAAGAGGGGATCGAGGACGCGCTCGATGCCGCCGGCGTGCGCGAGAATCCCGTGCGCGTGCTGAACGACGTGCTCCTCCCCGCGATGAAGGACGTCGGCGACAAGTTCGGCGCGGGTGAGCTGATCCTTCCCTTCGTGCTCCAGAGCGCGGAGGTGATGAAGCGCGCCGTGAAGCACCTCGAGCAGTTCCTCGAGAAGGCGGAAGGCTACACCAAGGGGAAGGTCGTGCTGGCCACCGTCTACGGCGACGTGCACGACATCGGCAAGTCGCTCGTCAACACGATCCTGAGCAACAACGGCTACACCGTGTTCGATCTCGGCAAGCAGGTGCCGGTGAACACGATCATCGAGAAGGCGCTCGAGGTCGAGGCGGACGCCATCGGTCTCTCGGCGCTGCTCGTGAGCACGAGCAAGCAGATGCCGCTCTGCGTGCAGGAGCTGGACAAGCGCGGCATCCAGGTGCCGGTGCTGATCGGCGGCGCGGCGATCAACCGCCGGTTCGGACGGCGCGCGCTGTTCGTCGAGCCCGAGCGCACGTACGAGTCCGGCGTGTTCTACTGCAAGGACGCCTTCGAGGGGCTCGAGACGATGGACGCCCTGCAGGGCGGCGCCGACAAGCGCAAGGAAGCGATCGCGCGTCTGCTCGAGGAGGCGCGCAACGATGCGTTCCTGCACGGCAACGTCGGCAAGGACAAGCCGCAGGGGATCCACGGTGGCGAGCGCAGCGACGTCACGCACGATCACGCCGTCCCGAGCGCACCGTTCCTCGGTGCGCGTGTGCTGGAAGACATTCCGCTCGACGAAGTGTTCGACCTGCTCGACCTCGATGAGCTCTATCGTCTCCAGTGGGGTGGTCGCGGCTCGGGCCCGGAGTACGAGCGCATGGTGCGCGAGGAGTTCGAGCCGGCGCTGGCGCGCCTCAAGGCGCAGGTGAAGGCCGAAGGTTGGCTGCACCCGAAAGCGGTGTACGGCTACTTCCCGACGCAGAGCATCGGCAACGAGCTCGTGGTCTACGAGCCGGAGGCGTATCAGCGCGACGGTTCGCTGGTGGAGAAGACGCGGTTCTACTTCCCTCGGCAGGAGGGACGCGAGCGGCTGTGCATCGCGGACTACTTCCGCTCGTCGACGAGTGGTGACGTCGACATCGTGGCGTTCCAGGTCGTCACGGTGGGCGACGAGGCGACGCGCCGGTTCGAGCAGCAGCAGGCGGCCGGGGAGTACAGCGAAGCGTTCTACCAGCACGGTCTCGCGGTCGAAAGCGCGGAGGCGGTGGCGGAATGGCTGCACCGTCGCATCCGGCGCGAACTCGGCATCCCGAGCGGCCGCGGCAAGCGCTACTCGTGGGGCTACGGCGCCTGCCCCGATCTCGAGGATCACGCGCAGCTCTTCAAGCTGCTGCCGGCGGAGGAAGCGCTCGGCATGGAGCTGACATCGGCGTTCCAGCTCGTCCCCGAGCAGAGCACGGCGGCGGTGATCGTGCACCACCCGCAGGCGAAGTACTACGCTGTTCGTACGGCGGCGGAGGGAGGCGCCGCGGTAGCCTGATTCAATAGACCATACCTTCCGCAAGGTGCAGATCCCTCGACTCGCTGCGCTCGCTCGGGATGACATCCGAGGCAAGGGGTCAGACACCTTCGGTATCTGACCCCAGGATCCGACCCCAGGATCCGACCCCGCCCCGCAGCCCCGCAGTCCCGCAGTCCCGCAGTCCCACACACCCGCTTATCCGCCCATGTCCACGTCCGCACTGGCCCGTCTCGTCGATCCCGAATCGCTCGTCCTGTTCGACGGCGCGATGGGGACGATGCTGTACGCGAAGGGCGTGTTCATCAATCAGTGCTACGACGAGCTGAACGTGCGCGCGCCCGACCTCGTGCGTGAGGTGCACCGCGCGTACGTGAAGGCGGGCGCGGAGGTGCTGGAGACGAACAGCTTCGGCGCGAACCGCGTGAAGCTCGCGCAGTTCGGGCTCGCCGATCAGGTGCACGAGCTCAATCGCCGCGCCGCCGAGATCGCGCGCGAGGCGGCCGAGAGCGGCCGAGACGTGCTCGTCGCGGGCGCGGTTGGCCCGCTCGGCATCCGTATCGAGCCGTACGGCCCGACGTCGAGCGAGGAGGCGCGCGCCTTCTTCCGCGAGCAGCTCGAAGGGCTCAAGGCGGGTGGCGCCGACTGCTTCATCCTCGAGACCTTCGGCGACATCCAGGAGCTGGGTCAGGCGATCGCCGCGGCGCGCGACGTCGATCCGACGATGCCGGTGATCGCGCAGATGACGATCGGCGCCGATGGGCGCACGCCGTATGGCGCGTCGCCGGAGGACGTCGTGCGTGCACTCGACCGGTTCGGCGCGGACGTGATCGGGCTGAACTGCTCCGTCGGTCCGCAGACGATTCTCGAGGCGATCGAGAAGATGGTGCCGCTGACGCGCAAGAAGCTGAGCGCGCAGCCCAACGCGGGTATGCCGCGCGACGTGGGTGGACGCAGCATGTACATGGCGAGTGCCGAGTACATGGCGGAGTACGCGCGCCATCTCGTGCACGCCGGCGCGAAGGTCGTGGGCGGGTGTTGCGGCACGACGCCCGAGCACATCCGCGCGATGTGCGAGTTCGTGCGTCCGTTGAGCCCGCGATTCGCGCAGCCGAGCGGCGGCGTCTCGTCTGTCGCGGCGCCTCCCGTCGTGCGCGACGTCGCGCATCGCTCCGCGGACGTGCAGGCCGTGCCGCTCGCGCAGCGCTCGCACTGGGGAGCAAAGCTGGCCGCCGGTGCGTTCGTCACGTCCGTCGAGATCGTGCCGCCGCGCGGCGTGGATGCGACACGGATGCTTGCCGACGTGAGAAAGTTGAAGCTGGCCGGCGTCGATGCGGTGAACGTCCCCGACGGACCGCGCGCGCAGAGCCGGATGGGCGCGCTCCTCACTTCGCTCCTGATCGAGCAGCAGGTGGGGATCGAGACGGTGACGCACTACGCCTGCCGCGATCGCAACCTGCTCGGCATGCTCAGCGACCTGTTGGGAGCGGCGGCCATCGGGCTGCGAAACCTGCTGCTCATCACCGGCGATCCGCCGAAGATGGGACCGTATCCGAGCGCGACGGCGGTGTTCGACATCGATGCGATCGGCCTGACGAACCTCGTGCGCAACCTGAACCACGGACGCGATCCGGGGGACAACGCGATCGGCAAGCCGACCGAGTTCGTGATTGGCGTGGGTGTGAACCCGGCCCCGATCGATCTCGAGCAGGAGCTCAAGCGATTCGCCTGGAAGCTCGATGCCGGTGCGGAGTTCGCCGTCACGCAGCCCGTGTTCGACGCGGCGCAGCTCGAGAACTTCCTCAAGCGCACCCAGGGACAGCGTCCGCCGATCGTCGCCGGCATCTGGCCGCTCGTGAGCGTGCGCAACGCCGAGTTCCTGGCGAACGAGGTGCCCGGCGTGAGCGTGCCGCAGAGTGTGATCGACCGGATGCGTCGCGCGAGCGAGAAGTCGAAGGAGCACGCCGTCGCCGAGGGGATCGCGATTGCGCGCGAGATGCTCGATCGCGTGCGCGGCGGTGTGCAGGGCGTGCAGGTGTCGGCGCCGTTCGGGAAGGTGGAGCTGGCGCTCCAGGTGTTCGGCGATACGCTGAAGGACTAGCGGGCGTCCACGCCGTACTTCTCGCGCGCCACGCTCGCGTCCACCCACTCGAGCCGGCGCGGCCCACCGCCGTGCAGTGAGCCCTGCGGGAAGGTCAGCTCCCAGAAGCGTCCGTCGCGCGGGTCGCGGTAGAGCTGATCCCACCCGCCGCCGGCGTGTCCGCACGCGACCAGCCGGCGCGTCACGAGCCAGAAGATGCGGCGATCGACCGGGTCGTGGGCCGTCCCCGCCTCGCCCTCCAGCCACGCGCCGACGAGCAGACGCTCGTCGGGCGCGAGGTCGTGAAACTGTGCCGTCACCGCGAGCGGATCCGAGAGAGGGTCACTCCTCCCTGCGGCGCTGCGCGCCTAGGGCTCCGCGAGCCCATATGAATGCTCCTCCCTCCGGCGCTCCGCGCCTTCGGTCGGAGTCTCGCGTGTGGAGCTCCTGCCTGCGGCGCTTCGCACCTCCGGTCGGAGTTCCGCAGGTAGAGAATCATGGCCTCGGCTGGCTCGAGGGGGGGACCATCCCCTTGATGCGGAGATAGGTCACGACGTTTCCATAGTGCTCGGCGTCGTGGGTCGCGTTCAACGCGAGCGCCGCGATCCGCGTCTGCTTCTCGCCATAGACCGTCGCTTCGGCGATCGCGGCGGCATCGGTCTGCGCGTAGGCGCGGCGGCAATACTCCGACGAGGCACGCAGGGCCGCGACGAGCTGCGCCTTCGCCGTCGTCGACTTCTCGATCTCGTCCTCGCTCTTCTCCGGCTCACCGAGCGCCATGGCGCACATCGCGTTCTGCGCCCCGGCGACGTGCCCGATGAGCTGCCCGAAGGAGCGCACCGTCGCGACAGGCTTGAAGGCGTAGTCGGCCTCGGGCATCTGCTCCGCGGCGCGGAGGAGGTAGGCGGCCTGCGCTTCCCACTGGGACCGGATCGCGGCGACCGCAGGGTCGGCCGCGGGGGCTTTCTGCGCGAGCGCCGGAATGGGGAGCGCCAGCGCGAGGGTCAAGACGAGTCGTCTCATCGGATTCGCCCGGGTTGGGGACGGGTGGACGCTCGCCGGCGGGTTGCCGGCGGTCGCTGCCCGTATCGGAGCGGCGAAGCTAACGAAATGCCGCCGGTCAGCACTAGCGCGTCAGGGCGCCATCCGGGGACTTCGCGCCGCTCGAGCGCGTGGCAAGAACACCTCCAACATTCGACATATTGTGCAACAAATGCAGATTTTTGGTGACATTCTGCAATTTTATCCGTCATTTACCTGAGTTTGACGGCCGTTTGGTGCGTGTTGTGCACAAAACCGTTGACACTCGACATTGGCGTGCCTATGCTGATGAAGAGAGACGTCATCCCAGACCACGGATCCAGTGCCCACTTTCGCCCCCACCGCGACGGACACCGAGACCCACTGCCCGTACTGCGCCTTTCAGTGCGGGATCCGGCTCGGCACGGCCGACGACGAGATCGTCGTGGCGGGGAATCAGGCGTTTCCCGTCAACAAGGGAGCGCTCTGCCTCAAGGGGTTCACGTCGAGCGAGACGCTCCGGCACCCGGACCGGCTCCGGACCCCCCTCATGCGGTCGAGCGACGGCACTCTCGCCCCGGCGACCTGGGACGAGGCGCTCGATCGCATCGCGGCGGGGGTGCGCGCGACCCAGGAGAGCTACGGGACGCACGCCGTCGGCGTCTTCGGGGGCGGGTCGCTGACCAACGAGAAGAGCTACCTGCTCGGCAAGTTCGCGCGCGTCGCCCTCGGCACGCGGAACGTGGACTACAACGGCCGGTTCTGCATGTCGAGCGCGGCCGGCGCGGCGATCAGGGCATTCGGCATCGATCGCGGGCTCCCCTTCCCGGTCGAGGACATCGCGCGCGCGGACGTCATCCTCCTCGTCGGAAGCAACCCGGCCGAGACGATGCCGCCGCTCATGCAGTACTTCCAGGCGCAGCGCGCGGCGGGCGGCACGCTGATCGTCGTGGACCCGCGGCGCACAGTCACGGCGCAGTCGGCGACGATGCACCTCCGCCTGACGCCCGGCTCCGACGCGGCGGTCGCGAACGGCCTGCTGCATCTCCTCCTGCGCGACGGCGCGCTCGATCAGGCGTTCCTCGCCGAGCGCACCGAAGGGTTCGACGAGCTGCGCGGCGTGATCGCGACGTACTGGCCCGAGCGCACGGAAAAGGTCACCGGTATTCCGGAAGCGGAGCTCGTGCGAGCGGCTCGACTTCTCGGACGCGCGAAGCGTCCGATGGTGCTGACGGCGCGCGGCGCGGAGCAGCAGGCGCAGGGCGTCAACAACGTGCTCGCGTTCATCAACCTCGCCCTCGCACTCGGGCGACATGGCCAGCCCTTCGCCGGCTTCGGCACCATCACGGGCCAGGGGAATGGTCAGGGTGGGCGCGAGCAGGGACAGAAGGCCGATCAGCTGCCCGGCTATCGTCGCATCGACGACCCGGCGGCGCGCGCCCACATCGCCTCCGTCTGGGGAATCCCAGCCGAGGAGATTCCCGGCGCGGGACGTTCGGCGTACGAGCTGCTCGACGACATGGGCCGCGACGGCGGCGTGCGCGCGCTCTTCCTGATGGGCTCCAACCCTGTCGTGTCCGCGCCGCGCGCGCTTCATGTGGAAGAGCGACTTCGCGCGCTCGACCTGCTCGTGGTCTCCGACTTCTTCCTCTCCGAGACGGCCGCGCTGGCGGACGTCGTGTTGCCGAGCGCGCAGTGGGCCGAAGAGGAGGGCACGATGACGAACCTCGAGGGGCGCGTCATCCTCCGCCGGCGCGCGATGGATCCGCCGTCAGGTGTGCGCACCGACGTGCAGATCCTCGCGTCCGTCGCCGAGCGGCTGGGACGCGGCCAGCACTTCGCCTTCCCCGATGCCGAGTCGGTGTTCGACGAGCTGCGTCGCGCCACCGCGGGGGGCGTCGCCGACTACGCCGGTATCACCTACGAGAAGCTCGAGGCGCAGCAGGGTGTGTTCTGGCCCTGCCCGACCGAGGAGCACGAGGGGACGCCGCGCATCTTCGCCGAGCGCTTCGCGACGCCGAGCGGACGCGCGCGATTCCACGCCGTGCGTCACGAGTCGCCCGCGGAGGAGCCGGACGCGCACTACCCGCTCTACCTCACGACGGGCCGTGTGATGTCGCAGTACCAGTCGGGGACGCAGACGCGCCGCGTCCCGCAGCTCGTGCGCATCACGTCCGAGCCCGTCGCGGAGATCAATCCGCACACCGCGCGGCGCGCGGGCATCGCCGATGGCGCACTCGTGACGCTGACGACGCGCCGCGGCTCGTCGACGGCGCGCGCGAAGCTCACGCGCGACATCCGCGAGGACACCGTGTTCGTGCCGTTCCACTGGGGCGGCACCGCGTCGATCAACCGCCTGACCAACCCAGCGCTCGACCCGATCAGCCGCATGCCTGAGTTCAAGGTGTGCGCAGTGAAGATCGAGCCGCAGTCCGCACGCCAAGGAGCGAAGAGCGCATGAAGCAGGTGGAGAAAGATCTATTCGCCGGTCCCGATCGCCAGCGGCTCGTCGTGATCGGCAACGGGATGGTGGGCGCCCGATTCGTCGAGGAGCTCCTCGCGCGCGGCGGTGGGGACCGGTACGACGTCGTCATGTTCGGCGACGAGCCGACCGGCAACTACAACCGCATCCTGCTGTCCGGCATCCTGGCCGGCACGCACGAGCTCGAGGACACCTACATCAATCCGCTCGAGTGGTACGAGCGGAATGGGGTGACGCTTCACGCGGGCGTGCGCGTCACGTCGGTCGACCGAGAGCAGCAGCTCGTGCGCGGCGACAACGGCCTGCTCGAGCCGTACGACGTGCTCGTGTTCGCGACGGGGAGCAGTGCGTTCGTGCCGCCGTTGAAGGGACTGAGCGGTCACGGCACCGAATTGAAGGACGGCCTCTTCGCGTTCCGGACGCTGAACGACTGCGACCGGATGATCGAGTACGTGCCCCGGGCGCGGACGGCCGCGGTGATCGGTGGCGGGCTGCTGGGACTCGAGGCAGCGCGTGGGCTACTGGAGCGCGGGCTCGAGGTGCACGTCGTACATCTGCGCTCGCATCTGATGGAGATGCAGCTCGATGCGCCGGCCGGTCATCTGCTCAGGGCGACGCTCGAGCAGATGGGAGTGAAGGTCCACCTCGACAAGATGACGTCCGAGGTGCTGGGTGCGGAGCGCGTGGAAGGCCTCGGCTTCGCCGACGGCTCGACGCTGCCGTGCGACATGGTCGTCGTCTCGGCGGGCATCCGGCCGAACGTCGCGCTCGCGCTCGACGCCGGCCTGATGGTGGAGCGCGGCATCGTCGTGACGGACGAGCTGCGCTGCCCGGGCGATCCGAGGGTGTACGCGATCGGCGAGTGCGCGCAGCATCGCGGGCAGCTGTACGGGCTCGTCGCGCCACTCTGGGAGCAGGCGAAGGTGCTGGCCGACCGGTTGGCGGGACGCATCCCCGACGCGGTGTACGCCGGCTCGCGCGTGTCGACCAAGCTCAAAGTGATGGGGATCGACCTGGCCGTGATGGGCGACCAGGAGCCGAAGGACACGAACGACGAGGTGGTGACGTACAGTGAGCCGTCGCGCGGCATCTATAAGAAGCTGGTCGTGCGCGACGGACTCCTGCGCGGCGCCATCCTGCTCGGCGACGCCGGCGCCGCGCCGATGCTGCTCCAGGCATTCGATCGCGGCACCGAGCTGCCGGACAACCGCGCCGAGCTGCTGTTCCAGCTCGCGGTGGCGGAGAGCTCGACGGGGATCGCCGACCTGCCGGCGTCGGCGCAGATCTGCAACTGCAACGGCGTCTCGAAGGGCGCGCTCATCGCCGCGGTCGAGGGTGGCGCGTGCACGCTCAAGTCGCTCTGCGAGGCGACGCGCGCGGGGCTCGGCTGCGGCGCGTGCAAGCCGCAGGTGCAGCAGGTGCTGGAGCTCGCGGCGGGCGACTCGCTGCGCGAGGATCCGTCGGCGCACTACTACGTGCCGGGCGTGCCGCTCACCAAGGCGGAGCTCGTGAGCGCCGTGCGCGAGCGCGGGCTGCGCAGCGTGTCGGCGGTGTTCGCGCAGCTCGCGGGAGGACAGCAGGACCCGTCGAGCAAGGCGGGGCTCGCGTCGCTCCTGCGGACGATCTGGGGCAAGGAGTACGACGACGAGCGCGACGCGCGGTTCATCAACGACCGCGTCCACGCGAACGTGCAGAAGGACGGAACGTTCACTGTCGTGCCACGCATCTTCGGCGGCGTGACGACCGCGGCGGAGCTGCGCCGCATCGCGGACGTGGCCGAGAAGTACGCCGTGCCGATGGTGAAGATCACGGGTGGCCAGCGCATCGACCTCGTCGGGGTGCGCAAGGACGAGCTGCCGGCGATGTGGCGCGAGCTCGGGATGCCATCGGGGCACGCATACACGAAATCGTTCCGCACCTGCAAGACGTGCATCGGCTCGGAGTTCTGTCGCTACGGCGTCGGCGACAGCACGACCCTCGGCGTGCAGATCGAGCGGCGGTATCAGGGGATCGAGACACCCGCGAAGCTCAAGCTCGCGACGGCGGGATGCCCACGGAACTGCTCGGAGGCGACGACGAAGGACATCGGTGCCGTCGCGATCGAGGGGGGCCGCTGGGAGATCTACGTCGGTGGCGCGGCCGGCGGACACGTCCGCAAGGGCGACATCCTCACCGTGGTCGACTCGCACGACAAGGTGCTGCTCTACACGGGCCGCTTCATGCAGTACTACCGCGAGCACGCGAAGTACCTCGAGCGCACGTACGACTTCGTGCCGCGCATCGGGATCGAGAAATTGCGGAGCCTCCTGGTGGATGACGCCGAGGGGATCTGCGCGCAGCTCGACGCCGACATCCAGGCCGCGGTCGATGCGTACGTCGATCCATGGCAGGAGGCCGTCGAGCCGGTGCATCCGTCGCAGTTCGCCGACACCCTCCAGCCGGTGGGTGCCGCGGCGGGTGCGTCGTGGGAGGAGATACGATGAGCGCCGCCGCGCTGCGCCGTGAAAGTGTGCAGTTCGACCTTGGCTCGATCGACCGGATCCCGCCGGGCGAGGGGCAGACCTTTCTCGTGGATGGTCGCGAGATCGCCGTGTTCCGCTCGCGTGAAGATGAAGTGTGGGCGACGCAGGCGCGCTGCCCGCACAAGGCGGGGCTGCTCGCCGACGGCATCGTCGGCGACGGCCAGGTGATCTGCCCGCTGCACTCGTACAAGTTCGATCTCGGCTCGGGTGCCCCCGTGCGCAACGAGTGTGCATCGCTGCGGACGTATCGCACCGAGATCACGACCGACCGTCGCGTGCTCGTGTGGATCGGCGGGCGCGAGACGTGGGGCGCGGACGCGTGAGCTTTCTCGCCGGTGCGCGGATCGGGCTGCTCGAGGCACGACTCTCGAGCGAGCTCGCGGAGCTGGTGCGCCGCGAGGGAGGAGAGCCCGTGTGCGCACCGGCGGTACAGGAGACACAACTGGACGTCACCGCCCTCGTACCCGCGTTGATCGAGGAGCTACACCGCGGGCACGTCGACATCGCCGTCTTCCTCACCGGCGCGGGCGCGGCGTCGCTGCTCGAGCAGGCGGGTACGATCGGCGCGCTCGATGCGCTGGTCGAAGAGTTGGCCGGAGCGACCACGGTGTGCCGCGGCCCGAAGCCCGCCCTCGTGCTGCGCAAGCATGGCATCCCGGTGCACGTGAACGTACGCTCGCCGCACACGACGCCCGAGTTGCTCGAGGTGCTGCCCGACGACGTCGTGCGTGGGCGGGGCGTCGCGGTCCTGCATGACGGCGGTGGCAACTCCGCGCTCGTGGAGGCGCTGCGCGCACGCGGCGCGACGGTGGGCGAGCTGCGTACCTACACGTGGCGCCTCCCCGACGACCTCGAGCCGATGGAGGAGCTGATGCGCGAACTGCTCGACGGCCGTCTCGACGCCGTGGCGTTCACCAGCCAGGTGCAGGTGCGACACCTGTTCGAGCTCGCCGCACGGACGAAGCGGACGGACGCCCTGCGCTTCGCGCTGCGTCATCGCACGATCGTCGGCTCCATCGGGCCCACCTGCTCCGTGGCGCTCGAGCAGTTCGATGCGCCACCGCACGTCGTCGCCTCGCCGCCGAAGATGCGACCACTCGTGACCGCCGTCGGCCAGTTCCTCGCCGAGCGGCGAAGCCATCATACCACCGAGATCGATTCGTGACGGCATCACCGACCGCGCGCACCGCCGACGGCAGCCACACGTACGGCCACAAGCCGACTGTGTTCGCCGCGTTCCTGCACTTCGACCTGAGCTTCATGATCTGGGTGCTGCTCGGCGCACTCGGCGTGTCGATCAGCGAGAGCCTCGGCCTGAGCGCGGCGCAGAAGGGACTGATGGTCGCGGTGCCGATCCTCAGCGGCTCGCTGATGCGCATCCCACTCGGCCTGTTGAGCGACAGGTTCGGCGGACGACGCGTCGGGATCGCGATGCTACTCGCGCTGTACGTGCCGTTGCTGGCCGGCTGGCGGGCCGGAACGTCGCTCGAGGTCTTGATCGCCGTCGGCCTGCTGCTCGGCGTGGCGGGTGCGTCGTTCGCCGTCGTGCTGCCGCTGGCGAGCCGCTGGTATCCGCCCGAGCGGCAGGGGCTCGTGATGGGAATCGCGGCGGCGGGGAACAGCGGCACCGTCGTGGCGAACCTCGTGGCGCCGAGGATCGCCGCGATGGTCGGATGGCATGGTGTGCTCGCGCTGACGACGATCCCGCTGACGATCGTGCTGCTCGTGTTCGCGGCGCTGGCAAAGGACAGCCCGACGCGTGTCGCCACTCAGTCGCTCTCGAGCTACCTGACCGTGTTGCGCGAGCGCGAGCTGTGGTGGTTCTGCCTGTTCTACAGTGTGACCTTCGGCGGCTATGTGGGACTGAGCTCGTTCATGCCGATCCTGCTGCGCGACCAGTATCGCTTGCCGGCGGTGACGGCGGGCTATCTCACCGCGCTCGCCGCGCTGGCGGGAAGTGGCCTGCGGCCGCTGGGCGGATACGTGGCCGACCGGATCGGCGGAGTGCGCCTGCTGTCGGTGCTATTCCTGGGCATCGCGACGATGTACGCCGCGGCATCGCGCATCCCTGCCCTCACGCCAATGGTCGCGTTCCTCGTGACGGCGATGATCTGCCTCGGGCTCGGCAACGGGGCCGTGTTCCAGCTCGTGCCGCAGTGCTTCCGCCGCCAGATCGGCATCGCGACGGGTGTGGTGGGCGCGGTGGGCGGGTTGGGTGGCTTCATGCTGCCGACGATGCTCGGTCAGTTCAAGCAGCACACCGGCTCGTTCGCCGCCGGGTTCATCGTGCTCGGCTGCATCGCTGCGTCGGCGCTCCTGCTGCTGCGCTGGCTCCTGGCGACGATCGTGAACTGGAAGCGTTCGTGGCGTCGGTCGGAGGCGATCGGGGAGTAGGTGAGGATGAGAGCGGCGTGAGTGCAGGGATGCGGGGATGCGTGACAAGGGGTCAGAGCCCTCGGGCTCTGACCCCGGATTCTTTTCACTCTCACGTTCCGACTGCCGGCAGGTCGCCCTTGGTCTCGCGCTGACCTTCCTGTCTCTCCAAGCGGCCCTCGATGCGCCGATTGAGGCCGTCGAGATACGTGTAGAACACCGGCGTCACGTACAGCGTGACGAGCTGCGAGAAGAGCAGGCCGCCGACGACCGCGATGCCGAGTGGTCGTCGTGACGTGGCGCCCGCGCCTGTGCCCAGCGCGATCGGAAGGCTGCCGGCGATCGCCGCGACGGTCGTCATCATGATCGGCCGGAAGCGCACGTGCGCCGCCTCGACGATCGCCTCCGCTGCCGGCTTGTGCTGCTCGCGCTCGGCCGCGAGCGAAAAGTCGATCATCATGATCGCGTTCTTCTTCACGATGCCGATGAGCAGGATGATGCCGACCATGGCGTAGACGCTCAGCTCCTGGTGCGTGATCCAGAGCGCCAGGAGCGCGCCGAACGCGGCGAACGGCAGGCCGGAGAGGATCGTGATCGGGTGAATGAAGCTCTCGTACAGCACGCCGAGGATGACGTAGATGACGAAGATGGCGAGCACGATGAGCGCCATGAGTCCCGCCTGGGTTGCCTGGAACACCTGGACCGTGCCGGAGAAGCCGGTCGAGATGTCGGCGGGCATCGTTCGAGCGGCGAGCTGCGACACCGCGGCCGACGCCTGCCCGAGCGCGACACCAGGCCGCAGGTTGAACGACATCGTCACCGAGGGCACCTGACCGGAGTGGCTCACTGCCGTCGGGCCGGCGCTGCGGGTGAGCGTGGCGATCGTCCCGAGGGAGACGAGCGTGCCGTTCGTCGAGGGCACGTAGAGCTGGCGCAGCGACGCGATGTCGCGCTGGTACTGCGGCAACAGCTCCATGATCACCCAGTACTGGTCGTTCTGACCATAGATGGTGGACACCTGGCGTGAGCCGTACGCATCGTAGAGCGCGCTCTCGACGGCGTCGGCCGTGACGCCCAGTGCCGCGGCACGCGCCCGGTCGATCTGGACGTCGACCTGTGGGTTGGAGAGCTGCATGTCGCTCGTCACGTCCATGAGCATCGGCAGCTGCTGCGCCGCGTCGATGAAGCGCTGCGCGGCGGGATACAATGCCGCGAGATCGGGCGACTGCATCGTGAACTGATACTGGCTGCGCGAGGTGCGGCCGCCGATCTGAATGGCCGGCGGGACCGTCATGAACACCTGCACGCCCGGGATACGCGACATCTTCGGCCGCAGCTCGTTGACGATCTCGTCGGCCGTCAGACGCTTCCCGGACTTGAGACTCATCAGGATGCGCCCCTCGTTCGTCCCTCCGACGTTGCCTCCGCCGCCGATCGACGACATGAAGTGCGCGACGTTGGTGTCGTGCTGCACGATCGCCGCGACCTGGGCCTCGTACTGTTTCATTCGCTGGAACGACGTCCCCTGCGCGGCCACGATGTTCGCGTTGAGCTGTCCGGTGTCCTCCGTGGGAATGAACCCGGTGGGGACCATCCTGAACACGAGATACGTGCCGACGAGCACGAGCGCGGAGAAGACGAGCATCAGCGGCCGGCGGCGCATCGCCCAGTCGAGTGTCCACGAGTACTGATGCAGCAGCCAGTCGTAGCCGCGCTCCGTCGCCTGGTACAGCCGGCCGTGCACGGCCTCCGCCTGCGAACGCAGGAAGAGGCTCGACAGCATGGGGGTGAGCGTCAGGGAGATCACCCCCGACATGAGGATCGCCACGGCGATCGTGACGGCGAACTCGCGGAAGAGCCGGCCGACGATCCCGCCGAGGAAGATGAGCGGGATGAACACCGCCGTCAGCGACAGCGTCATCGAGAGGATCGTGAATCCCACCTCGCGCGCGCCGTCGATCGCCGCGCGCACGGGCGGTTTGTGCATCTCGAGATGCCGGTAGATGTTCTCGAGCATGACGACCGCGTCGTCGACGACGAACCCCACCGCGAGGGTGAGCGCCATCAAGGAGAGGTTGTCGAGGGAGTAGCCGAGCATGTACATCACGGCGAACGTGCCGACGATCGACATCGGCAGCGCGAGGCTCGGGATGATCGTCGCCCAGAGGTTGCGCAGGAAGACGAAGATGACGAGCACGACCAGCACGAGCGTGAGGATCAGCGTGAACTTCACGTCCTGCACGGATCGCTGGATGCTCTGCGATCGGTCGAAGAGGAGGTTGAGCCGGACGTCGCCGGGGATCTCCGCGCTCATCGAATCCACCGTGGCGCGCACGCGCTGCGCGACCTCCACCGTGTTCGAGCCCGGCTGGCGCTGCACCGCCAGGACGATGGCGCGCGAGCTGTCGAACCAGCTCGCCGTCTGATTGTTCTGCACGTCGTCGAACACGCGCCCGAGCGAGCCGAGGGGAACGCCCGCGCCATTGCGGTAGGCGACGATCAGGTTGCGGAAGTCGTTCGCGTTCGAGAGCTGGCCGTTCGCCTGCACCGTGTACGACGTCGCCTGCCCCTGGAGCACGCCGGTGGGGCGGTTCGAGTTCTGCGCGTCGATCGCCGTCGCGACGGCTTCGAGGCTCAGCTTGCGATAGGCGAGCGCCGTCGGGTCGAGCTGGATGCGCACGGCGTACTTCTGGGAGCCGTATACCTGAACCGCGGCCACCCCGGTGATCGTCGAGAGGCGCTGCGAGATCGTCCCCTCGCCGACCTCGTCGAGATCGGAGAGGGAGAGCGTCTTCGAGGTGAGGGCGTAGAAGACGATCGGCGACGCCGCCGGGTTGACCTTCTGGTACGACGGCGGCTGGATGTCGGGCGGAAGGGTGCGAAGCGACTTGGAGATGGCGGCGTTGACGTCCTGCGCCGCCGCGTCGACGTCGCGGTCGAGCGAGAACTGCAACGTGATCTGTGTCGAGCCGACGGTGCTGGTGCTCGTCATGTTGTCGATGCCGGCGATCGTCGAGAGCTGCTTCTCCAGCGGTGTCGCGACCGATGCGGCCATCGTCTGCGGGCTCGCGCCCGGCAGGTTCGCACTGATCGTGACGGTCGGATAGTCGACGGTGGGGAGA
>DASVNI010000236.1:0-18003 GCA_036383935.1 Gemmatimonadaceae bacterium | reverse complement strand
GTGCTCGCCGTCCGCGTCGAGCCGGAGCCCTCCGTGTCGTCCGGTGTCGCGACCGACGCGCGCGGCCGCTTCCGCATCGATTCACTCGCGGCCGGCCGCTACATGGTGGAGTTCGCGAGCCCGCTGCTCGACTCGTTCGAGATCACCCTCCCGCCGCGCGAAGTGAGCGTGGTGGACGGCAAGGTGACGCGAGTCGATTTCGCGCTTCCCTCGGGCCGGACGTTGCGCCTTGCGGCGTGCCCCGGGCTCACGCTCGATGGCGAGACGGGCGCCGTCGTCGGCCGGTTGAGCGACGCCGACACCGATCAGCCGCTCGTGGGGGCGAAGGTCGTCGTCGCGTGGCAGGACATCTCGGTAGACCGGAAGACGCTCACGCCGACAGTCGCCGAACGGACGGGCGCCGTCGCCTCCGACAGCCTCGGCCGCTATCGCCTCTGCGGCGTGCCCACGGGGAGCTGGCTCGTGGTCCAGGTACAGGCCGGCGGTCGCTCGGGCAGCGCCATTCGTCTCCAGGTTCCCGACAGCGCGGGCGTCGTCGTGCGGCATCTCTCGGTCAGCATGGCCTCCGCGCCTCCCCTCGCCGATCCGACGAGTGCCGCGACGGCGGACACAGCTCCGCTCGCCCTGCTGACGGGTGCGACGCGAGTCTCGGGCGTCGTTCGTGGGGTGGGCGGTCTTCCCCTGAGCGGCGCTCAGGTCCGCGTCGTTGGGGCGCGCGGTACGGCGCTCAGCGACGAGCGGGGACGGTTCGAGCTCCGTGACCTGCCTTCCGGCACTCAGGTCCTCGAGGTGAGGCGCATCGGCTACCTGCTCGCCCAGCAACCCGTCGAGCTGCGCGCCACCCGCCCGCTTTCCCAGGATGTTCGTCTCCAGCGCATCGTCACCCTGGACTCGATGCGCGTGCTGGCCCAGCGCTCGCGTTATCCGGAGTTCGAGCAGCATCGCCGGATGAGCGGCTTCGGCACCTTCCTCACGCAGGACGAGGTCGCGCGCCGAGCGTCGTTCGAGACGAGCGATCTGTTCCGTTCGCTGCCGGGCTTCAGGGTGGTCGGCTTCGGATTGGATGCGAAGGTGTACAACGGGCGGGGGGTGACCTCGGTCTCTGGTGGCACATGCTCCCCGAACATCGTGATCGACGGGATGCCTGGTCAGGAGATCAACCTCATCCACCCGAGCAGCATCGGTGCGATGGAGGTGTACCGTGCGGGACAGCCCGTTCCGGTGCAGTATGACAGAGGCTGTGGTGCGATCGTGATCTGGTCGAAATGAGATGACCCTCCATGCGGCGTGGACACGTGACGGCAGAATGAGCGACGGGCCGCGGCTCGTGCGCCTCGCCGCGCTCGTCGCGTCGCTCGGTTGCGCCGCGCCACTCGTCGCGCAGCAGACGAGTGGCGGAGTGGGTCGCGTGCAGGGTACGATCCGCGAGACGATGCGTCCGCGCTCGGTACGCGACGCCTCGATCACGCTCGCTCGCCTGGATCCGGAGCCCACCGTCTCGTTCGGAACGAAGCCCGACGCGAAGGGGCACTTCCAGCTCGACTCGCTGCCGGTGGGCCGCTACATGATCCAGCTCAATCACCAGGTGCTGGACTCGCTCGAGCTCGCGCTGCCGGCGGAGGAGCTCTTCGTCGTTGCCGGCAAGACCCTGGAGGTGCCGTTCGCGCTGCCGTCGGGCGCCGAGCTGCGCGAAGCGGTCTGTCGCGGCCTCACGCTGCGTCGGGAGACGGGCGCGGTGTTCGGTCGCGTCGTCGACGCCGACAACGAGCGTCCGTTGGCCAACGCGGACGTCGCGATCACCTGGACGGAGCTCGCCTTCGACCGCAAGACGCTGCGCGCCAACGCGGAGCAGCACGACGCCTCTGTTCGCACGGGGCCGCGTGGCGAGTATCGCATCTGCAACGTCCCCACGGGCAGCTGGGTGCTGATCCAGCTCCAGTACGCCGGCCACGCCGGCAATGCGGTCCGTGTCTCCGTCTCCGGTGAGGAGGCGGTCATCGTCCGCAACCTCTCGATGAGCGTCAACAGCACGCCCACGCTCGATGCGCTCGATTCCGTCGGCGCGACGGTACGCGGTCTGGACAGCGAGCCGACTCCGGACGACACCGTGCCCCAGCTCCTCCTCACGGGGAATGCGACGGTGAGCGGGATCGTGCGCGGCGCGCAGGGGGAACCACTTCCCGACGTGGAGATCCGCGTCGTCAATGCGCGCCCCACCACGCGCACCGACGCTGCGGGTCACTACACGTTGAGCGGTCTGCCTGCCGGCACGCAGCTGCTGGCGGTGCGTCGGATCGGCTATCTCGTCGGCGACATCGCCGTCGAGCTGCGCGGCGGGCGCATGGTGCGCCAGGACGTCGTGCTGCGGCGGGTGGTCTCACTCGACTCGATGAACGTCGTCGCGAAGCAGCGCAAGCAGTTCGCCGACTTCGAGTATCGCCGCAAGAACAACCCGATGGGTCGATTCGTCACCGCGGGCGACATCGCGCGGTATCACCCGACCGAGATGGGAATCTTCATCCAGCGGCTCGGCGGCTTCCAGATCGTCGGTGTGGGGCCCGAGGCCCAGGTGTACTCCACCAGCGCGCGTGCCGGCCGGCCGAACTGCAGGGAGGCGAACGTCGTCATCGACGGCGTGGATCAGGCGCAGGTGAACACCGTGTCGCCGAACGAGATCGCCGCGATGGAGGTCTACGCCGAGGCAGCCAGCGCACCCGGCCAGTATCGCGCCGAGTGCGGGCTGATCCTCATCTGGACGAAGAAGTACGGCGCTATGCCTCCGACATGAACGGATAGCGGTAGTCGAGCGGCGGCGCGAAGGTTTCCTTGACGCTCCGCGCGCTGATCCAGCGCACGAGGTTCAGCTTCGAGCCCGCCTTGTCGTTCGTCCCCGAGCCGCGCGCGCCGCCGAATGGCTGCTGCCCCACCACCGCGCCGGTCGGCTTGTCGTTGACGTAGAAATTTCCCGCCGCATTGCGCAGCGCCATCATCGCCTCGCGCACGGCGCGGCGGTCGTTGGCGAACACGGCTCCCGTGAGCGCGTACGGCGACGTCGTGTCGATGATGCGCAGCGTCTCGTCCCACTTCGCGTCGTCGTAGACGTGCGCCGTCACGACCGGTCCGAAGATCTCCTCGCAGAGCAGGCGGTAGCCGGGATCGGCCGTCTCGACGAGCGTCGGGCGAATGAAGTAGCCGTTCTCGCCGCTGGCGACGCCGCCCGCGAGAACCTTGGCATTCCTCTTCGCGTCATCCAGGTAGCCGCTGATCTTCGCGAAGGAGCGCTGGTCGATCACCGCGCCCATGAAGTTCGTGAAGTCGGTGATGTCGCCCATCTTCAGCTCCTCGATGATGCCGACGAGCCGCTCCTTGAGCGCCGGCCAGAGGGAGCGCGGGATGTAGATGCGGCTCGCCGCCGAGCACTTCTGTCCCTGGAACTCGAACCCGCCGCGCGCGATGGCGACGGCGAGTGCCTGCACGTCGGCCGACGGATGCGCGACGATGAAGTCCTTGCCGCCCGTCTCGCCGACGATCCGGGGATAGCTCGCGTAGCGGGACATGTTCGTCCCGATCGTCTGCCACATCGAGTTGAACACCGCCGTGCTGCCGGTGAAGTGCACGCCGGCCAGGTCGCGGTGCGACAGTGCGACGTTCGAGATGGCGACCGGATCGCCGGGCAGGAAGTTGATCACGCCCGGCGGGAGCCCCGCCTCCTCGAGCAGCTTCATGATGTAGTACGCCGACAGCATCGCCGACGCGGCGGGCTTCCAGATGACGGTGTTCCCCATCAGCGCCGGCGCGGTGGGCAGGTTGCCCGCGATCGACGTGAAGTTGAACGGCGTGACGGCGTACACGAACCCTTCGAGCGGCCGGTAGTCGAGCTGGTTCCACATCGTGTTGTTGCTGACCGGCTGCTCTTGGTAGAGCTCCTGCGCGTACGCCGGATTGAACCGCCAGAAGTCGATCAGCTCGCACGCCGAGTCGATCTCGGCCTGGAACACCGTCTTGGATTGGCCGAGCATCGTCGCGGCATTCACGGTCGAGCGCCACGTCGTCGTCAGCAGCTCCGCCGCGCGGAGGAACACCGCGGCGCGATCCTCCCACGCCCAGTTCGACCATTCGGCAGCCGCGCGTCGCGACGCGGCGATCGCCTGCTCGACGTGCAGCGCCGTCGCCTTGTGGTAGTCGGCCAGCACGTGGCGGTGATCATGCGGCATCACGCTCTGCGCGGTGTCGCCCGTGCGGATCTCCTTCCCGTCGATGACGATCGGGATGTCCACGCGCTCCTTCGCCATCGAGGCGAGGCGCGCCTTGAGCGCCTGCTTCTCCGGCGAGCCGGGCGCGTAGCTCTTCACTGGCTCGTTGACGGGAGGCGGGACGCGCCTGGTGCCGGTGAAGCCGGCGAGCGGCGCCGACGTGGGCGCGATCGCCTCGTCGGCCTGATGCGACACGGCTGCGCCACGAGCGGGCGCGGAGCGATCGGTTCTGGCAGTGCTGGCCATGGCGAGATCTGGTGCGGGTGACGACTTACCCTGCGACTGGCTGTCGGCCCGAGCGAGCGCGTCGAGAAATCTGCACGCTGTCATCCCGAGCGAGCGGAGCGAGTCGAGGGATCTGCACGTAAAGATACTCGATGCTCGGCGAGGACCGCGCTTCTCGCCCACCGGCACGCCGATTATCCTCCGCCGATGCGCCTCCGAGTCTCGACGCACCTGGGCTCGTCACGCGCCGTGCGCGCTCTCCGCTACGCGAGCACGGCCGCGCTCTGCGTTCTTCTCGCCGCCTGTGCCGATCAACCCGTGAGCTGGGATCCCGCGCGCGTGGACTCCGCGCGCGGCGCCGTCGTCGTCACCCCCGACGGGACGCTGCGCCCAGACTCCCTGGCCGTGCTCGCCGCGCGACTTCCGTCACCCGACGCGGCAATGTGTCCGGGTTCGCTCGTGCTCTCGCGGGCGGCCGGCCACCTCTTCGCCGCATGGTGGCACGTGCGCCCCGACAGCGGCGCCGTGCTGCTCGCGGCGCGCACCGACGACGAGGGACGCCACTGGAGCGCGTCCGCGCCCGTGGACACCACCGACGTCGGCGTGATGGGATGCGGTCGTGCTCCACCGTCGATCGCGGCCGATTCGGCGAGCGGCTACGTCCACGTCGCGTTCGCGCTCGTGGGGAAGGAGGGGCCTGGCCTCTTCTTCGCCCACTCGATGGATGGCGGCGCGACCTTTCACGCCGCGGTGCCGATCTTCTATGGCGAGCAACTGGGACGCTCGAGCGTCGCCGCGGACGGCGACCAGGTCGTCGTGGCGTTCGAGGATCCGAACAGCCGCATGCCGCGCGTCGGCCTCGCCCTCTCCCGCACGATGGGCCACATTTTCGAGGAACGCATCCTGCCCATCTCGGACGAGAATGGAGAGGCGATGAATCCGCGCGCGGCGATCCGCGGACGACGCGTGGCCGTCGCGTGGGATCGGCGCCCTGCGAGCGACACCGCGGCCGCCCTGGTCGCCATCCGCACCGGAACATTGCGCTGATTCGAGAGCGTTCAGACCGCGACCAGGAGACGCGTGGAGCACTACTTCGGGGCACACACGATCGACAACGGCGGGATCCAGATGGCGGTGCGGCGAGCGGGCAACGCGAACATGCGCGCCATGCAGCTGTTCACCGCCATTCCCAAGTACTACGGCGACAAGGTGTCGATCCGTCCCGAGCGCGTGACGCGCTTCCGTGAAGCGCTCGCCACGACGAAGATCGCCCCCGAGCGGATCGTCTCGCACGCGGCGTACGTGCTCAACGTCGCGACGCCGGACCGGGAAAAATGGACGCGCGCGCGCGACGGCCTGCGCAAGGAGCTCGAGCGCTCGACCGCGCTCGGCGTCGGCGCGGTGTGTTTCCATCCCGGTGCCGCGACGGACGACGACCGCGAGGCGGCGGCGGAGCGGATCGCCGCCGCGATCGTCGACGCGCTCGACGCGGTGCAGGGGAGCACGCGACTCCTCGTGGAGAACACCGCGGGGGCAGGACGGACGATGGCGCGCACCGCGGAGGAGGTCGGCTCGATCCTCGCGCACTTGCCGAAGTCCCTGCGCGCACGCACGGGCTACGGGCTCGACACCTGCCACCTGTTCGCGAGTGGCTACGACCTGCGCGCCTCGAAGGGGGAGCTGACGAAGACGCTCGATGCGTTCGAGGCGGCGACGGACGAGAAGCCCGGCTTCTTCCACCTCAACGACAGCGAGGGCGCGCTCGGCTCGAACAAGGACCGCCACATGCTCATCGGCGACGGCGCGATCGGCGTCGAAGCGTTCGGCTGGCTCCTCGCCGACCCGCGCACGCGCGGCGTGCCGCTGATCCTGGAGACCCCGCAGCTGAACATGGACATCGGCGATGACGATGATTCGCCTGACCCGTACGATGTTCAGATGATGGAGTTGCTGGGGTGGTTGAACGGCCACTCCCAGTAGGTAGTACCGAGTACTCGGTACTTGGACTGGCATACTGATCCCCGGAAGACTCGTCAGTCCCTCTATCAGAACAGCACACGGCCGTACTGGGTACAAGTGCTTCGTACCAAGTACGGCCGTTCGCATTTGGGTCAGAGTCAGTGTGGTCAGACCCCAGCGCGCCAGGGCGCGCCAGGGGGGCAGACATCTGCGGTATCTGACCCCAGGATCTGACCCCAGGATCTGACCCCAACGCCTCTGAGCCCGCTCGAGATCTCGACCGGCATTCCGGGAGGCGGTATGCCAGTCTCGGTACCTGGTACCCAGTACTCACTACTGGGTGTGGCAGTTGAAGTATTAGCTAATTAGCTTAGAAAGCAATGGATTCCGCCTTCCGCGCCCTCTCCGATCCGACGCGCCGCGATATCCTGCGGCTCCTGCGCGACGGGCCGCGGACCTCCGGCGAGATCGCCCAGCACTTCGATGCCGCCTGGCCGACCGTGTCGCGGCACCTCGCCGTCCTGCGCGAGGCGAAGCTCGTCGCCTCCACGCGCGTCGGCCAGCAGATCGTCTATGAGCTCAACATGAGCGTCTTCGAGGAAGTCGTCGAACACCTCTACTCCTGGCTCCATCCCGGTGGGCGTCGTGACTAGCCGCGTGAAGCAGTGGTACCCCGTCGTGCTCGCTCTCATCGCCGCCGGCATGTCGGCCGCCGTCTACTCGCGGCTGCCGGACATGATGGCGGTGCACTGGGACATCGGCGGGAATCCCAACGGCTGGATGCCACGCGCCGTCGGCGCGGCGTTCGGCCCGGTCTTCATCATCCTGCTCACACTGCTGCTGCGCTTCGTCCCGCGCATCGACCCGCGGGCCGAGAACTACGCACGGTTCGGCGAGGCGTACGAGGTCATCGTCGCCTCCGTGCTCATCCTCATGCTCGTCGTGCACGGCATCGTGCTCGCCGTCGCGCTCGGCTATCACGTCTCCATCGCCCGCATCGTCCCCGCGCTCGTCGGCGCCCTCTTCGTCGTGATCGGCAACATGATGCCCCTCGTGCGACCGAACTGGTGGTTCGGCTTTCGCACGCCGTGGACGCTCTCGAACGACCGCGTGTGGGCGCGCACGCATCGCCTCGGCGGCTACTGCATGACCGCCGGAGGGATCCTCATGATCGTCGCCGCGCTCGCGCTGCCACCGTCGCTCGGTATCCCGGTGCTGATCGCCGTCGCGATCGCGTCGACCTTCGGGCCGGTGGTCTATTCGTATCTCACCTGGAAGCGGGAGGAAGCACGATGAACGCCGCCGGCCGACTGGGTGGAGCGCTCCTCGCGCTCCTGCTGCTCCCCGCCGCCGCGCGTGCGCAGGGCGACGCGAGCGCCGTCTTCCTCGTCCGCCAGGGACTGGACACGATCGCTGCCGAGCGGGCGACGATCGGCCCGCGGCACGCCGAGGGCGTGATGCGCGTGCGATCCTCCCAGCAGCAGGTACGCCAGCTGGTGGAGACCGATGCGTCGGGCGCGGCGCAGCACATGATCACGCTGGTCGGGCGCGGCCCGCGCGGTGACAGCGCGGCGAAGCAGCTCGAGATCACCGTCGACGGGGACAGCGGCACGGCGCAGCCATTCGACGCGGCGGCGCCCGCACCGCTCCCCGCGCAGCGCATCAAGGTCCCGCACGGCGCCGTGCCATTCGTGAACCTCTCCGGCCTCTCGCTCGAGCTGATGCTCCGTCGCGCACACGCCATCGGCAGCGACGATGTCTCGGTGCCGCTCCTCCTCGGCAATGCCACGTCCGCGCCCGCCGCCATACATCGCGTCGGCACCGACTCGGCGACGATCACGCTCGGCGGCGTCGTCCTGCGCGCGCGCACCGATGCGCAGGGACGGCTGCTCGGCGCGGTCGTACCCACGCAGGGCGTGGTGTTCGAGCGATTGCCTGGCGATGCGCGCGCGGGAGCGTGGGCGCCCGCCCCGACGAGCTACGCGCCGCCACCGGGCGCGCCGTACACGGCGGAGGACGTCACGCTCACGACGCGAGCAGGGATCCGGCTGACCGGCACCATCACGGTGCCCCAATCGCGCACGAGCGTGCGACGCCCTGCCGTCGTGCTGATCACCGGCTCCGGCTCGCAGGATCGCGACGAAGCGACGCCCGCCGTGCCCGGCTACCGGCCGTTCCGCGAGATCGCGGACACGCTGTCGCGCCGCGGTATCGTCGTGCTGCGTCTCGACGATCGCGGCATCGGCGGATCCGACGCGGGACCGCCCACGGCGACGAGCGCCGACTTCGCCGACGACATCCGCGCCGCGGTCGCCTGGCTGCGCACGCGTCCGGAGGTAGATCCGGCGCGCATCGGGCTCGTCGGTCACAGCGAGGGGGCGATCATCGCGCCGCTCGTCGCCGTGGAGGACGCGCGGCTCCGCGCCATCGCGCTCCTCGAGGCACCCGCCGAGCGCGGACGTCTCATCCTCGCCGAGCAGCAGCGCATGCTCCTCGGCAGTGACACGACGCGCTCTCCGGCGGAGCGCGATTCCGCCCTCGCACGTGCCGCGCGGCTCACCGATTCGCTCGCGAAAGAGCCTGGCTGGCTACACTGGTTCGCCGAGTACGACCCGCTCCCCGCAGCGCGCCGCGTGCGCACGCCCGTGCTGATTCTGCAGGGGGAAACCGACCAGCAGGTGCCCGCGTCGCAGGCGCGCACCCTCGCCGCGGCGATGCGGGCGGCGGGAAATCAGCGCGTCACCCTGCGCATCTTCCCGCGCATGAACCACCTCATGCTCGACGATCCGTCGGGCGATCCGCGCGGTTACGCAACGCTCCCAAACAAGTCTGTACGGCGCGACATGCTCGGTGTTCTTGCCGAGTGGCTGGCGCGAACGCTCTGATCTGGTTGCGTATCGCCGATGCGCGAAACACGCGCGCAGAGGGAAAAAAGAGAGAATTCAGAGGGGAAACGACACGAATTCCCTATTGCGCGGCCCAGAGTGGATTGTATCTTGCGCCCCGTCGTACAGCGTTTCTCTCAGAGTGAGAACCTGTTCACCATCCCAGGAGAAAAGCATGGCCGCGAAGAAGAGTGCGAAGAAGGGCGCCGCGAAGAAGGGCGCCAAGAAGTCCTCCGCGAAGAAGGGCGCGGCGAAGAAGGGTGGCGCCAAGAAGGCCGCGAAGGCCGCGAAGAAGCCCGCCAAGAAGGCCGCGAAGCGTACTCCCAACGCAGCGTTCATGAAGGCGATGACCCCGAGCGCTCAGCTCAGCGCGGTCGTCGGATCCGCTCCGCTTCCCCGCACGGAAGTGACGAAGAAGCTCTGGGGCTATATCAAGAAGAAGGGCCTGCAGGATGCCAAGAACCGCCGGCAGATCAACGCCGACGAGAACCTGAAGCCGATCTTCGGCGGCAAGTCGAGCGTCTCGATGTTCGAGATGACGAAGCTCGTCAACAAGCACCTCAAGTAGTCGTCATTTTACATCTGCAACGAAGGGGCGTGCCGCGAGCGGCACGCCCCTTCGGCGTTCCTATCCTCCGCGAACCCTTGCCCGTACGTGCGCCGTAGGGAGATTTCACACGAACGAACTTCCCACTCCTCATCGTCGCAATGGCCGGAAACGTCGTCTCGCAAGCGCGGGGAAAGAACAAGTCTCAGTCGTCCTCCAGCGCGGTCTGGGAGAACGTCAAGTCACTGGCCGGCGCGGTCCTGATCTACCTCGTCATCAAGACGTTCCTCTTCGAGGCGTATCGCATCCCTTCCGGGAGCATGGTCCCCACCCTGCTCGTCGGGGACTGGCTGTTCGTGAACAAGGCGGTCTACGGAGCGTCCATCCCGTTCACGGACGTACATCTCCCCGCGTTCTCGGAGCCGAAGCGCGGCGAGGTCGTGGTCTTCCGCTCGCCGACGCAGACCGATCAGCCGGAGGATCCGAACCCCACGCTCGTGAAGCGACTCGTCGGCATGCCGGGCGACACGCTGCACATGCGTGGCGGAATGCTCTTCCTCAACGGTGTCGCGCAGCCGCAGCCCCCCGCCGCGCAGAGCCGGCCCGGCCCGAACACCTCGCAACCCGACGAGACGCATCCGCTCTTCGCGTGGCAGCACGCGATCGAGCTCAAACAGTCGCGCTTCGGGCCCGCACCGACGGTGCCGACCCACGACAACTGGGGCCCGCTCGTCATTCCGGCGCGCAGCTTCTTCATGATGGGCGACGCCCGCTACGACTCGAAGGACAGCCGTTACTGGGGCGTCGTGCCGCGGAACAACATCCGCGGCCGTCCCGTCTTCGTGTACTACTCCTACCGGGCGGACGACAGCGACCGTCCCCTCCCGTTCATCACCGACATCCGGTGGGGTCGAATCGGGCACCGGATTCATTGAGCATCGTGCCGAAGCCGGCGCAACGATCGTCTGACTGGTAGTACCACCCAGCAAGCGAGGTCGGGCGCCATGTCCCATTTCTTCCCACGACACTCCGTCGAGTGGCGGCTCGAAGAGCCGGCCGCATTTCGACGCTTGTCGCTGTCGATCGTCGAGATGGCGCTGCTGACCGGGATCGTCCTTCGCGTCCTTCGCGCGTTGACGTTCACGCTCGGCCGGGCGAGCTGGCTGTTCTACGGAGCGGCGCTGTTCGTGGGCACCGTCATCCTGCTGGGCATGGCGACGGCGTATCTGGCGAACTGGACGATCCGTTCCTGGCTGTGGCGCGCCCCGTTATTCGCCCTGCTCGAGACAGTGGGCGAGATGGCAACGAGCCTGGTCCTGATCGCGCTGCGACGCGAGCCCGAGGGCGCTGCGCGCGCCGTATTCCACTACTGGCCGAGCATGGCATGGCGCACGCTTCTCCAGAGCCAGCTGACCATCTGCGTGTGGGCCGCGATCCTCGCCGGCGTGATCACCTTCGTCCGCCGGAGCGGGATGGCGCCCGAGGTCGAGGCCGAGCCAGTGGACAACGGCGCGACGTCCTAGCACCGCCCGACGCCACATCGCGGGCACCTTCGGTGCCGCTCGCGGATATATTCCTGTGGCTTATGACTTTGATCGGATCATGATCCGCAACGATAAGGAATTGATCGTCGTCGGCGACCGCGTGCTCGTGAAAGTCGAGGACGGGGAAGAGCGAACGAAGGTCGGGCTGTATCTGCCCTCCACCGCGCTCGACAGCCAGGCGGTGCAGGGCGGCACCATCGTCGCCGTCGGTCCCGGCCAGCCGATGCCGGCCTTCGACGCCCATCCGGGCGAGGAGCCGTGGAAGGAGCCGGCGCGCGAAGCGCGCTTCGTTCCCATGCAGTCCCGGCGCGGCGACTACGCGCTGTTCTTTCGCAAGGCGGCGGTCGAGATCACCTTCGAGGGCGAGCGGTATCTCGTCGTCCCACAGCAAGCCATCCTCGCGCTGGTGCGCGAGTAGGCGCACCGAATCCATCAACGAGGTCAGCAGATGATGTACGATGAGCGTTTCGTCACTCCGATGCGGCAGGAGCTCACTCGGCTCGGCGTCGAGGAGCTTCGCACCCCCGCCGAGGTAGACGCCAGGCTCAAGGACACACCGGGCACGACGCTGGTGGTCGTGAACTCCGTGTGCGGATGCGCCGCTCGCAACGCGCGTCCCGCCGTGGCGTCGGCGCTGCACCACTCCGTGAAGCCCGATCACCTGGCGACGGTCTTCGCCGGCCAGGACGTCGAGGCGACCGCGAAGGCGCGTGCCTACTTCACGGGATATCCGCCCAGCTCACCCTCGATCGGCCTGCTCAAGGACGGCGAGGTCGTGTTCATGCTCGAGCGCTGGCAGATCGAAGGTCGCTCCGCCGACGCGATCGCCGCGGACCTGACCGATGCGTTCGATCGGTTCTGTGGAACTACGGTGAGTGGGTGAGTGAGTGAGTTGGTGAGTGAGTTGGTGAGTTAGTGAGTCTGTGAACGGCGACGGCCTCGGGATGCCAAAGCATCCCGAGGCCGTTTCGCGTCCTCGCGGACCAAAGTGCAGATCCCTCGACTCGCTGCGCTCGCTCGGCATGACAACGGAACGGGGTCAGAGCCCTTGGGCTCTGACCCCAACCGAGGCTGTTTCGCATTCCCGCATACCCGCATCACCTCGTTCCCGCATCCCCGCCCTCTGGCGTTGTGATCTAAATCACTTAATTTGGTCGCCGGTTCGCCCGGCGGTGCCGGGTCGACCCGCCCCCTTTGCCGAGACAGCACCGCACGTGAACGACGCTGGGCCAGACGCCTCGGAAGACGTTCCTGTCATCCCGCGATTCAAGCTGCCTGAGCACTACGCGTTGGCTGCGGTGCGGGAGGAGGCTTTCGCGACAGGCACCACGCCGCCACCCGGCGTCACGCTCGTCGATGTCGACACGCATCGCGGGCAGGCGGCGGGCTACGAGGCTGCTGCCGTGGCGCTCCGTTCGCACCGGCGCCTCGCCGACGCCGTGGACATGCTCCGTCGGTTGATGCAGCGACTGGAGCATCGCGCCGATGAGACGATCTATCCCACTCCCTGGCGTGCCGGCTATCTGCGGGCGGTGAACGAGGCGGTGACGACGATCGAGCGCACGCTGGCGGCGGAGCAGTTCGATCCCACGCGCGAGCGGCGACTCGAGCGACGGTTGATGCGAATCGAGCTGAATGCGCGATGACGTAGTGAGTTGGTGAGTTAGTGAGTTTGTCGAACGGCCTCGCGACGCTTTCCCGAGGCCGTTTTGCATTCCCGCAGCCATAGGTGCAGATCCCTCGACTCGCTGCGCTCGCTCGGGATGACAGCACGCCGTCTCGCATCCCCGCATCCCCGCATCCCCGCATACCCGCACGTCCGCATTCCCGCGCCCACACTCCCGTCGGGCACGCGCTCTGCACTCTGCTACGAGTCCATGCAGTGGACTCACATCGCGGAGAGGGACATGGAGCGCAACGCGAACGACTTCGGAAATCAGAACACCAGCGACGCATCGACTGGCGCCGGATTCGGCGGCACGAGCGCACAAGGCTCGCAGGCGGGCTCGCAGGGCACGGGCACGGCCGACGCGAGTTTCTCACGCGACACCTCGGGCGAATCGCACAACATGGGCGACCGCGCGCGCAGCGCACTCGCCGATGCCGGCTCGACGGTTCGTGATCGTGCGGGCAACCTGAAGAACTCCCTCGCCGATGCGCTCGAATCGGGCGCCGAGCGTCTCAGGAATCAGGGCGCGGGCGGTGGCCAGATGGCCGGCGCAGCGGCGACCGGCGGCAGTGCCGGCATGGTCAGTGAGCAGAGCGGCCGGATGGCCGATATGTCCAATCAGGTAGCGGGCGGGCTGCAGGGCGCGGCCGACTGGCTTCGCGACGCCGATCTCGACGGCATGAAGTCGGGACTCGAGCGGCAGGTCAAGGAGCATCCGGGGCGCACGTTGGCGATCGCGGTGGGCCTCGGCTATCTGCTCGGCAAGGCGATCCGGAAGTAGGAGGTCGCCATGGCGGTCGATCACTCGAACGACGGCCGTCGCGGGCTGGGCGCGCTCCTTCGCGATCTCGCGGAGGGGAGCGCCGAGCTGGTGCGAGGCGAGGTCCGACTCGCCCGCCTCGAGCTCGGAGGTGCGACGACCGCCGCGGCACGAGGCACGATCTACTCCGTGCTCGGCGGCGTGCTGCTCCTGCTCGGCACCCTCGCTCTGTTCACCGGCCTGATCCTGCTCATCGGCGATCAGTGGCTTCCGCGCGATCAGTACTGGCTCGGCGCGCTGCTCATCGCACTCATCGCCGGCGGCGTCGCCGCCTGGCTCGCTCAGCGGGGGCGCCGCGCGCTCTCGCCGTCCGCGCTCGCACCACACGAAACGGTGGCGACGCTCAAGGAGGACAAGGAATGGCTGAAACAACGGCTGACGTCCGGCGCGACATCGAGATGACGCGAAGCCGGATCTCGGACACCCTCGAGCAGCTCGAGCACAAGCTCAACGTCTCGCAGCTCGTGCGCGACAATCCATGGCCCTCGCTCGCGCTCGCCTTTGGCGCCGGCGTGTTGCTGAGCGGATCCCGCGCCGACGTGAAGGCTGCTGCCGCGACGGTGACGGCCACGCGAGGCGCCAGCGGCCGCCTCGGCACCGTGCTCGACGACCTGGTCTCCCATGTCGTCCAGACCTTCCACGGCGCCGTGGAGCAGCGGATCGAGGGACTCGCCAGTCAGGTCAAGCAGGCGATCGGTGCCCCAGCCACGCCACGCACCGTCGTCGCCGCCGTAACCCAGAACAACGCTTCGCTCGGCTTCAATCAGCCCATGGGAGGGGATGGATTGACGGCGCCGAGAGCTGATTGACGCAGTGAGCTGGTGAGTTGGATCGTGAGATAGTGAGTCGGTTAATGGGTTGATGAGAAAACGGCCTCGGGAGGCAGGAGCTTCCCGAGGCCGTTGCCAACTATCCCACGAACCATCCAACTGGCCCACGATCCAACTCACTGACTCACCTCGCTTCTTTCACCCACTTCGCCAGCTCGCGGATCGTCGGTTTCTTGCCGTACATGAGCAGCCCCACGCGGTAGATCCGGCCCGACAGCCAGATCGCGGCGGCGCAGGCGGCGGAGACGCCGGCCAGTGCGCCCACGATCTCGATCCATGGCACCGGGACGAGCGTCATGCGCAGCGGCATGATGATCGGTGCGGACGTCGGGAGGATCGACATCGTCTTGGCGAGGTTGCTCGTCGGGTTCGCCATGATCGGGCCCATGAAGATCGCCGACGACACGAGCAACAGCATGACGGGCGTCGCCGCCTGCTGCACGTCCTCCTGGCTGTTCACCATCGCGCCGACGGCGGCGAACAGCGACGCGTAGAAGATGAAACCGAGGACGAAGCACAGGAACAACGCGATCGTCGCCCACACGGGCACCGTGGGCAGCCCTGCTTTCACGAGCGCTGCCGCGGCGGAGGCGCCTCCAGCGGCGCCCGACGCCGCGCCGCTCACCATGCTGCTATCCGCTACGCCCCCCATCGCGTCGCCGCCTCCCATGATCTGCGGGAAGTACATCAGCGCCGCGGCACCGAGCACGATCCACGACACCACCTGCGTGATGGCCACCAGGCCGACGCCGAGGATCTTGCCCGCGAGCAGGGTGTCGGTGTCGACGCTCGATACGACGACCTCCGCCACGCGTGTCGACTTCTCCTCGAGGACGCTGCGCATGATTGCCTGCCCATACACCACGATCATCATGTAGAGAAGCAGGGCGACGCCGTACCCGAGGAGGATCACGGCGATCGGGTTTCCCTTCTCGAGTCCCTTGTCGCCGATCTTCTGGACGTGTATGTCGAGGCGGATGTGCGAGAACTCATCGACCTGCTTCGCGTCGATGCCGGCGCTCGCCATCTGGTCTGCGAGCACGACGTTGCGTACGACGTTCCGGATCGCGTCGACGTCCATGTGCGAGCCCGCATTCCGGCCCGCGTAGCGCACGGAGTCGCCCTTGATGGTCGTGCTGTCGAGCACGAGTGCGCCGAGGACTTCGTCGCGCTGCACGCGCAGCACCGAGCGGTCCTCTTCGAGGGGCACCTTCGACGCATCGACCGTCCGCACGTACGGCGCGCGCGAGAGCGGATACTTCGCGCGGAGCGCATCGGCCACGCGGTTCCCCAATCCGGTTCCGGTGGCGTCGATCACGTCGATGCGCGCCACGTCGCGCGAGCCCTCGCTCCGGTCGCCCATCAGACGCGGCGCGCCGACGATGAGCAGCAGGAAGGCCGGCCCGAGCAGCGTCCCGATGACGAACCAGCGCGAGCGGACGCGCTCGAGATACTCGCGCTTGAACACGACGAGGAGCTTACCCATGTCCGGACATCCCCTCCTCGACCCCACGCGCGCCGACGCGCTCGAGGAAGATCTGGTGCAGCGACGGCAGCACGAGCTCGAACCGGGAGATCGGCACGCCGGTGTCGATCACGCGGCGCAGCACCTGCTGCGCGTCGCCGCCCGGCGCGAGCTCCAGCTCGTAGTAGCGGTTGTTGTCGTCCACGCGCGTGATCAGTGTCCGGTCACCGAGCACCGGCGCGATCCGCTCGCGCGAGTCGCCGTCCACCGCCAGCGCCACCATGCGTCCACTGTGTGCCTTCCGCACCTCGGCGACGCCGCCGTCGAGCACCTTCTGGCCGCGCGCGATGATGCACACCGAGTCGCACAGTCGCTCGGCGTTGTCCATCAGGTGCGTGCTGAAGATGATCGTCTTGCCGCGCGCCTTGAGCTCGACGATCGAATCCTTGAGCGCCTGGGCGTTGATCGGGTCCAGCCCCGAGAACGGCTCGTCGAGGATGACGAGGTCGGGGTCGTGCAGCAGCGTGCCGATGAACTGCACCTTCTGCTGCATCCCGCGCGAGAGCTCGTCCACCTTGGCGAGCCCCCAGTCGCGATCGGCCGTCTTGAGCTCGAGACGTTCCAGCCATTCATCGATGCGGCGCTCGGCCTCGCGGCCGGGCACGCCCTTCAGCTCCGCGAGGAAGCGGAGCACGCGGCGCACCTGCATCTTCTTGTAGAGCCCACGCTCCTCGGGCAGGTACCCGATCCGGTCGGTCAGCCCCCGCGTGCGATGCGGCGTGCCGAGCAGGGTGATCGTGCCGCTGTCGGGGACGATGATGTTGAGCAGCATCCGGATCGTCGTCGTCTTGCCGGCGCCGTTCGGCCCGAGCAGGCCGTACACGGTGCCGCGGGGCACGGCGAGCGAGAGATCACTGACGGCGACGTGCTCGTCGTACCGCTTGACGACGTTACGAATGTCGATGGCGAGGTCGGACATCTCGTGCTGAAAAGGGACGGCCGACCGAGCGCGTGTAACGGGGCGATTCGCGCGACGTGTGGCTCTTGCTGATAGTGTCACGGTGCGCAGATATTCGCCACATGCGTCTCGTTCGAACCGTCACCGTCCTCGCGCTGCTCGCGGCGAGCGTGCGCTCCGCACACGCCGCGCCAATCGACGCGCGCCCCGGCGCTGACACGGTCGTCGTCTTCACGGCCGCGAGCCTCGCCGTACCGATCCGTGCCGCGCTCGACACCTTCGCGCGCCGCACGGGTGCGGTCGTGCTCCAGGAGAACGGCGCGTCGCTCGAGCTCGCGCGGCGCATCACGGAGCTGCATCGCGTGCCCGACGTGCTCGCACTCGCGGACGAGGAGGTGTTTCCGCGACTGCTCGTCCCGCGCGCCGCATCATGGTACGCGCGCTTCGCGCGCAATCGCATGGTGCTCGCCTACACGGATCGCTCCACGGCCGCCGCCAGCGTGTCGGCGGCGAACTGGTACCGTGTGCTGCTGCGCCCCGATGTGCGCGTCGGGCGCAGCGATCCGATGCTGGCGCCCGTCGGATATCGCACGCTCGCCGTCTACCGCCTCGCCGAACTGTACTATCGCACGCCCGGCCTCGCGGCGCGCCTCGAGGCGCGTACTCCACCCACACTGATTCGTCCGAACGCGTCCGAGCTCGTGGCGCTGCTGCAGGCGGGAGAGCTCGACTACATCGTGGACTACGAGTCGCTCGCGCGTGCCAACCACCTGCGATACATCCGTCTCCCGGCGGACATCGACCTTGGCGATCCGGCGCGAAGTGCGCAGTACGCGCGCGTGAGCGTC
>DASVNI010000235.1:0-3394 GCA_036383935.1 Gemmatimonadaceae bacterium | reverse complement strand
GTCATGCCGACGCGCATGACGCCAAGCAGCTGGTCGCGATCGTCGGTCTGACCGAAGGCCTCGAGCACCGCTTTGCGATCGCTGCTGCTCGCCACGGCGCCGATCGCCGACTCGAGTGCGGAGCTCGCGACGCCCGTGCGCGACTGGGTCGCCGCCTTGGAAAGCACGGCGCGCAGATCGCTCGAGCTGGGGACGTCTCCGCCGGCCTGCACCACGACGCGCTGGAGCTCCGCCGCCGGGAGACTCTGCGCCAGCAGCACCTCATAGTGGCTGCGCTTCGCGCTGGAGCTCCTCAGCTCTGCGACGTGGCGCAGGACGGCGTCGGTGCCGCCCTCGGCGCGCCAGCGTGCCACGCGCGGCTCCACATTGATCGACGCTTCGGCGAGGATGTGGGGGAGAAGACCGGCGAGCCAGCGTTGCGCGGTGGCGTCGAATGGTGCGTCGACACCGTTGAGACGGAACTGGATGTTGAGGGCATCGCTGCTCCCCGCCGCGGCGGGCCTGATCGTGACCGCGCGGTCGCTTCTCGAATCGTGCTCGCGGAACGCGACCACACCCCCCGACGACAGCGTCGTGATCCGATCCTCGGCCGGCGACGTTGTCAACCGACCCCGAATGGTCGCCTCGATGCAGTGGCCGTGATTGTTGTTCACGACACGAAGGGTGCGCCCTTCGTTGTTGTCCACGTTGTCGTGCATCGAAAAGGTGGAGTTGTCGGGCTGGAGCTGGTCGCAGGTGAGCTCTCCACCGGAGACCGTCTCGATCACTGCACCCGTCGCTGTCCGGGATCTGTCGATGGAACCCAGCTTCCGGCCGGCCGCAGTGCGCGCACTGTCGAGCGAGCGGAGACGCTCGGCGACGGGAGCATCCCTGGAGGCGGAAGCGTTGGAATCGGTGACAGTGATGCTCTGGGCTCGAGCCTGTGTCTGACTCGTGCTGCGGCTCGCGCGCGCACTGTCGGCGTGGGTCGCGCTGGCCGACGACTGGGGCGCCGGCCGGATGGGCTGCAGTGCCGCGAGCGGCACGACGAGGAGCAGGGTGGCGATGGCACTCATGAACGTGCGACCTCTATCGAGAGGATGACGGTCGAGCACGGGATCGAGAATGGAGAGCATCCGCCCCTCGAACTCGGAGCGTCGGGCCATGGCCAGGGCGGCGAAGGCAGGCTGCGCGCTCCGGTGGGCGGGCGTGCCGAGCGACTGCACCATCGAGAGCAGGTCGGCGGCGTAGGTGGACGGCTGCGTCCCATGGCGCAGGACGTAGTCGTCGCACGCATGCTCGCGCTCGAGCTGCAGGCGGCGGTTGGCGATCCAGACGAGCGGATTGAACCAGAACAGCGCGAGGGCGACCTGCCCGAGCAGCTGCGTGAGCGCGTCGAGGCGCTTCACGTGCGCCATCTCGTGCACGAGCACGTAGCGCCGGCGCTCCTCCGTCCACTCGTCGGCATCCTCCGGGAGGAGCACGATCGGATAGACGATCCCCCAGGTGACGGGGACGCCGAGGCGATCGCCGCGAAGCAGGATGAGGGGTCGCTGGATGTGCAGCGTGTTGGCGAGGCGCTGGGCGAGGGAGAGCCAGCCGCCGTCGTCGATGCGGGCGCCACGCCGCGCGAGCCGCGCGACGATCATCGTCCCGACCGCGAGGCGCAGGAGGACGAAGGTGGCGCCCAGTGCCCAGACGACGATGAGTGCCGTACGGAGCGAGACGCTGGACGTGGGTGCCACGGTCGGAGTCGTGGCGGACGCCGTCACGACCGGCGGCTCGACGCTGGAGGTGGTGGCGGGGGCGGGCGTCGAGGCGGTCTGGTGCTCGACCTCTCGAGCCGTCGCGGGAATCACGTCATCGTGAATAGAGCGAGGGCTTTTGGGCGAAAAGTCGCCAAGCTGCTCGTTTGCTGTGCCGATGCTGGCTTCCGGAACGAGCGAACGAAGTGCCTCCGGCACAGGCACATGCCAGCTTGGACCCCACAGTGCGAGCACGGGGAGCAGGAGCTGCACGGCGATCGCGCCGGCCCAGATCGCGTGGCGCACCGCGGCCGGCCGGCGCTGCAGGAACGACGTGACCGCGAGCGCGACGAGCAGGACGACCGCGCCGCGGGCGGCGGCGCCGAGGAGGATCGCGACGACGTCCGTCATGGTCAGCGCCCTTCCTTCTTGGCGGCGTCGATGAGTCGCGACATCCGGTCGAGCTCCGCCTCGCTCATCTTCTCCCCCTTGATCGCGAGCAGGGCGGCGACCGCCTGCTCAGCGGAGTTGTCGAAGAACGTCTTGAGGAGATGGGAGAGCGCCGTCTGGCGCGCGGCGTCGCGGCGGGCGACGGGGAGGTAGACGTAGGCGCGCCCCTCTTCCTCGTGGCGGACGTGCCCCTTCTGCTCGAGGATGCGGAGGAGCGCGCGGACGGCGGAGTAGCTCGGCGCGTCGGGGAGCCCTTCCATCACCTCGGCTGCGGTCGCGCGGCCGACGCGGAAGAGCAGGTCCATGATCTGTCTCTCTCGCCGGCTCAGGTCGCGGCTGTCGTCGCTCACGTCGTCATTCTCCGCTGGGGGTAGGTCGGGAGGGGGGCTCGTGTGCTAGGAAATTAGCATGTGCTAGAATTTTAGCAATAGTGGGTTTTTCGGGCTCGCGGCGGCTCCCGACACACGTCGCCCGGGGCGATCTTCCGGTGATGACGCTTCCGGCCCTCCCGCTCGCCTGCCACGTCGACTATCCCGCCTGGGTGGCGGATGTCGTCGCGTGGGACATCCCGTACCGGACCGACGAGGAGCGGATGCGTCTGGCGATCACGCTGTCGCGCGAGAACGTCGAGCACGAGACGGGGGGTCCGTTCGGCGCGGCGATCTTCGAGCGCGACTCAGGGCGCCTCGTGTCCGTGGGGATGAACAGCGTGGTGCGGCTGCACAACTGCACGCTGCACGGCGAGATGGTGGCGTTCATGATGGCGCAGCGGCGTCTCGGCTCGTTCACCCTCAACGCGCCGCACCTGCCCGCGCACGAGCTGGTGACGTCGTGCGAGCCGTGCGCGATGTGCCTGGGCGCGACGCTCTGGAGCGGCGTGCGGCGCCTGGTATTCGGCGCGACGCGGGACGACGCGGCGAAGCTCGCGTTCGATGAGGGGCCGGTGTTCCCGGAGTCGTACCGGTACCTCGAGGAGCGCGGGATCGAGATCGTGCGCGGGATGCTGCGCGACGAGGCGGCGGCGGTGCTGGACCGATACCGCGCGCGGAGCGGGGTGATTTACAACGGTTAGATGCAGCTCCCGGTCATTGGCATTGGGGTCAGTGGCATTGGGGTCAGAGTCAAAGGGGTCAGAGTCATTGGACTCAGTTGGGTCAGACACCTTGGTGTCTGACCCTTTTGCGTCCTCGTGGGGTCAGAGCCCCGAGGGGCTCTGACCC
>DASVNI010000234.1:0-21611 GCA_036383935.1 Gemmatimonadaceae bacterium | reverse complement strand
CTCGCATCATCGGTCGCGCCCGTACTAGTGTCGCCACTGTCTACCTTCCGCCCCTCTCCAACCTCTCGTTGAGCGAGGCGCAAAAGGCTCTCGCCGCGTTGAAGTTGCGGTCAGTCGCGGTGAGGACCGACGGAGGGATTCCAGCGCCCGACGACATCGTCCTCCGGCAGCTTCCGGAGCCAAAGCAGATGGTCGCCGTGGTGACGGTCTGCACGCTCTACGTGCGGCACTGTCTTCACCTACCGGCTCGGGGCGCCGAGCATCGACACCGAGCTCACGGCGACACACGGGCACGGCTTGGAGATGTCGCTCGTGTCGTACGCGGGAGAGAGCGTCCCCGTCCTCGAGCCCACGGGCGTCGAACTATTCAACGAGGAGAAGACTCATGGATGAGCGCACCCATACCGTCGCACTCTTCTTCGGGTTGACGCCGGAGGGCGGCGGAGTTTCGGAAGATGCGGTAGCAGCGGTCGAGTCGGCGACGAAGGACACCGTGCGCAAAGTCGCGTCGCAAGCCAGCGTCATCAAAGCGATCCTGCAACATGGCGTGCCGGCGACTCAGTGGGCGGCCGCCGCGAGTCAGGTGATCGCGCTCCTGCACAAGGAGCTCAGCGACCTCTCGATCCCGCAGCTCCTCGCCGGAGGTTGGACGAAGTACGAGAAGTTCCAGGCGTACTGCGACGAGACGAAGCACCCAGCCCACGAGCGCAATGTGATTCCACTCTTCACGCACACCGTCTCGTCGACCCATCGCCCCACGGTGGAGCTGCGTATCGACGGCGTGCCGGCCGGCAGAGTGGATTTCGAAGTGGAGCTCTCGGTCACGATCGAGAGTGTGTCCGTCGTGATCATGAACAAGCGATTCATGGCGGCGCAGCTCGGCGCTGTCGAAGCCAAGGGCACGGTGAAGTGCGAGGGCGTCGACATCCTCGAGCGAAAGCTTGGGCGGTTCGACCTGCCTGGCACATTGAGCTTCGGCGATGGCTACCCGATCGAGCCAAGCGCCTCAGCGCAGCTGGAGCGCGAGACGAGCGCCTGGCCCACGCTCAGGTGACGACGTGCACTTCGTCGGCGTATCGCCGCCACCGTTCGTGCGCCAGGATGTCGTCGATCAGCGCCACGGCCGCCTCGAGCTCGTCGTCGCTCGTGTAGAAGTGCGGCGCGACACGGATCCCGGCGCCCGGCCGATAGTCCACGATCACGTCGCTCGCGAGTAGCGCGAGCGCCACTTCACGCGCATGCGGAACGTCGAAGGCCACTGTGCCGCCACGACGTTCCGCGCGCCGCGGCGCGGTGACGGGATAGCCCCGCGCATCGGCCAGCTCGATCAGGCGCGACGTCTGCCGCACGCTCTTCGCTCGTACGGCGTCGATCCCCACCGCGCGTAGGATCCGCGGACCCTCCGTCGCGGCGAACAACGCGGGGATCACCGGTGTGCCACCAAGCCAGCGCCACGCCGCGTCGGCGTAGTCCATCTCCGGCTCGAAGGCGAATGGATGGCGGTGCGCCTGCCAGCCGGTGAGGGCGGGCGCGATGGTCGCACCGACCTCCGGACGAACCCAGAGGAAGCAGCCCCCTGGCCCGCCGCACAGCCACTTGAGCACGCCGCCGGTGAGGAAGTCGGCGCCGAGCGCGTTGACGTCCACCGGCAGCACGCCCACGGAGTGGTACGCGTCGAGCGACACCAGCGCGCCGACCGAATGTGCGTGCGCCGCGATGCGCGCCACATCGAGCACGTAGGCGCTGCGAAAGAGCACGTGCGAGATCGCGACGAGCCGCGTCCGCTCGTCGATCGCCTCGATCAACCGCTCCTCGCTCACGCTGATCCCGTCCTCACTCGGCACGACGACGATCCGCGCGCCGAGTCGGGACGCGAGCTCGTCGTAGACGTAGCGCACGGAGGGAAAGTCCAGCGCCGTCATCACGATCGTGTCGCGGCCGTCGCCGTAGTCGAGCGCCGAGAGCACCTGCGCCTGCCCCACCGACACGTTCGGCACCATCGCCACCTCGCCGGCGCCCGCGCCGATCAGCGGCGCGATCTCGTCGCCGACGGACACGGGCATCTCCCACCAGCCCTGCGCCCACGCGCGAACGCCGAGCGTCGCCCACTGCTGCGCGTACTCGGCAAGCCGCTCGGGAACGGAGCGCGGCATCGCGCCGAGCGAGTTGCTCACCAGGTACGTCGACGTGGCGAGGATCGGGAACTCGTCGCGGTAGCGGAGCAGCGGATCGCTCATCGGATCACACGACTTCGACCACGCGTCGGCGCCGTGCGGCGGCCGTGACGGCGTATATCGCCATCGCGACCAGAATGACGAGTCCTGCCGCGATCCACTCGCTGCGTTGCAGCCCCCACAGCATCCAGGCGATCACGGCAACCGCCAACCACGGAACGATCGCCCCGCCCGGGACCTCGAAGGGCACGCCGCCAGCTCGCACATCGCGCCGACGCAGCTCGCCCGCGGCGAGGCAGCACACGGCGTAGACGACGAGCCCCGTGGCGTTCGCCGCCACGGCGAGAACCTCGAACTTCGCGAACAGCGCCAACCCGGCGACGATGACCGCCTGCACGACGATCGCGACGTACGGCGTACGCCACACGGGATGCACGCGCGCGAGCGCCGCGGGAAGAAAGCCGTCGCGTCCGAGCGCGAACAGCATGCGCGGAACGTTGAGCATCATCCCGCTCACGTACGCGAACATCGATACCACCGACCCGACGAGGATCATCGTACGCCCCGCCGGCCCGAGGGCAACGGCGGCGGCCGAGGCGAGAGGTGTCGGATCGTTCGCCAGTGCGTCACCGAGCAACCCCTGCGCCACGAGCTGGATCGTCAGATACAACACCGCTACCGCCGCCATGGCGAGGAAGATCGCGCGCGGTACGGTGCGCGCCGGGTCGCGCACCTCCCCACTAGGGACCAGCGCGCTCTCGATGCCGAGGAAAGCGAAGATGAGCAGCACCGAGGCGCGCGACACCGAGCCCGCGCTCGGCACGCCATGCCACGTGAGATTCGACCAGCGCATCGCGACGAGCCCGACGAGCACGAGCAGCACGAGTGGCAGGAGCTTCGCGACGGTGGCGAGCGCATTGAACCGTGTCACGCCACCGACGCCGCGCACGTTCGCCGCGGCGAACACGACGAGCACGACGACGAGGGCGATACGTCGGCCGGTCGCGCCGAGCGCCGGCACGAGCGCGAGCAGCGAATCGGCGAAGAAGGTCGAGACCGCGGAGAGCGCGAGCGTGATGCACACCCAGAGCAGCACGCCGGAGACGAACCCGACGAACGGCCCGAACGCGGTCTCGATGTACGCGTATGGTCCGCCGGTCATCGCGACGCGGCTCCCCGCCTGCGCGAAGCAGAGGACGATGAGTCCCATCGCGAACGTGCACGCGAGATACGCGAGCGGCGCGGCCGGTCCCACCGCCGCCGCCACGCCGGCGGGGAGTCGGAAGATCCCCCCGCCCACCGTCACGTTCACGATCCCCGCCGCGAGCCCCCACGTTCCGATCACGCGGGCAAGACCGCGCTCGCCGCTGCGCTCAGCGGCGTCAGTCATTGGTGTCCGACCCCACGGTGTCTGGCCCCACGGGGTCAGACACCAACACGGCGCTGGTCATGGCTGCGGTGGCGCCGAGCGGTGGAACTCGGCGTCGGCGTTCCACGTCGGCAGCGTGGGCGCATCGGCGACGCGGCGCGCGAAGCGATAGATGATGTCGGTCATCTGCACCGCGCCGTCGAGATTCAGATCGGGGCGGTACTCGTCCGACGGCTGGTGGTAGCGGTGCGCGTCGTAGTCCTCCACCTGCTGCAGCCCCCACTCCTTCGGACGGCCGACGAAGTCGAGCCCTTCCTCGATCGTGATCGCCGGCACGCCGGCCTTCGCGAGCGAGAAGTGATCGGAGCGATAGAAGTGGCCGGCCTCGGGATGCTCCTTCGGCGTGAGATGCATCCCCTCCTCACGCAGCATCGCCCCGAGCTGCGGGCCGAGTGAGCTCTTGTTCTCGCCGAGCGCGACGAGATCGCGTGTACGGCCGCGGAAGTTGGTCTCGTCCACGTTGATGTTCGCCGCGATCTGCGAGATCGGCACCGTCGGGTTCTGCGCGAAGTAGGCCGACCCGAGCAGCCCCGACTCCTCACCCGTCACGAGCAGGAAGAGGAACGACCGCTTCGACGGAGGCTGTGCCGCCGCCGCGCGCGCGATGGCGAGCACGGACGCCACGCCGGAGGCGTTGTCGAACGCGCCGTTGTAGATCGAGTCGCCGTTCACCGGCGTGCCGATGCCGAGATGATCCCAGTGCGCGGTGAGGGCGACGTATTCCTTGGAGAGCTTCGGATCGCGGCCGCGCACCACGCCGACCACGTTGTCCGACGACACGCGCGCCACGCTGCTCTCGAGCCCGAGGTCCATCGTGATGCCCGTTGGCACGGGGCGGAAATCGCGTGTCGCCGCCTGCGCACGGAGTGCCGCCATGTCGAGACCCGCCTGGCGCAGCAGCGCTGTCGCGGCACTGTCGGTGATCCATCCGCGCACACCGACCGGCGGCGGCAGCTTGGGATCGCGCGGCAGGAGCCGCTGCCCGGTGGAGTTCGAGCCGACGAGCACCTGGAAGGGGTAGCCCGCCTGATCGGTGCGATGGACGATGAGCACGCCCGCCGCACCGCGACGCTCCGCCTCCTCGTACTTGTAGGTCCACCGGCCGTAGTACGTCATCGCGATGCCGCCGAAGAGATTCGGCTCGGCGGGGGTGGCCGGCGGATCGTTCACGAGGACGAGCAGGACCTTCCCCTTCAGGTCCGCCCCCTTGAAGTCGTCCCACTTGTACTCGGGTGCCACGGCTCCATAGCCGATGAATACCAGCTCGCCGTGCGCCGTGGACGTCGGCGTCGCGCTCCCCGCCGACAGGACGACGTCCTGGCCTGGCCGGAGGGTGGCAGTGGCCTTGCCCGAAGCGGAGGCGTGGACCGACGACTGCTTCGTCGTCAGCACGTCGATCGGCACGGGCTGGAAGTAGGAGCCGTTGACGCCCGGCTCGACGCCGAAGGTGCGCAACTGGTCGGCGATGTATTCGGCGGCGAGGCGGCCGCCGCGCGTCCCTGGCGCGCGCCCCTCGAGCAGATCCGAGCTGAGAAAGCGGAGATGTCCGTCGATCTCAGCTTTGGTGATCGGGGACACAGTTCGCGACTGCGCGACGAGTGTGACGGGGAGCGCAAACAGCGCTGCAACGGCCCAGCGTACGTGTCGATACATAGATTACACGGCGAAGGAGTCGCGGCCCGATCTTAGCAACGTTCGTAGCGGACACGCGTCTCAAGACTAGACCGGGCGCCGACGAGGCGCCACCACTGCCCGCGCGTCGATCCATCCCGGCGCGCCGATCCCATACTCTGACCTGACAGGACATGCACGTACGCTCTCGTCATGCTCTTCGCGCCACGCTCGTGGCTGGAATGCTCTTCGCCGCACGGCCCGCGCATGCGCAGGCCCTCGCCCCGCACACGCCGCCCGTCGACGTCGCCGCTCCGAAGCGGCCGGCGTCCGGCCCGACGATGACCGCGGCCACCGTCGGCGTTCGCCCGACCGAGACCAAGGAGCTGCAGCTCAACGCGGCGGCCGCACCGCGCCGCGCCGGCTATGGCCAGCCGGTCGCGCTCATGGTCGTCGGTGGCGCCGCGGTGCTCACCGGATTGATCATCGGCGGCGATGCCGGCACGGTGATCGCCGTCGGCGGCGCAGTCGCCGGTCTGGTCGGCCTGTACCAGTACCTGCAGTAGCGTTCGATCGTCTGCGGGGTATGAAGAAGGGCGGACATCCGTCGATGTCCGCCCTTCGAGCAATTGACACCGTGTCCGCTCTACGAGCAATTGACACTCGTGTTCCGTTTTTCTGCGGTGCCCGAGTCGTCTGCCGGGCACGGCATTTGACCTTGAGGAGGACATGCCGACGCCGAGTCTGTCCTTGCGATCACCGGGAGAACCTGTGAGCCGACGCATCGCGCTCGTCCTCGGCGGCGGAGGCCTCAAGGGATTCGCGCATATCGGGGTGCTGCGAGCGCTGGCGGAGCGCAGCATCGTCCCGGATGTCTACGCCGGAACGAGCATCGGTGCGCTGATCAGCGCCGCGCACATCGCCGGCACGCCGATCGAGGAGCTGACCGAGCGCGCCGAGGCGCTGCGCAAGCGCGACCTGTTCCGCATCAATCACATGGGGATGCTGCTGGAGCGGATGCGCTCCCCGTCGATCTACCTCGAGGAGCCGCTCCGTGCGCTCGTGGCGAGTGCGGTCCCGAACGTCAACTTCTCCGAGCTTCCGAAGCAGCTACTCGTCAACACGGTGGACCTCGATCGCGGAGCACGCGTCGTCTGGGGACTGCCGGGTCTCGAGGACGTCTCGGTGCGTGATGCCATCTACGCGTCGTGTGCGCTGCCCGGATTCTTCCCCCCGGGCCGCGTCGCCGAGCGGGTGTGCATCGATGGCGGTGTCGTCGACAACCTGCCGGTCTCCGTGGCGGCGAACTTCGCCGATCTGGTCATCGCGGTCGACGTCGGCAGCTCGGACCAGTCGCGCGCCGACGCGGCGACGTCCGGGTTCGCCGGCACCTACATGCGCGCGGCGACGATGATGATGCACGCGCTGCAGCAGTTCCCCCTCCAGCACTGGCACGGCCCGCCGATGGTGCTCATCCGCCCGCGCGTCGACGACGCCAACTGGCTGAGCTTCACCGACACGGCAGCGAACATCGCCGAGGGCTATCGCTCCGCGTCGCGCGCGCTGGAGCGGTTCGAGTCGTACTGGGACCAGCCGAACTGCGTCTTCCCGCGCCGGCGTGTGCAGATCGACGTGATCCGCGAGCGGTGCACCGGCTGCGGCACCTGCGTTTCGCTCGCTCCCTCCGTCATGGGGCTCGACGGCAGCGGCAAGGCGTTCGCCCGCACGCACATCGTGGAGTGGTCACCGGCCGAAGGCGGCTTCGTGCACGAGTGCCCGACCGCGGCCATCACCGCGATGAACGTCGATCGACGCTCCACGAGCGTGGACGTACATACGATCCACGACCCGACCCCGAGCGGCGGTGGCAGCGACGGCTCGGCCGGAGGAGCGGCGGACGCCGAGGAGAGCTCGGCCGCGTAGACGGACCTGGACGCGTCTCGTGGCGGAGAGATCTCTCCCCCGGACCATCAAACACATTTGGGGTTGTGGATGGATAGGAAGGTTGAGCCTGTGCGTGGAGCTCGACCCGGAAAGCCGTCCTCCGCGGCTCTCAGTTAGCTCCGCGCTCCTCCGCGTGAAATTCCTTGCGGAGCGATTTGTAAGTGCAGATCCGTCGACTCGCTCCGCTCGCTCGGGATGACAGGCTCGACGTGCTCCGACGCCTTACCCGAAGATCACGACCAGCGCCACTCCGACGCTCACGAGCAGCGCGCCCGTGATTCGATGCGATCCGCCCCGCTCGCGCAGCACCAGCACGCCGATCGTCGTCGCGATGAGGATGCTCGTCGAGACGACGGCCATCACGTAGCCGGCCTGCGAGCGGCGTAGCGCATTGTGCAGCCCGAACTGCTGCACGGCGAAAGACACGCTCGTCGCCAGGACAACCAGGGACCAGGGGAATCTGTCCCCGACGCTGGGTAGCCCGAGCCCTCCCGCCGAGCGCGCGACGAACGGAAGCACGAATGCGAGCGCAAGCCCGGATCCGAGGGTGAGCGTGGTCGCCCAGGGCATCGGACCCACCTGACCGATCCCGATCTTGTGCGTCAACGAGGTCACCGACCAGAACAACGCCGCGAGCAGCCCGTACCAGCTCGCGCGCTGCGTCGCGAAGGCGCGGATCGGCTCCCACGCGGAGCCACCGCGCCGCAGGCCGACGAAATAGAGTCCCGTCACGACGAGCAGGACCCCCACCACGGCGATCGCGCTCGGCATCTCGTGCAGGATGAACGCGCCCCCCGCCATCGTGAGCAGGGGGATGAGCCCCATGATCGGCTGAACGACCGAGACGTCGCCCAGACTCAACGCCAGCGAGAGGCAGAGCATCCCGCCGATCTCGTTCGGGATGACGACGGCGACGGCGCCCCAGTACGTGGGCGTGAGCGCGTGCCACGCCTCGGCACGCAGGCACGTCAGGGCGAGCATCACGCCCGCGATCGTGCGGAACGCCACCGTTGAAACCACGACACCGGCCAGACCGACCGCCCGCTTGAGCAGAAGGCTGGTACCGGCGGAGGCGGAGGCGGCGAGGAGGGCGAGAACAATCCACATCGAGCACCAAAGAAAACGGGGCGGCAGGCGAGAAGGAACCTCGCCGCCGCCCCGTCGCTCGATGCGCGGTCAGGGAATCGCGATCGACTGCGCCGTGCTGTTCTGCTGCCCCTTGGTGTCCGTCACCGTGAGCGTGACGGTGAAAGTGCCCGCCGACGCCCAGGTATTCCGCGTCGTGTTGACGGTCTTCGTCTCACTGCGCCCGTTCCCCCAGTCCCACTTGTACGACACGATGCCGACGTCGTCCGACGAGGTGCTCGCGTCGAACGCGCACTGGTGCGGCCAACTCTGGCCGGTGCAGGTGTAGGTGAACCTGGCCGTCGGCGGCAGATCGTTCGGCGGTGGCGCCGGCGCGGCGGTGACCGTCACCTGCTTCGTCACGCTGTTCGACAGCGAGCCGTCGCTCACGGTCAGCGTCACGCTGTAGGTGCCGGCGGAGGCGTACGTGTGAGCCGGCGACACCACGTTGCCCGCCGAGCTGCCGTCGCCGAAGGTCCACGAGCGGCTCGTGATGCCGACGTCGTCGGTAGACCCACTCGAGTCGAAGGTGCACGCGAGGTTCGTGCAGGTCGCGTTGAACCGCGCCACGGGCGCCTGGTTGGTCGGCGGCGGCGGCGCAGTCCCGACGGCCACCTGCTTCGACGTGCTGTTCGACAACCCGCCCCCGTCGGTGACGGTCAGCGTCACCGTGTAGACGCCCGCCGTCGCCCACGTGTTCCTCGCCGTGGGCGTGGTGTGCGTCTCACTGCGCCCATTCCCCCAGTCCCACTTGTACGACACGATCCCCTTGTCGTCGGTCGAGGTCGTGGCGTCGAGGGTGCACTGCAGCGTCGGGCACGTCCAGGTGAATCGCGCCACCGGCGGAGCATTCGGTCCTGGCGGCGAGCCGCCTCCGACGAAGCTCGTGTTGAGCAGAAGGTTCGGCGATCCGGTGCCCTGCCCCGTCACCTTGCCCGAGATCGCGCCACCCGTGATGGCCGACGCGACCGCCGCCGGCGTCGCGCCCGGATTGCCCTGGAGGTAGAGCGCCGCGACGCCGGTGACGTGCGGCGTCGCCATCGACGTGCCGCTCAGCACCGCGGTCTGCGTGTCGCTTCCGTTGTACGCCGACGTGATCGACTGGCCCGGCGCGAAGATGTCGACGCACGTGCCGTAGTTGGAGAACGAGGCGCGCGCATCGGTGCTCGTCGTCGCGGCGACGGTGATCGCCTGCGCCGCGCGCGCCGGCGACTGCGTGCACGCATCGACGTCCGAGTTCCCGGCGGCGATGGCGTAGGTCACGCCGCTCGCGATCGAGGCCTGCACCGCCTGATCGAGCGTGGTGGACGCCGAACCGCCAAGGCTCATGTTCGCGACCGCCGGGCTCGCGTGATTCGCCGTCACCCAGTCCACGCCGGCGATGACGCCGGAGACGGAGCCATTCCCACTGCAATCGAGCACGCGCACGGCGTAGAGCTTCACGGCCTTCGCGACGCCGTACGTCGCGCCACCCACCGTGCCGGCGACGTGCGTGCCGTGTCCGTAGCAATCGTTGGTGCCGTTGCCGTCGTTCACCGACGTGAAGACACCACTCGCGCGACCGCCGAACTCGACGTGCGTGGTGCGGATCCCCGTGTCGATGATGTACGCGTTCACGCCGCTGCCCGTGGCGTTGTACGTGTAGCTGTTGTCGAGTGGGAGGTTCGCCTGGTCGACGCGGTCCAGGCCCCACGTCGCGTTGTTCTGCGTCGTGATGGCGGTGACGATCTGATCGGGCTCGATCAGCGCGATGTCGGGATGGTACTTCAACGTGGCGATCGCCGCGGGCGACAGCGCAGCCGCGAAGCCGTGGATCGTGTGCACGTACGTGAACTCGAGCTGGCCGCCTTCCGCCGCGACGAGCGCCATTGCGCGCTCGGGGGTGTCGGTCACGTGGCCCTGGACCACCACGATGTAGTGGCCCGACCTCGGCACGCCGCTGACGGATCGCAGCGCGCCACCCGGCGCGAGAGGAGATTGGCCGCCTTCCGACGGTGGCGTGGGAGCGTCAGCACACGCGGCAACCCACGCGAGCGCGACGAGAGCGATCAGCGAGCGTCTGACCATGACCTGCTACCTCTCGGGACTGAAACGCACGGACCTGCGCGAGCGTTCGTCGACGACGCGTCCCGCGTGGAGTCACCACGGTTGGGTCCGCAATCGCGCACGCGCTCGCTTACTGCGACTCACGACATCGCGAGCTGCTTCTCGCGCGATATTAGCGCTCGAGAAGCTGGTCCTGCAACGTCTCCACGATCCGCTCGTAGCTGTCGGCGGCGGCGCGCAGGTCGGCGAGCAAGACGTGCTCATCGTCGCGGTGCGCGACGTGGATCGAGCCCGGCCCGAACAGATACGGCGTGCCCCACGCCGGCATCGCGGGGATGTCGGTCGCGAAGGCGACGACGGAGGTGGGGAAGCCCGGCACCGTACCCAGGCGCATCGCCGGGATCTCGACGCTCCGCTCGAGCTCTGCGCGATCGCCGATCCACTGCTTCAACCGCAGCCACACGTCGTCCGACGGCCCGACGATGCGCGCCATCAGCCGCGCTTCTGCACTCGGCGCAACGACGTTGTCCGCCACGCCACCCTCGAGCCGGCCGATGTTCACCGTCGTCTTGCCGAGCAGCTCGTCCTGCGGCAGCTCGAGCGTGTCGAGCTCCGCGAGCAGGTGCACGAGCTCGCGCGTCGCGGAGCGGCCCAGATGCGGATACGCGGAGTGCGCCGCCTCTCCGACGGTGCGCAGGATGACGCGCATCGCGCCCTTCGTCCCCAGCGCGAGCGTGCTCTCGGTCGGCTCGCCGTTCACGAGCGCGAGGCTCCGGAATCCGTTCGCGCGCACCCACGCGTCGGCGGCGTGCGCGCCGTCGTGCGTCGTCTCCTCGCCGACGACGAACAGCATGGCCACCGACCGGCCACGCGCCCGCAGCCGCTCCGCGGCCACGAGCATTGCCGCGGCGATCCCCTTCGCGTCGCACGAGCCGCGACCGCGGAGCTGCTCGGCGTCACGCCGTGGCGCGATGTAGGGGGGCACGGTGTCGAGGTGCGTCGACAACGTCACGTACGGCCCGTCGCCCGCCGTTGCGAGCACGTCGATGCGCGCGCCGCTCACCGGGATGCGCGTCACCGCCCACCCCCGTGCCGCCAGCGCGTCGGCGAAGACGTGCATCAACCGCTCCTCCGCGCCGCTCGTCGAGTCGAAGGACATGAGCCACTCGGCGATCGGAGTGGGATCGGTCGAGTCCGGGAGGGGGCGTTCTGTCATGGCAGCATAGTAATGGGGTCAGAGTCAAACGGGTCAGAGTCGCCCGCCAAAGGGGGCAGACACCTTCGCAGCCGCCAAGGGGTCAGATACCTCCGGTATCTGACCCCAACCTCTGACCCCAATTCGAGGTCTCGACCCGCATTCCGGGAGGCAGTATGCCAGTCTCGGTACCAAGTACCTGGTACTCACTACTGGGAGTGGCAGTCTACCGATATAGATTGCGGATTAGCCTGGCCGAGGCCGATGCCTCCGCCAGTGGCTCCGTTCTCCACCGTCGCCCGGCCGAGGACTGCGGCGACACCGAGAGACAACTCGCAATGACCTCACTCGATTCGTTCAAGAGCCGCGCGACGCTCGACGTCGCGGGCAAGTCGTACACGATCTACAGGCTCGATGCGCTGAGCAAGGCGTCGAAAGGCAACAGCGACAAGCTTCCCTTCAGCCTGAAGATCCTCCTCGAGAATCTGCTCCGGAACGAGGACGGCGCATTCGTGAAGCGCGCCGACGTCGAAGCGATGGCCAACTGGGACGTCCGCGCGAAGGCCGAGAAGGAGATCGCCTTCCGCACCGCGCGCGTCCTGCTGCAGGACTTCACCGGCGTTCCCGCCGTGGTCGATCTCGCCGCGATGCGCGACGCGCTCGCGAAGCTCGGCGGCAACGCTCAGCTGATCAATCCACTCCAGCCGGTGGATCTGGTCATCGACCACTCGGTGCAGGTCGACGAGTACGGATCGGAAGCCGCCTTCCTCATCAACACCGATCTCGAGTTCGAGCGCAACGTCGAGCGCTACGTGTTCCTGCGCTGGGGCCAGGACGCGTTCAAGAACTTCCGCGTCGTGCCGCCGGGCACCGGCATCTGCCATCAGGTCAACCTCGAGTACCTCGGCAAGACCGTGTTCGTGAACGAGGAGACCGGCGAGGCGTACTGTGATTCGCTCGTCGGCACCGACTCGCACACGACGATGATCAACGGCCTCGGCGTGCTGGGCTGGGGCGTCGGTGGTATCGAGGCGGAGGCCGCGATGCTCGGCCAGCCGGTGTCGATGCTCATCCCGGAGGTCGTCGGGTTCAAGCTGCACGGCAAGCTTCCCGCGGGCGCGACGGCGACGGATCTCGTCCTCACCGTCACCGAGATGCTCCGCAAGAAGAAGGTGGTCGGGAAGTTCGTCGAGTTTTACGGCAGCTGCCTCTCCTCGCTCAGCCTCGCCGATCGTGCGACGATCGCCAACATGGCGCCGGAGTACGGCGCGACGATGGGCTTCTTCCCCGTCGACGCCGAGACGCTGAAGTATCTGCGGCTGTCGGGCCGGAGTGAGCAGCAGGTCGCGCTCGTCGAGGCGTACACGAAGGCGCAGGGTCTCTTTCGCACCGACGAGACGCCGGACCCCGTCTTCACCGACACGCTGGAGCTGGACCTCGGCACCGTGGAGCCGAGCCTCGCCGGCCCGCGTCGTCCGCAGGATCGCGTGCCGCTCAAGCTCGCGAAGCAGATGTACCTCGACTCGCTCAAGGTCGACCTCGAGAAGGCGGGTACGCTCGCCGGCGCCGCCGTCCAGCAGACCGCGACGGCCGTGAGTGCCGCGCCGGGATTGTCGAAGGCCGTGATGGTCGAGGACAACGAGGGCGGGCACCAGCCGCAGCACGAACATGGCGGCGTGAAGACCAGCTACAAGGGCGAGAGCTTCAGCCTGCGTCACGGCGCGGTCGTCATCGCCGCCATCACGAGCTGCACCAACACGTCGAATCCCGGCGTGATGCTCGCCGCGGGGCTGCTCGCCCGCAACGCGGTGAAGAAGGGGCTCACCGTGAAACCGTGGGTGAAGACGTCGCTCGCCCCGGGCTCGAAGGTGGTCACCGACTACTTCAAGGCCGCCGGCGTGACGGAGTACCTCGACAAGCTCGGCTTCAATCTCGTCGGCTACGGCTGCACGACCTGCATCGGCAACTCGGGACCGCTCCCCGACGAGATCGCGCAGGCGATCGAGTCCGGCAAGCTGTTCGTCGCCAGCGTGCTGTCGGGCAATCGCAACTTCGAGGGGCGCGTCAACCCGCTCACGCGCTACAACTACCTCGCGTCGCCGCCGCTCGTCGTCGCGTACGCGCTCGCCGGACGCATGGACCTCGATCTCACACGCGAGCCGATCGGCATCGGCAGCGACGGGCCCGTGTTCCTGCGCGACATCTGGCCGTCGCCGACCGAGGTGCAGGACGAGATCATGCGCAGCGTGAAGCAGGACTTCTTCACGCATCAGTACTCCGACGTCTTCAAGGGCGACGAGCACTGGCAGGGGCTGAACGTCCCCGGCGGCGAGACGTACGCCTGGCAGGACGACTCGACCTACGTGAAGAATCCGCCGTACTTCGAGGGGATGACGATGCAGCCGCCCGGCGTGAAGCCGATCGCCGGCGCGAAGGCACTCGCGGTGCTCGGCGACTCGATCACGACCGACCACATCTCGCCGGCGGGCAACATCCCGGCGGCGAGCCCGGCGGGAAAATGGCTCATCGAGCACGGCGTGCAGCGCAAGGACTTCAACTCGTACGGCGCGCGCCGTGGCAACCACGAAGTGATGATGCGCGGCACCTTCGCCAACATCCGTCTCCGGAACGAGATGGCCCCGGGCACCGAGGGCGGATGGACGACGACCGAGCCTGGTAGTGCGCCGGTGTTCATCTACGACGCCGCGATGGAGTACCAGCAGAAGGGCACGCCGCTCGTGATCGTCGCCGGCAAGGAGTACGGCACGGGCTCGTCGCGCGACTGGGCAGCCAAGGGCACCGTGCTCCTCGGCGTGCGCGCGGTGATCGCCGAGAGCTTCGAGCGCATCCATCGCTCCAACCTCGTCGGCATGGGCGTGCTCCCGCTCGAGTTCACGGGCGGCGAGACCCGTCAGTCGCTCGGCCTCACCGGGTTCGAGACGTACGACATCGAGGGACTCGACGACGGCCTCAAGCCGCGCGCGACCCTCACCGTCCGCGCCACCGCACCCGACGGCGCGACGAAGTCGTTCAAGGTCGTCTGCCGCATCGATACGCCGGAGGAGCTCAATTACTACAAGAACGGAGGCATTCTGCCGTACGTTCTGAGGTCGCTGGCGAAGAAGTCTTGAACGGCCACTCCCAGTAGGGAGTACTCGGTACCTGGTACCGAGACTGGCATACTGCCTTCCCGGAATGCGGGCCAGAGGCTGGGGTCAGATACCGAAGGTGTCTGACCCCTTGGCACGCTGGGCTCTGACCCCGGGCTCTGACCCCAGGCTCTGACCCCAAATGCGAACGGCCGTACTCAGTACCAGTACTTGGTACGAAGTACGGCCGTGAGTTTTTCAGATAGAACGCGTTACCGGACTTCCGGGAGCCCGTATGCCAATCCAACTACCAGGTACTCGGTACTACCTGCTGGGAGTGGCAGTTCGGAAGCTCAGGCGTCGTCCAGCATCGGATTGTGGCGCGCGGCGGTGGCCGCCTCGATTTGTTCGAGGAGATCTCGCTCGATCCCCTTCACGTCGAGCGGCTGGAGCATGTGGTGCAGCTCCGGATCGTCGCTCACGCGATGTCCCATCCGCGTGTAGAGCCCGGCGACCAGTTGCAGCGTCTTCGTCACCTCCTGCTCCACGCGCAGGCTCACCTGCAGGCTCAGCTCCTCGCGCAATTCGGCGATCGCCGATTCGCGCTGCTGCGCCATGAGGACGAAGATCGAGAGGAAGATCGCCTCGAGCGAGACGACCATCGTCAGGAACCCGAATGGATACGGGTCGAACTTCCTGAGCCCGAGCAGCCCGGTGTTCCAGAGGATCCAGATGCCGAACCAGATGACGTGCACCACGAGGAACGGCGTCGAGCTGGCGATCGAGTTCAGCCGGTCGACGAACCGCTCGAGCGGCGATCGATATGCCGCGTGCTGCGCCTTGATCGCGCCGATGGCCAGGTTGGCGACGGTTCGTCGCTTCCGTCGCTCGGATGCGGAGTTGCCGTGCTCGGCCCCGCTCGCTGACTTCTGCTCGGTCATCGTCGCCCCTCGGAAGCGAGAATCGCGCCCCTCCCTGAGCCCGCCCGCCACGCCAGCAACGAGATGATCGCACAAACGACACTGCCCACGCCAGACTTCGACGTGGGCAGTGGCTCAGGATTGTCGTGCAGTCGTGCGGCTGCCGGCCCCACCGGCGCGGCAGCCACCCCTCCGAGAGTTACGACTACTTCTGAACGTCGACGGTGTGGCCGATGATCCCACCCAGCACGCCACCCGCCACCCCTCCGATGATCCCACCCTTCACCTTGTCGCGGCTCGTGCTCGCGCCGAGGATCGCCCCAGCGGCCGCACCAATCGCTGCGTCGCGCTTGGTGTGACGGATGGGCTCGCGCGCCGGCGCCGGATAGTACGTCCCCGACGAGCTGCTGCTGCGCCGCGCCGTCGTCCGCGCCGGAGCACGGTACACCGGTGCCGGGCTGTACACCGGCGCCTGTCCGTACGACGGCTGACGCGCCGTCGCGTTGTACTGCTGCGCGCCATACGGGTTGGTGTACTGCTCGGTCGGCGAGACGAACTGCTGCGCCTGGTACGGCTGCGCCTGTGCGGCAAGCGCAAGGTCGTTCTTCAGCGCGTCATCGGAACGCGCGTCGTTGCCGCGGCTGCATGCGCCCAGCAAGGCCAGTCCGGCCACCGACAGTGTCATTCCTAGGTTGCGCATTTGTTCCTCCGTAGGGCGTGAGCGTTCTCGTCCGGCCCGTATCAAAGCAGGGTCCGGGCCACGCCTCGGCCCCTTCTAGAGGGGGTCACGAGGCTCCAGCGTCCAGCGCCAGGGACCACAGTGTCCACTAATTTGTACGGAGGCGCGCTGAAATTGCATTGCGTTCGGCCCGGTAGCGCCGCATACTGGCGCCTCGCTCACCCGGAGACTCCCTCATGTCGCTTCGACGACAGACCACTCTCGCGGTCGCGGCCCTGCTCTTCGCGACCGCGACCGCTCGCGCGCAGCAGCCGGCCGCACCGCCGCCCGCGCCCGAGGTCGGCACCATGGCGCCCGACTTCGCCCTGCCGGCCGCGACCCGCTACGGCCTCCTCCGCGACTCCATCCGTCTCTCCGACTTACGGGGGAAGACGGTGGTCATTGCCTTCTTTTACAAGGCACGGACCAAGGGCTGAACGGTCCAAATGGAGGCGTACCGTGATCAGTACGCCAAGCTTTTCAACAACGGACGCAACGTCGTCGTCCTCGCCGTGAGCGTGGACCCCGACACCGCACTCGCGTCCTGGGCCCGGGACCTTCAGACGCCGATCCTCTTCGCGAGCGACGTCGGCCAGACCGTCGGAAAGCAGTACGGCTCGATCCGCGGCGGCGTCGACAACCGCAATCTCTTCGTCATCGCCCCGGACGGTCGCATCGCTCACCGGATGCTGCCCTTCAACGAGCTCTCCGCCGCGTCGTACGACGAGCTCGAGCAGGCGGTCAGGAAGACGCTCCCCGCGCATTGACCTTCGCGCCGTGATCGACCGCTCTCTCTCGCCGGACACCGACCTCAGCACCTTCACTCCCCCCGCCGTCTCGCACGACTCCCCGCCGCGCGGCCGCGCACTGCTCGTCGAGCTGTACGACGCGGCCGTCGCCGGCGCGGCACCAGGACCGCTGACCACGGCCGCGCTGCGCGACTTCGACGTGCGGCGCGGACAGCGCATCTGGGTCTACGCCTTCGGCAAGGCGGCGCACGCGATGGCCGGCGCCGCAACCACCACGCTGCAGAAGGGGCTACACACGATCGCCGCCGGCGTCGTCGTGGCGCCGGAAGCGCACGCCTCTCCCTACGCCACGATCTCCGCGATGGTCGGAGACCACCCGATCCCGGGACGACAGTCGTTCGCCGCGGCGCATCGTATCGGCGAGGTGGCGGGCGGCATGCGCAGCGACGACGTCGCACTCGTGTTGATCAGCGGCGGCGCGACGAGCCTCATCGGCGCGCCACTGCGCGGCATGAGCGAGTCCGATCTCATTCAGCTCTATCGGCTGCTCCTCGGCTCGGGGCTCGACATCCGTGAGATGAACGCCGTTCGCAAGCGCTTCACGCGCTGGGGCGGCGGCCGCCTCGCGCTCGCGCTCGCACCGGCGCGCACGCACGCCCTCGTCATCAGCGACGTCGAGGGGGACGATCCGGCCGACATCGCGTCGGGCCCCTGCACCCCCGACACGAATTCGGCGCGCGACGTCATCGCGATCCTCCAGCGGACCGGCCTCTACGAGCGCATCGCGCTGCCGATGCGCGACTATCTCAACGGCGTCGTGCGCGGCGTCACGCCGGAGACGCCGAAGCGCACGCATCCCGCCTTCGCGCACGTCGCGACGCGCGTGATCGGCAGCAACCGTCTCTCGACCCAGGCCGCGGCAGCACACGCGAAATCACTCGGCCTCCCCGTCGTCGACAACGGCAGCGTTCTCGACGGCGATGCCGCGCGCTGCGGTGCGTCGCTCGCGAGCTCGCTTCTCGAGCGCGCACGCGACGGCTGGCGCGGCTGCGTCATCTGGGGCGGCGAGACGACCGTGCAGCTCGAGGGCCGCGCCACCCCTGCGCACGGCGTCGCGTCCGCCGCAGCGGCGCCCGTTCCGCCGCGCGGCGGACGGTGCCAGGAGCTCGCCCTCTCCGCGGCGCGTGTGCTGGCCGAAGGAGGCGAGGCGGCGCGCCACGTCACGCTGATCGCCGCAGGAACGGACGGGCGCGACGGTCCAACCGATGCCGCCGGCGCCTTCGCCGATGCGACGGTCTGGGAGGCGATCCGTGCCAGCGGTCGCGCCCCCGAGCTCGCGCTCTCGCGCCACGACTCCTACGCCGCGCTCGACGCCGTCGGCGCATTGCATCGGCGCGGCCACACGGGCACGAACGTCAGAGACGTCGTCATAGCAGTGCTCGAGTAGCGCTGGCGGCACGCGTCTTTCCCAGACGCTAGCTTTCTCGCCTGACCAGTCGCCACGAGAGCCTCATGACCACCCGTCCGTTCACCGTCGGCATCATTCAGGATTCTGCGTCGCCCGACATGGCCGTCACCCTCGAGGCCAGCGTCGCGCACGTTCGCGCTGCCGCCGCGCGCGGCGCGCAGATCATCTGCCTCAAAGAGCTCTTCAACGCGCCGTACTTCGCCAAGTCGCAGAAGTTCGAGCGCTTCGACATCGCCGAGCCGATCCCTGGGCCGACGACCGACGTCATGCAGAAGCTCGCCGAAGAGCTCGAGGTCGTCCTCATCGTGCCGATCTTCGAGAAGCAGGCGCGTGGCGTCTACCGCAACTCGGCGGCGATCATCGACGCCGACGGCTCGCTGCTCGGCGTGTATCGCAAGATGCACATCCCCGACGATCCGCTCTTCAACGAGAAGTACTACTTCGTCCCCGGCGACGCGGTCCACGACGATCGGATCGACAGGATCGGCGAGGTCGCGAAGCAGGCGAGCGGCTTCCGTGTCTGGCGCACGCGCTACGCGAGCATCGGCGTGCTGATCTGCTGGGATCAGTGGTACCCGGAGGCGGCGCGTATCACGAGCCTCCTCGGCGCCGACATCCTCTTCTATCCCACGGCGATCGGCTGGCACCCCGCCGAGAAGTCCGAGTTCGGCGCGGCGCAGCAGGACGCGTGGCGCACCATCCAGCGCTCGCACGCCATCGCGAACGGCGTCTTCGTCGCGTCGCCCAATCGCGTCGGCCACGAGGACGAGCCAGGCACGGAAGGCATCGAGTTCTTCGGCCACTCCTTCATCGCCGACCCCTTCGGCCGCATCCTCGCCGAGGCCGGCCAGGGCACGGAGATCCTCACGGCGGTGTGCGACCCGAAGCTGATCGAGGACACGCGCCGCAACTGGCCCTTCCTCCGCGACCGACGGATCGATGCGTATGCTCCGATTCTGTCGAGGTATTTGGGCGCATAGACATGGTATTCGGTTCACGGTTTATGGTTTACGGCCGACCTCGGGACGCAAAGGCAGCCCGAGGCCGACCGTAAACCGAGAACCAGGAACCAAGAACCGATAACAATGCCGCACTTCAACTTTCCCGCGGAATGGTCCCCGCACTCCGCCACCTGGCTCGCCTGGCCTCATCACGAGCCAGACTGGCCCGGTAAGCTCGGTCCCATCCCGTGGGTGTACGCCGAGATCGTGCGCGTGCTCGCGCAGTATGAGCGCGTCGAGATCCTCTGTCACAACGAGATGGTGCGCGCCGAATGCGACGCGCAGCTCCGCGCGCACGGCGTAACCGAGAACACGCGGTTGCACCTCGTGCCCACCGACCGGGTCTGGCTGCGCGACTCGGCACCCACCTTCGTCCACGACGAGGCGGGACGCGTGCACCTCATGAACTGGGCGTTCAACGCGTGGGCGAAGTACCCCAACTTCGCCCGCGACGCCGAGGTCGGACGTGCGATCGAGCGTATCACCAGGCTGCCGCGTCACGAGCCCATGCGTCCCGATGACAGCTCCGCGCGCCTCGTGCTCGAGGGCGGCGGCATCGAGACCGATGGCGAAGGCACGCTGCTCGTCACCGAGGAGTGGCTCCTCTCCGACGTACAGGTGCGCAACCCGGGCCTCGATCGCGCCGACTACGAGCGCGCCTTCCGCGACCACCTCGGCATCCGCGAGACGATCTGGCTCGGCGAGGGCTGCGTCGGCGACGACACGCACGGTCACGTGGACGACATCGCGCGCTTCGTCGCGCCCGGCGTCATCGTGCTCGCCTACGAGGACGACCCCGCCGACGACGAGAATCACCGCCGCTCGGTCGACAACATGCGGCGGCTCGAGCTGGCCGGCGCAGCGGACGGTGCGCTGAAGGTCGTGCGCATCCCCTTCCCTCGCCCCGTGACGATGAACGGCGAGCGGCTCCCCGCGAGCTACGCGAACTTCTACATTGCCAATGGCGTCGTGATCGTGCCGACGTTCAACGATCGGAACGACCGCGTCGCGCTGAACACGCTGGCGGAGCTCATGCCCGACCGGCACGTCGTCGGGGTTCACGCCGTCGATCTCGTCTGGGGATTCGGCACCCTGCACTGCCTGACCCAGCAGCAGCCGGCGCCGCGCTGAGTCGCACGGCGCACCGCTCGTCGCAGGTTCGGTCCTTGCACCCGGAAGGTGCACCATGAAGATCACGCTGCTTGCCGACGACGCCATCCGCCTGGAGCCCGTCTCCGGTCCGCTGACGATCGAGGCGCCGACGGCGGAGATGGTGTACTCGCCATTCCACATGCTCGCGAGCTCGCTCGCGACGTGCATCTTCTCGGTGATCGAGTCGTGGGCCCATCACGCGAAGCTCCGGCTCGACGACCTCACGATCGAGGTACGGTGGAAGTACGCCGACGATCCGCACCGCGTGAGCGACTTCGCCGTCTCCTTTGCGTGGCCCTCGCTCCCGGCGAACCGCATCGCCGCGGCGCGCCGCGTCGCCGAACTGTGCACCGTGCACGCGACGCTGCACCATCCGCCGAACATCTCCATCGAGCCGTCGGCACGCGCGGACAGCGCTCTGACGGCGAACCCGGCGGGAAGCGTCGCGTGACCGTCCCCGTCGTCCGCTTCACCATCGCCGGTCAGGAGGGCGTCGCGCCGAGCCTCGGCCGCGCCTTCACCGTCGTGTACGACGGCGACTGCAGGGTGTGCACGCGACTCTCGAATATGCTGATGAAGTGGGACCGCTATCATCGCCTCGAGGTCGTCCCCTCCCAGCAGCCCGGCGTCACGGCACGCTTCCCGTGGATTCCCGCTCGAGCCTACGCCGACGCACTCCAGTTGATCGCCGCGGACGGCACGACATGGCAGGGCGCCGTCGCGGTCGAGAAGCTCCTCGATGAGCTACCGAAGGGCCGCCTCTTCTCCTGGCTGTTCAAGATCCCCTTCGCCCGCGCCATCGTTGACCGCTTCTACAAGTGGTTCGCCCGCAACCGCTACAAGCTCGGCTGCGGCGCCCACTGCCAATCGCGGCCGTTGGACGTGATCTGGGAGGAAGCGGAAAAGGCAGTGAATGGGTGAGTGAGTGGGTGCGTGAGTGCGAGAACAAGACGGCCTCGTGAGGCTTCTGCTTCCCGAGGCCGTTGTCGT
>DASVNI010000233.1:0-4529 GCA_036383935.1 Gemmatimonadaceae bacterium | reverse complement strand
ATCCTCGCCGCGCTCGCCGACGCGGGCATCACGAACGCGCGCGTCGTCACGAGCTACGCGCCCGCCTGGACCACGGACTGGATCGGCCCCGACGCGCGCGCGAAGCTCAAGGCCTACGGCATCGCCCCACCGCGGTCCGTCGAGCAGGGCGGCCTGGTCCAGCTCCTTCGAGCGCGCACGGCACCGCCCTGTCCCTACTGCGACTCGCGCGACACCGAGATTCGGAGCGAGTTCGGGCCGACGGCGTGCAAGTCCATCTGCTGGTGCCGGAGCTGCGGACAGCCGTTCGAGGAATTCAAGTCGTTCTGAGTCCTCGCCGTTCGGTGTCGCCTGCACGGTTCGGGTGCCGGGCCGAACGACGGAACGCGGATCTTGAACGGCGATGACGCAGAAAGGGCAGGGGCGATTGTCAAAGATTTGGCAGCAACGTGAGGCTTTCGGCGAGGAAAAGGGTGAAGAGATCCTCATGGCGATGGTTGTAGCGGAACTGCCATTCGTAGAGATACAACGGGAAGCGGACCGGGCTCACCCCGTGGTGTTTCTGGAACTTCGCCTTCGCGTAGCTCCAGAAGCCCTCCAGCCCATTGATGTGCACCTTGCCCCGACTGAAGTGGCGCTGATGATCCACGCGCAGGTGCCGGTAGCCGCAGAAGGCCAGCGTGTCGTACCCCTTCCATTTGTCTGTGTAGACGAGCGTGCCGCGCTTCACCCAGCGCAACGTGTGATCGCGCAGCGTGGCCGCGCTGCAGTTCGGCACCACGCTCACCTGGACGTGTCCGTGCCGCTCGAGGATGCCAAAGACGGGGGTCTTGTACGGGGCGCCGCGCCCCGTGCGGAGGCCGCGGCCCCGTTTGGGCTTCCAGGGGCCGAAGTAGCTCTCGTCGGCCTCGACCTCGCGGCGGAACAGCTCCGGTGCCGCGCGGGCCAAGATCGCGCGGCGCAGGAGCGTGAACGCCTTGAGCGCGGTCGGATAACTCACGCCCGTCTGCACGGCGGCCTGGCTCGCGGTGAGCTCGAGCTCGAAGAGCTTCACGAGCCAGAGCCACGTGGCGTCGGGCACGCGCGAGAGGCCAGCCCAGGTGCCCGTGCGCACGCCGAACGTGTAGCCGCACGGGCGCCGGCGACAGCGCCAGCGGCCCTCGCGCAGGCGATAGGGTCGCGCCGCGCCGCACGCGGGGCACCGTTCCCAAGGGCCAGGCACACGCGCCTGCGCCAGCGCCCGCTGCGCCGAGCTGGCACCGCGCACCATCGTCTGAAACTGCTGCACGCGCATGATGAGAGACCATACCGCGCCCCAGTTCTGCTGCCAAATCTTTTATAATCGCCCCTGCCGTTTCCGCGCAATCGTTGTTCAAGATCCGCGTTCCGTCGTTCGCCGAGCCCTCGGCAAGTGCAGATCCCTCGACTCGCTTCGCTCGCTCGGGATGACAGAGGGCTCGCTCTGGATGACCGCGATTCATCGTGAAGCGGTGGCCGGTGTGCCTGTAAGTGTCGGAAGCTTGCGATCGCCGAACCCGACGTTGTTCTCGCCGTCGATCACCAGGCGGTCGCCGTCGAAGCGGAACTGCATCGTCGAATAGAACGGCGTCTCCGGCGCGACGAGCTTCACGGCGAACACGCTGTCGGCGCTCCAGCCGCCGCTCGCGCCGATCGACACCGGCGGCGTCACGCTCAGCATGCGCTCGATGCCGTTCGTCCATCCCTTGCTCGTCGCCCAGACGCCGAGCCCGATCGGCGTGACCGACTCACCCGTGGCGGTGCGGACGTGCAGCGTCGGCGCGGCGGCGAAGTCGAGCGACACCGCGCGCATGCCACGGTCGTTGTCCGGGAGCTGGTACCACCGCCCCGACACCTTCGACATGATCGGCGACATCGGCCGGCCCGGTGCGACCCTCACGACGAGACTCGCGAGCTTGGCCTTCAGCGCGCGCTGCGCCGCCGCGTTCTCGGCCACCGAGTGCGGCTGCATCGCGGGGAGCAGCTTGTCCCACACGAGATTCATCACCGCCTGCATGTCGCGGACGCCGCTCGTGATCGCGACGACGGCGTCGTACTGCGGCAGGATCAACATGTACTGGCCGAATGCGCCGTCGCCGCGGAAGCCGTGGCGCGACTGCCAGAACTGATAGCCGTAGCCCTGATCCCAATCGCTCGTCGGCGCCGAGCCGTTCGACGTCTGTCGCGCCGTCGCTTCGGCAACCCACGCGGCCGGGACGATCTGCTTCCCCTTCCACACGCCCTTCTGCAGATAGAGCTGGCCGAACTTGGCGATGTCCTCGGTGCGCACGCTCAAGCCGTATGCGCCCGCGTTGATCCCTTCGGGGCTCGACACCCAGTTCGGCTTCGCGATGCCGAGCGGCTCGTAGAGACGTGGTGTGAGGTAATCGTTCACCGTCTGCCCCGTCGTCTTCTGGACGATGGCAGAGAGCATGTACGTGGCTGGACTGTTGTACAGGAAGTGCGTGCCCGGCTTGAACGCGACGGGATGCGCGAAGAAGCGCTTCACCCACGTCGCGCTGCGCATCGACGAATCCACGGCGCCGAACAGCGCTGCCTCCGTCTGATGTCCCGCCACCATGCGCAGCAGGTCGCGCACGCGCATCGCCTTCAGGTTCACCGACGGCTCCGCGGGCGCCTCGTCCGGGAAGAACTTCAGCACCGGATCGTCGAGGCTGAGCTTCCCCTCCGCGATGGCGAGACCGACCGCGGTGGAGGTGAAGCTCTTGCTGAGCGAGTAGAGGATGTGCGGCGTGGCCGGCGCGTACGGACCCCACCACCCTTCGGCGACGACGCGGCCGTGGCGCACGAGGATGAAGCTGTTCATCGCGTCGATACCGGTGTCCGCCGCCTGCACGAAGCTCAGCACCGCGCTCGACGAGATGCCCTCGTGCTCCGGCGTGCTGCGCGGGAGCGGAGCCGTTGTCTGCGCGGCGAGGCTGGTCGTGCCTGCGAACAGCAGGGTGAAGACGAGGAAGCGTGAGCCCATGGCAGTATCGGTGGGGGTGGGGTTACTGCGTCAGCAGATCGTACCGTTCCCGCGGCAGGGGCGTTTGCGGTTCCACCTTCTCGCCCAGGCGCTGGAGCGTCGGGCGCGCGGGATCGAACGCCGCCCAGTGGGGGACACCGGCGCCGTTCGGGTTGCCCGTCGCGGCGAAGTTGGCCCAGTAGGACATCATCGTCTTCGACAGGGTGCGGTCCACGTCGGTCCACGGCCGCTTCAGCACGTCGAGCGTGCCGAAGACGTACGGCACCTCGGCCGTATGGAACGCGCCGAACTCGGGACGCTCTGGCCACGGGATCGCGCGGTCGAAGTAGTACGCGAACGCCGGCGTGTGCGCCGACTTGGCGCGCTCGGTGAGCAGCCGCTCGACACCGGCGACGCCCGCGTCGCGCGCACTCTGGATTGCGGCCGCATGGGCCTCCTCGTCCGTGCCTGCCGGGTACGTCGCGAGGATGCGCGTCGCACGCTCGCCGTAGCGCTGCTCCACCTGCTTCTTGTATGCGTCCGCCGTCGCCTTGCCGTAGCCCGGACCGGCACTGCCTTCGTCGGCGTTGAGTCCTGTGATCGTCGGGACGTCGTTCTGCCGGCCGGCCGCGAAAGTCTCCGGCGTCTCCTCGACGAGGAAGCGTCCGTCGACCACGGGGCCGAATCGTCCGCCACCGATGAGCTTCGCGGCGGGGAGCGCGCGCAGCTCGGCCAGCGAGCTCGCACCGAGCTTCGTCGCGTAGGCGACGCCTTCCTTCTCGGCGTCGGCACGTGCGCGCGTCACCACGCGTCCCGTCGCGATGCCGAATGCGGCGAGGCCACCAGGCCCACTCTCGATCGCGGCGCGCTGGAAGAGCCCCTTCGCCGTCGGCGACGCCGTGAGCAGGTAGACCGACATCGCGCCCGCCGACTGGCCGGCGACCATGACGCGGCGCGGGTCGCCGCCGAATGCGGCGATGTTGTCGCGCACCCACTTCAGCGCCGCCACCTGATCCATCAGACCGTAGTTGCCCGACGCACCCGCCTCCTTCGTGAGCTCCGGATGTGCGAGGAAGCCGAGCGAGCCGACGCGGTAGTTCATGTTCACCACGACGAGCCCCTGCTCCGCGGCGAGATGCGAGCCGTCGTACACGGGCACGTCACCCGACCCGCTCGAGAAGCCGCCACCATAGACGTAGACCAGCACCGGCTTGCGCGCGTTCGCCTTGGCGGCCGTCCACACGTTGAGGTAGAGGCAGTCCTCGCTCGTCGGGCCGAGCAGGAGGAACTCGGACGTCCATGGGCCGAACGGCGTGTTCGGTCCCTGGATGCACGACGGCGAGAAGTGGTCGGCCGCGCGCGTCCCCTTCCACGCGGCCGCGGGCTGCGGGGCGCGCCAGCGCAGATCGCCGACGGGCGGCGCGGCGTACGGGATGCCGAGATAGGCGTTGACGCCCGGCAGCTTCGCTGCGGTGCCGCTCACGTCGCCGGAGCGCGTGTGCACCACCGTTCCCGCCGAGACCGCTGGGGTCAGATTCCGGGCTCTGACCCCGGGCTCTGACCC
>DASVNI010000232.1:0-5831 GCA_036383935.1 Gemmatimonadaceae bacterium | reverse complement strand
CGGGCGTCGTTGGTCGCCGTCGAGAACGAACAGGCCGGCGCCTTCGCATACGAGGGCGCTGCGGGCGCGAGTGGGCTCTGGGTGACGTCCTGGCTGCAGCTGGCCAGGATGGCTACGCCGGTGAGGGTTAGCCCGGCGAGGATTCGTTTCTTCATTGTGTCGCTCCGGTTTGGTTCGAGGAGCGTGGCTCGGGAGCGATTCACTCGCCGGCCGCGGCGGCTCGGGTAATCGTTGCCACTCGTGCAACTGCGACTTCGCCGACCGTGACGCATCGGTGATTGCAGTATTTCACTTCGTCGTGAAACTGCCGTTATTGATTGTCACGACCAGCGTGATCGCCGCACTCGACGACACCCTGCCGCTCACTCGACTCCGAACCCGGAGTGTGATGCGGAGCACAGATTTAACACACTTGCGGCCCGGAGGCGAGAGTGCCTCCGGGCCGCAAGCTGCATCCGATCAGCGCCACCCCGAGCAGGAGGGTCGGGGCGCGCCGATCGCCCTTCTAGTGGCCGTCGATGTTGAAGAACGTCGAGATGCTGCCGCCCAGCTCGGAGACGGCCGTGAGGGTGTACCCGCCCGGCTTGTCGATCTTGAGGTTCGGGAAGGTCGCGATCCCCGCCGCGTTGGTCACCGCCGTGTTGCCGGTGATGGTGAAGCTTCCCTTGTTGGTCGACACGATGAGCGTGATCGTCGCGCCCTCGAGGGCGTTGCCCCCCGTCGACCCGTTCCGCACCGTCACGACCGGCGTGAACTGCGGGCTCTTGCTGCGGCTCGAGTTGCCCGGCTTGACGACCCACGCCATGGTCGACGTGTAGGACACCGGTCCGATCTTGCTGAGGCCACCGACCAGCCCCGCGCCACCGCCGCTGGCCTTGAACGCCGACGGCGCGGCGCTGGCCGTCGCGGGGGCGAACCACGCCCCGATCCGGCTCGCCGCAGCGGCGAAGAGCGACGTGCTGCTCCCCGCAGAACCCAGCGACGACCCGCAGAAGCTCAGCGCCGGCGCCGGCGAGAGGATCACGCCGGGATCCGCCGCGTGCAGGTGGAGGATGCGGCCATTGGGATCGCTCAGCTCACACACGCCCACCTTGATCTGCGGCGTGAAGGTGAGGTTGCTGGGCAGCGTCGTGAGCTCGAACAGATCGCCGGCGGGGGTCTCGTTACCGAGGCTCGCCAGATTGAGCTGGTTGCCGTAGAACAACGTCTTTCCGGCAAGTGGCCAGTTGCCGGTATCGCCGGGCTCCGCGCCGAACGCCGGTGCGCCACCCGTGCCGAGCAGCCGCGACGTGACCGCCGCATTGCCGTTGCCATCGCGCACGCCGAACAGCCCGTTCGGTCCGAGCGCGTCGGTGAAGTCGATCGGGCCGGTGTAGCCCGAGACGGTCATGCAGGCGAGGACAGAGTTCGCGAACGCGCTCCCCTGCGCCGGCGTTCCCTTGACCGCGGCGGCACCGATGTCGGCAGCCGCGCCGAGTCGCGCGAGAACGTCGAAGCCCGCACTGGTGCGCGCCGCCTGTCCGATGGCGCCTGCGTGGTCCATCGCGTCGATGAGGGCGAACACCGGATCGCCGGCGTTCGCGAAGTACGCTGCAGCGTTGGCGCGAATCGTCGGAAACGAACACGCCAGAGGCGTGACGCTGAACGACGCCTGCGTGGGGACGAGGGGGCTCTTTGCCAGATCCTGGGTGCAAGCGACCATGGCCAGTGCGCCGGCAGCGGCGACGCTGGTGATGACGCGGGCCTTCATTCGTACTCTCCGTTCTTTGATGCCCGGCGAACCGAGCTGGTGGTCCAACCGAGCTGGGGAGGGGCTGCGACAACCTGACGTCAGCCTGCCACGGAACCGAGTGCCGCCGAGGGGGATGACCGAACCGATACGCCTACTTCGCCGACCCCACCAACGCCCGATACTTGGGATCGTCCTGCAGCGGCTTCCACCAGAAGGAACTGTCGCGCGCGGCATACCGCTGCTGCTGCGGGTGTGCAGCGAAATACCCTTTCAGCAACGAGATAGCCTTGTCCTTCTCACCGAGCTGACTGCGCGCCATCGCCTCGATGTAGACGAGGTCTCCGCTCGGATCGAGGCTCTCGCTCCCCTCGGCCCGCCCGATCACCGATCGCGCGCTGTCCGGCAGATTCGCCCGGATGAGCCCGATACCGGCAAGCATCATTCCCTTCCGTTTGGCGACTTCCGGCTTGTCAATTTTGTTGGCCGCGAGATACGCGTCGTTCGCCTTCCAGATCGCGTCCGCGGTCGGCGGCGGGTTCTGGTCACGCGCCGCCAGCAACCAGAGGCGGCACTCGACGAACCGGAAGTCGGTGGGGAAGCGGCGCGCTCCCTCATCGCACCACTTCTTCGCCTCCGTACCGAACTCCAGATCGTTGGACACCTGGAACAGCCGCCAGACCGTCTTGTTCGCGTCGGTCAGATACGGATCGGCCTTGTAGGCGTCGCCCGCTGTGACCTTCGCGTCCACCGCGTGACCGGTCACCACGTACAGGTGGCTCAGCGTGTTCATCGCCGTTGCCTGTGCCGGATTCGCCTTGATCGACGCCGTCAGGTCCGCCTGAGCGGCGTCGATGGCCTTGTCGGCGTCGCCCGGCGTGAGGCCAAGCAGCCACTGGAGGTAGCGCAGCGTGCCACGCGCATCGAGGGCGTCAGCGTCGTTGGGCGAGGCGGCGAGCGCCTTGTCGGCCGCCTTGAGTCCCGCGTCGATCCGCTCGCCGACGGCGGTCATACCCGCGCCAGTCGCCATGGCCAGCCGGGCCAACTTGTAGCCGACCATGGCCTGCTGCGCCGGTGGCGCCGACCATTTGTCGTCCTGGCCGGCCACCGCGCCGAGGGCCGAGTCGGCACGCTCCAGGACGTGCGTCGCCGTCGAGACGTCGCCGGCCGCCGTGAGCGAGTCGCCCTGGGTAGCGGTCTGCTTTGCCCGCTGGAATGCTTCCCACGCGGCAGCGTTGCTCGTCCCGGCCTTGCTCGTGAGCACCTTCACCTGCTGGCCGAGCTGCTTGCGCAGCACCGCCGACACTTCGGCCACCAGCGTGTCCTGCAGGGCGAAGGCGTCCTGCTTCGTCTTCTCGATCTCCGTGCTGCCGATCGTGCTGCCGCTGCGCGCGTCGAGCATGTCCACCGTGACGCGGATCTTGTCCCCTCTCGCGTCGATCGTCCCGCTTACGATCGTCCCGACGCCGAGTGCCTTCGCGATGCTGTCCGGCGCGATGCCCTTCCCCTTGAAGGGCATCACACCGTTGCGCGACGTGACGTGGAGCTCCTTCACCGTGCCCAGCTCGTGGATGAGCGCCTCGGTGAGCCCGTCCGACATGTAGCGCAGCGACTGGTCCTGGCTGCGATCGTCGAAGTAGAGCACGGCGATGTCGTTCGCCTTCATCGCCGCGAGCCTCGGATCGGCGCTGGCGCCCTTCTTCCCGAGGGCGAACCATCCACCCGCCGCCAGCAGCGGGATCGCGATCGCCGCGGCGATGAGCATCGTCTTCTTTTTCTTCCCGCCACCGGCGATCACCACGTCGGCCATCGTCCCCGCGGGGATCGCCATGGCCTTCATGCTGTTCAACCGTCGCCGCGCCGCGCCCTCGTTGTCCGTGAGCGCGTTGGCGAAGTCGATCGCCGAGCGGAAGCGGTCCGCCGGCACCTTGGCCATCGCGCGCACGATCGCGTCTTCCACCGCGTCGGGCACCGTGCCGCGGACGATCTTGAGGCTCGGGACGTTGTCGAGGGAATGGCGCGCGAGGAGCGCCATCGCCGTCGGGCCGGTGAACGGGGGCTGGCCGGCGAGCATCTCGTACACCATGCACGCCAGACTGTAGACGTCGCTTTCCGGCGTGACGTCCTTGCTCCCCATCGCCTGCTCGGGGCTCATGTAGGTCGGCGTCCCGACCGCCATGCCGGTGCGCGTCAGCCGCTCGCCTCCAGCCACGCTCACTGCGCGCGCGATGCCGAAGTCGGCCACGAGCGCGTGGCCGTGCGAGAGCAGGATGTTTTCCGGCTTGATGTCGCGGTGGATGACGTTCTTCGAGTGCGCGAACGCCAGCGCTTCGGCGATCTGCTTCGTCAGGTCGATCGCTTCGTCGATCGACAACTGTTTCTCGCGATCGAGCTTGTCGCGCAGCGATGCCCCTTCGACGAAGGGCATCGTGTAGAACAGCCGTCCGTCCGCTTCCCCCGAATCGAGAACGCCGACGATGCCCGGATGCAGGAGGGTGCGGCCGACCTCGATCTCGCGCAGAAAACGCTCGGCGCCCAGCGTAGCTGCGAGCTCCGGATTGAGCACCTTGAGCGCGACGAGCCGGTCGTTGGCCAGGTCGCGCGCCAGGTACACGATCGCCATCCCGCCCTGACCGAGCTCGCGCTCCAACGTGTACTTCTCCGCGAGCTCACTGCGAAACGCCGTCAGGGTCTCCGAAGAGATCGACGTCTGGGTCATGCCGAACCGCCCAAAAAGAGTCTGCTGCCCGACAGGCAACGACGCCCGCCGCGCAACCCCGTACAATGTGATCTACAATACAGGCGAGGCATGCGGCGCGCCAGACGAAGCGCTTGCGCCACATGATCTTGGAGCGCCTCACCCTGGTCACATTTGTTGGGGCGGCCGACGATACCGTGTAACGCCTGTTCGGGACTCTCGCGGACACCGAACATTTAGCGTAGGTTAGGCCCCCCATGTCCGCGCCCGCAGACCTCTCCAAGCTGCGAATCGACCGGAGCGCTGCCCCCGCTCCGGTCCGTCGCGCACTCGGACGCAACCTCACGATCTTCACCGTCGCCGCGGTGATCGTCGCCGTCACGGCGATCGTCCTGCGCACCCGGAGCGTTCCCCTCGTGCAGGTGGCGACGGCGAGCGCGAGCGGCAACGCGGGGGCAGGAGGCGCGGCGGGCGGCGCCACGAGCGTCACCGCAAACGGTTACGTCGTGGCGCGCACCAAGGCGTCCGTCTCGGCCAAGACGGCGGGCCGACTCGCCTTCCTCGGCGTCAGCGAGGGCTCGTACGTCAATCGCGGACAGGTCATCGCGCGGCTCGACAACGCCGACTACGAGGCCTCCGTCTCGCAGGCGCAGGCGAACGTGGCCGCCTCCGACGCGAGCGTCATCGAGGCGACCTCCGATCGCGACCAGAGCGCCCGCGACGCGCAGCGCATCAACGAGATCCGCTCGCGCAACCCGCACCTGATGTCGCCGCAGGATCTCGAGACGGCGACGAGCCGCGCCGCCGCCGCCGTCGCCCGGTACAACGCGGCGGTGGCCCGGAAGCGGAGCGCCGAAGCGGCGCTCAGGCTCGCCGAGGCGAGCAACGAGAACACCGTGATCCGCGCTCCCTTCACCGGCACCGTGCTGCGCAAGGATGCCGAAGTGGGCGAAGTGGTCGCGCCTTCGGTGGGCGGAGGGCTGACGCGCGGCGCCGTGGTGACGATGGCCGATCTCTCGACGCTCGAGGTCGAGGTGGACGTCAACGAGGCGTACATCGGACGGATCGCCGGCGGACGGCCGGCGCGCATCACCCTCGATGCGTACCCCGACACCAGCTTCCGCGGCCAGGTGCGGCAGGTGGTCCCCACCGCCGACCGGCAGCGGGCCACGGTGCAGGTGAAGGTCTCGATCCTCGACCACGACGCGCGCATCCTCCCCGAGATGGGCGCCAAGGTCGACTTCCTCGAACCGGAGCAGCCGCGCGCCGCCGGCGAGGCCGCTCCGGATCTCGCGGAAGCCGGCGCTCACGGGGCCCGCCTCGACGGCGCGCGCTTCGAGCCGCCCGTCGCGCACCAGCCAGACGACGCTCGTCCCGCCCTCGTCGTGCACGGCGTCGGCGGGG
>DASVNI010000231.1:0-10915 GCA_036383935.1 Gemmatimonadaceae bacterium | reverse complement strand
AGCCCCGAGGGGCTCTGACCCCGGGCTCTGACCCCGAGACGGGGCAACGCGCTGTGCGTCTGTAGTCTGACCACACCGCCATGACCATTTCGCCCCATGACCCAGCCAGGACGAGAGACAGCGCGGCGCGTGCCGTGCTCGTCGGGCTGCGCGCGGCGTGGCGCACGCCGTCGATCATCGCGCACGACTTCGCACCTCTGCTCGTGTATTCTGCGCGTTCTGATGGAAACGCGGCCAGCGATCCGGCGCGCATCGCGGTGCGCGCCGCGCATCGCGCGCTCACCCTGCTGGCGCGCGTGCGTCCAGCGCACTGGCGCACGACCTGTCTCCATCGCAGCGTGGCCGAGTGTGTCGCGCTCCGCACATTTGGGTTGCCCGCGCGGGTGGTGATCGGCGTGGGCAATGGGGCCGCGCCGGCGACGACGATCGCGCACGCGTGGGTGGAGTGCGACGGAGTACGCTGCTACTCGACGCGCGGCGCGGCCGAGCTCGAGATGCTGACGCCGGCGCGCACGTGACGTCGCCGCAGCAGCGCGCGGTGCATTCGCTTCTCAACGACGACGCGCTCGTCGTACGGACTGACGTCGCGCTCGCGGAACTCGTCGAGTCCTGGCTGCCGCTGCACGCCGCTCCGCCGACCCGGCCCGAGCCGCGCGCGACGATCGACGTCGTCTCCGATGAAGCCGGCGCGGCGTCCGACGCGGACGACGTCAGCGGCGCGCCGCTGCTCCGGTTCGGCGGCGTACAGGTTCGCGCGCTCGAGGGCGACGTCCTGCGACTGACGGGAACGTCATCCGCTCGCGGTCGGATCGATCTCGGTGCGCGGCGCGCCACGATCGCCGCGCCTACATCTGCGTCGAGCGCTGCGTCCGAGTCCTCGCTCGCGTTCGACGTCTACTCGATGCTCACGCTGTCCGCGGCGTTCCTCGTCGGGCGGCTTGGCGGGGCGCTCGTGCATGCGGGCGGCGCGGTGGACCCCGAGGGGCGCGCGTGGCTGCTCGTGGGCGACACGCACGCCGGCAAGACGACGACCTGTGTGTCGCTCGTGTCGGCGGGCGGCTGGCGCTATCTCGCCGACGACCAGGTGGTGCTGCGCTTCGGAAGCGACGGTGCGCTCGTCGCGGAGGGGTGGCCCCGGCGCGCGCATCTCGATGAGGGGTTCCGCGATGCGGTGGTGACGGGCACGCGCGCCACGGTGGATCTCCGCACGCGATGGGGCGACCGGTGGCTGCCGCGCGCACCACTCGGCGGCGTGCTCATGCCGGCAGTCCACGCCGAGCGGCCGACCTCGCTCGCCGCGGTCGCCGACGCGGCATCGTTCGCCGCGCTCGTGCGTCAGTCGCCCTGGCTCATGGCCGATCGCGCGATGGCCGGTGAGGTGATGGCGCTGCTCCGCAACGCGGCGTCGCATCCGGCATTCGCTCTTTCGCTGGGCCGCGACAGCTACGCGCGCGGCGACGTGCTCGCCGAGCGACTCGAGCCGGCGCGAGCAGCGGGTGTAGCGCGCTAGCGCCGCGAGGCCATCAGGCCGCCGGCCGCGCGACGAGCCCGCGCGCGGCGAAATCGCCGAGCAATGCATCCACAGCGCTCGCCGCGTCCGACTCGGTCACCTCGAAGGTGGCGGTCAGGCGACGGATCGCGCCGTCGCGTCCCTCGCCTTCTTCGAGCGCGCGGAAGACGACCGCCGCCGACTCGTTCAGCCGGTAGTACCGCTTGGCGGACAGGTCGAGCAGGACGGCCTCGTCGCCGAGATGTGCCGCGAGGACTTCGGAGGGGATGTTCACGAGACGCAGTGAGTTGGTGAGTTCGTGAGTTCGTGAGTTGGTTGAACGGCCACGGGCGCCCAGGGGCTTCTCGCGTGATCGGTCAGCCAGCGCAGCTTGCCGTTCGCTCGCGCGCAGCGCATGCAAGGGAAGCGCTCGGCGAGTGCGTCAGAGCGCGGGGCGCTCGCTTCGATCAAGCGGTCGACGTGCGCGTTGAAGGCAGCGAACGCTTCGGCGAGTGGGGTGACGTGCAGATCCGTCACGACCTCGGCGTCGTTGAAGCCGTAGTCGCTCAGCTGGCAGCAGCTCACGAGCCGGCCCCACGCGTCGACGAACAGGCGCGTGCGCGCCTTCGTCGTGCAGGGCCGCTCGGCGCCGGCGGCGGGAAATCCGTAGTCGCGTACGATCTGGACGTGCGCGCGTCCTTCAGTGGCGAGTGCATCGACTTCATTCCGTACATCGTCCCACTCCTCGAGCGCGAGGTCGCTGTCGCGCATCACGCTCGCGGCCACCGGCTGCGGGAGGATGTAGTGTAGCTCGTGCGCGCCGACTGATTCGGCAAGGTCAGCTGCTTCACGCAGCTGCCCACGCGTGCGCGAGTCGATGACGAGCGACAGGTGCGTGGGGATGCCGCGACTCGTCAGCACGCCCGAGGCGAGCAGCACGCGGTGGAAGCTTCCGCGCCCACGCTCGGCGTCGTGCACGTCGGCCGTCGCGCCGGAGAGGCTCAGTCGCACGGCGGATGGGGCGTGGCGATCGAGATGCTTCAACGCGCGCGTGAGGTGCCATCCGTTGCTGACGAATCGGTACGGATGTCCGTGCTCGGCCAGCAGATCCACGACGCGCCCGAACTCCAGATGCAGGAGGGGCTCGCCGCCGGTGAAGCTCACGGAGTGTGCACCAAACAGCGCGCGCGACTGCGCGAGGATCGACGCGATCAGATCCACGGAGAGGCTCTGCACCGTGGTGACGTCGTCACGGATGCAGTGCGGGCAGCGCAGGTTGCAGTGCTGCGTGAGCGCGAAGCCTATCTCCACCGATCAGCGCGTGCCGTGGTACACCTTGTTGATCTTGAAGGCGGAATCGGCGCCCACCACCCAGACGTCGGTCCGGCCGCCGCCCCAGACGCCGACGTATGAATCGGCGGGATTCCGGTATCTCACCCAGCTCGAGCCGTTGTAGTGCCAGATGCTGCCGGCACGGTTGGCCAGGTACACATCGGACGTCGACGTTCCCCAGATCCCGCCGACGTCGGTGTTACCGACCGTGATCGGCGCGCTCCAGGAGGTGCCATCGTAGTGCACCACGTTGCCACCCGTGCCGCCGATCCAGATATCGTTCGCGGAAGTGCCCCAGATGGCGCGGATGTTCGAGATGCCAGGGCTAATCTGGTTCCAGTTCGTGCCGTCGTAGTGGTAGACGTTCGTCTCGCCGATGTAGATATCGCTCGCCGACGAGCCCCAGATCGTCGTGCAATCCGTGCCCGCGAGCGGGTTGCCGGCGACGGCGGTGAAAGCACCACCGCTCGAATGCACGAGCGTTCCCGTCTTCCCGCACGCGTACACGTCCGTCGCCGAGCTGCCCCAGATGGCGAGCAATGACGTGGTGGACGCGGAGGCCGTGTCGGCCCACGCGCTGCCATTCCAGTGCTGCATCTTCGTGCCGCCGACGGCGTAGACGTCGCTGGATCCGCTGCCCCATAGCGCGACCATGTCGACCGTCTCGGCACCCGCGTAGCTCGTCCAGCTCGTGCCGTTCCAGTGTTGGAGCACGTTCGAGCCGTCCTTGCCCGCAATCCAGACGTCGCTCGACGACGCGCCCCAGATGGCGTTGATGTTCTCGGCGAGGCCGGCCTGCGCGACCGTGCTCGCCGTCCAGCGCAGCACGCCGCCCTCGTCGGGGAGCTGCGTGGTGACGTACACCTGGAAGGTGAAGCCCGGTGCGCCGTTGAGATTGAACTGCCAGCTCTTGCTCGACGACACCTCATTGCTGGAGAGGATGCCATCGGCGCCGAGCGCGGTGCTGTTGTACTGGAAGTACTGCTGGTTGCTCGCGGTGAACGTCCCCGTCCCATCGAAGTTGGCGATGGTGACGCCGTTGTTCGGCGGCGTGTGGACGAACACGCGCACGCCGTTGGTCGTCGGCGTCGCGCCGTCGGTCGTCGCCCACGGCTGCGCGGTGAGGTTCTGCACCGTGACGTCGCCGGTGAGCGTCGTGCCGTTGTTGACGACGTTGGTGCTCGTCAGCTTGGTGTAGACGTTCTGCCCACCGATGATGAGGTCCGCCGATGCGCCAGCGAGGCTCGGCGTGGCGGGTGCGCAGCTGATGCGCTGTGCCGCGACATCGGCGTTGCAGGTGAGCTCAGCGAGCAGCGCGCGACCCGACGGCACCAATGGCGAGCCATCGGTCGGCAGCGTGGACTCCGAGCAGGCGGCCAGCGTGGCCGCGGAAAGTATCAGGACGCTGAAACGTTTCAGCATGAGTCGGGACGGGGTCGAAGAGGAGGGGGACGCAGTACGACTCCCACTCGGCGCTCAGGGGAAGATCGAGGGCCCGTCGATCGGCGAGCCGATGCCCGTCTGCAGCGTGAGGTTCTCCAGACGCGGCAGATCGTCGATCTTCGGAGGGGTCCAGCTCTTTCGGGGTGTCCCGGTCGACGCCGGCCGGGGCTGATCACGCTCGGACACGAAAATCTCCGGTTGCAGGACTGTGTAGCTCGACGCGCCAGTGTCGCGCTCGGTCACGCGCCGTTACCCGCGGGCAATGTCCAACGTTTGTTCCGGGTGGTGCCGCAGTACGTTGCACCGGTCGTCTCGCCTAACACTTCGATGCCTCTCGACGCTCGCCACATTGCCCTGCTTACCACTGTCGCAGCGATGATCGCCTGCGGCGGGGACAACAACGGCATCGCACCGGGAGGAGGACTCGCCGCCGTGGGGCGGCTCGAGCGCGGCTCGACGGTCCGTCTCGTGGCGCGCGGCGGCCTCTCGGCGGCGGACTCCGTCGTCTCGGACGTCACGGTCTCGCCGGCGATCGCCGGCGCGGTGAGTGGGACGATGGTGACGCTGCTGCAGATCGGCGCCGTCACCGTGTCGGCGCATGCGAGCGACGGACGCACGCTGACCACGACGTTCGACGTCGCCCTTCCGCCGACCGTCTACTTCGACGCGGTGGCATCGGGCAACCGCGACATCTACAGCGTGTCGCTGGACGGGCGCGACGTGACGCGACGGACGACGTCGCCCGCCGACGATGCGCAGCCGACCGCCGCGGCATCGGCGATCGTGTTCGTGAGCACGCGCGACGGGAATGCTGAGCTGTACTCGATGCCGACCGTGGCGGGTGGCGCGGAGCAGCGACTCACGACGACCGCCGCGAACGAGAGCCAGCCCGCCATCGCCGGCGGCGGAGCGTCGCTCGCCTACGTGAGCGACGTCAGCGGCGCGCCGCGCGTGTACGTTGCTCCCCTCCCATTCGCGAATCCCGCGCGGCTCACCGCGACGACGTTCGGATTCGGCGGCAGCCTCGAGGCGACGCCCACCTGGTCGCCGGCGCGCGATCGCATCGCACTCATGGCGACGGCGAATGGCAGCGCGAACCTGTTCATCGCGGCGGCGCCAGCGGGGGGAACGCCGGCGCCGGTGGCCGGCTCCGGGAGTGGGCAGACGGACGTCGAGCCGGCCTGGAGCCCGGACGGAAACCACATCGCCTTCGCGTCGACGCGTGCGGGCACGACCCAGATCTTCCTGCTCGATCCCCGCACCGGGAGCATCAGTCAGCTGACGAACGACGCGTCGCCGGCTGGCCAACCCGGGTGGCTGCCCGACGGACGACTCGTCTTCACGCGGTTCGCGGCGGGCGCGTCCACGCTCTGGTGGGTCGATCCTTCGGAGTCCGCGCCGCCGACGCAGATTCCGACAACAGGGGTGGTACAGCCGGCACACGCGACGGGCGTGCACTGAGGCGCGCCTCCGGCGCGCTGTAAACGGTTTACGGTTTGCGGTAGTTGGCCGACGTCGGGACGCTGGAACTGACCGAGGCCTGCCGATACCCGACAACTGATAACCGAAAACCGATCCCCTCGATCAACGCTAGCTTTCATCGATGGGCCATCTTCGCCTCTCCAGCCTCACCGGCTCACTGCTCGGCTCCGAGATCCTCAAGATCGCGGCGGACGTGCGCGAGCTCGACGCGCAGGGGGTGGAGATCTGCAATCTCACCGTGGGCGACTTCGCACCGTCGGAGTTCCGCATCCCGGGCGAGGTCGAGCAGGGGATCATCGACCGGCTGCGGAAGGGGGAGACCAACTATCCACCCGCCGAAGGGATCCTCGCGCTGCGGGAGGCGGTGCGGACGCTGTATCAGCGCGAGCTCGGTCTCGATCCGTCGCTCGCGTCGGTGATCGTCACGTCGGGCTCGCGGCCCGGCATCTACGCGACGTATCGCACGGTGGTCGATCCAGGCGATCGGGTGGTGTACCCGACGCCGTCGTGGAACAACCCGTACTACGTGCAGCTTGTCGGCGCGGTGGGCGTGCCGGTGCCGGTCGGACCGGAGAGCCGCTTCATGCCGACGCGCGAGCTATTGAAGGACGCCGTGCGCGACGCGCGCCTGCTGGTCCTCTGCTCGCCGCAGAATCCGGCCGGCACGATGTTCACCGAGCAATCGCTCGGCGCGATCTGCGATCTGGTGCTCGAGGAGAACGCGCGCCGGTCGGCGACGGAGCGTCCGCTGTACGTGATGTACGACCAGGTGTACTGGACGCTCACCCTCGAAGGGCAGCGCCACGTGCACCCGGTGCAGGTGCGGCCGGCGATGGCGCCCTACACGATCTACATCGATGGCGCGTCGAAGTCGCTTGCGGCGACGGGCATCCGCGTCGGATGGGTCGTGGCGCCGGAGGATCTCGCCGGTCCGATGAGCGCGCTGATCGGTCACATGGGCGCGTGGGCGCCGAAAGCGGAACAGGGTGCGGTCGCGGATTTTCTCGAGAACGGCGGAGCGTGGTCGGCGTTCCGCGACGACATGGTCGCACGCGTGCGGGAGCGGCTCGACGCGCTGTATTCTGGACTGTGCCGACTGCGCGATGAAGGTCTGCCGGTGAACGCCATCTCGCCGGAAGGTGCGATTTACCTCAGCGCGCAGTTCGCGTTGCGCGGGCGGACGACGCCGGACGGCGCGCGCCTCGACGGCGACGAAGCAGTGCGCGCCTATCTGCTGCGCGCGGCGGGGCTGGCAGTCGTGCCGCTCCGCGCGTTCGGGAGCGAGGAGGACACGGAGTGGTTCCGCCTGTCGGTGGGGGCGGTGTCGCCGGAGGAGATCGAGAAGGTCTTACCGAAGGTGAGGTCGGCTTTACAGGCCGTGAAGCGGTGAGTTGGTGAGTTGGATGGAGAGTTCGTTGGTCGGTTGATTGGTGAGTTGAAGGGCAATGGCAAAAAACCGGCGTGGAGATCCTCGAGAGGGATTCTCCACGCCGGTTGTGTTTGGTGTCGTTCAACTCACTAGCAGAACCGACCAACTAGCTCACGCTCCAACTCACCAACTCACCGAATTACTCTCGCTCCCTTCCCCTTCATCGCCGCTTCGACTTCCTCGACGCGCACCATGCTCGTGTCGCCGGGGGTGGTCATCGCGAGCGCGCCGTGCGCGGCGCCGTATTCCACGGCAGCCTGCGGGCCCTTCCCTTCGAGGAAGGCGTAGGCGAGGCCGGACGCGAAGCCGTCGCCGCCGCCGACGCGGTCGTAGATCTCCAGGTTCGGCCGCTGCATCGACTGATAGAGCTGGCCATCGTAGTAGAGCAGCGCGGACCAGTCGTTGACGCTCGCCGTCGTCGCCTTGCGCAGCGTCGTCGCGGCGACCTTGAAGTTCGGGAAGGCGCCGCACGCCGTCTGGATCATCTTCTTGAAGCTCTCGGTCTCGATGTTCGTGAGGTGCTCGTCGGCACCTTCGACCTCGAAGCCCAGACACGCGGTGAAGTCTTCCTCGTTGCCGATCATCACGTCGACGAACTTCGCGATGTTGCGGTTGACGCGCTGCGCGCCTTCCTTGCCCCCCTGACTCTTCCAGAGCGACGCGCGGAAGTTGAGGTCGTACGCCACCACGGTGCCGTACTTCTTCGCCACTTCCACCGCTTCGAGCACCGCCTCGGAAGTGTTCGGCGCGAGGGCGGCGAAGATGCCGCCGGTGTGGAACCAGCGGACGCCTTCCTCACCGAACAGCTTCTCCCAGTTCACCTCGCCCGGCTTGATCTGCGACGCGGCGGAGTGGCCGCGATCGGAGCAGCCAAGGGCGGGGCGGATGCCGAAGCCCTTCTCGGTGAAGTTGAGACCGACGCGCGTGTTGCGTCCGAGGCCGTCGAAGTCGCGCCAGATGACGTGCGACATGTCGACGCCGCCCTGCATGATGAAGTCCTCGACCAGCCAGCCGAGGTCGTTCTTCGGGAGGGCGGTGACGACGGCGGCGCGCTTCTGCCAGCACTTCCGCATGGCGCGCGCGACGTTGTACTCGCCGCCGCCCTCCCACACCTGGAAGGAGCGCGCGTTGCGCACGCGGCCGAAGCCGGGGTCGAAGCGCAGCATCACCTCGCCGAACGACACGCAGTCCCACTTGGCGTCGGCGGCGGACTTGATCTCGAGCGGAGCCATGTCTGATGTCCTCTAGCGCTTCGCGGCCAGGTCGGCCTTGATGGTCTTCACGAGCTGCACGGTGGTGCGCACGTTCTCCTCGATGCCCTTGTAGTCGCGGGCGTCGAGCAGCTTCTTCGTGATCAGGTTGCTGCCGATGCCGCAGGCGACGATGCCGGCGCCGAACCATGTACGAAGCGAGCTTTCGCTCGCTTCAACTCCGCCGGTCGGCATGATGCGGGTCCACGGCATCGGGGCCATGACGCTCTTCACGAAATCGGGGCCGCCGACGGAGGAGCCGGGAAAGACCTTCACGATCTCGCACCCCAGCTCCTGGGCGTAACCGATCTCGCTCGCCGAGCCGCAGCCGGGGCTATACGGGATGCCGCGACGGTTGCAGACCTTGGCGACGTCGGGGTTGAGGAGCGGACCGACGACGAACTTGGCGCCGTTGGCGATGAAGATCCCCGCGGTGGGCGCGTCGACGACGGAGCCGACGCCCATGATGACGGAGGGATCCGCCTTGGCGAAGTGCCGCGTCACTTCATAGAAGACGTGCGACGCGAAATCACCGCGGTTGGTGAACTCGATGCACTTCGCGCCGCCGTTGGCGCAGGCCTGGATGACGTTCTTGCAGACGTCGACATCCGGATCATAGAAGACCGGGATGACGCCCTGCTCCATCATCGCCAGCAGGACGGACAGCCTGTCCTTCGCCGCCATGAAACGATTCCTCGGGGAGATGCGGGGGGTGGGATACCGCGCGATTATGTTCTTCCGGCGAACAAACTCGGCCGCGTAGTCTAGGCCCGAGATGGTCGCTACGCAATCGAGGGGATAATTTCGCGGCTCGCCCACCACCCACCTTCTCACCATTCGCCCATGCCCCGCGACCCGCGCGTCGACGCCTACATCGCGAAGTCGGCCGACTTCGCGAAGCCGATCCTGACCCACATCCGCGAGACGATCCACGCCGCCTGCCCCGACGTCGAGGAATCGATCAAGTGGTCGATGCCGGCGTTCATGTATCACGGCCCGCTGATGAACATGGCCGCGTTCAAGGCGCACGCGACGGTCGGCTTCTGGAAGGGCGAGCTGGTGCTCGGACGCAGCGCTGGGGGCGACGACCGCGCGATGGGTCACTTCGGGCGCATCACGTCGGTGAAGGATCTGCCGCCGAAGAAGGAGCTCGTCGCCGTGATCAAGAAGGCGGCGAAGCTGAACGAAGATGGAGTGAAGGTCGAAAAGAAGAAGGCGCCTCGGCCCGTACTCCCCGTCCCGCCCGAGTTGGCGGCGGCGCTGGCGAAGAACAAGAAAGCGCGCACGAACTTCGAGGCGATGCCGCCGAGCCACCAGCGGGAGTACAACGAGTGGATCGGCGAGGCGAAGCGAGAGGAGACGCGCGCGGCGCGTGTGAAGCAGGCGATCGAGTGGATTGCCGAAGGGAAAGGGAGGAACTGGAAATACCAAAAGGGGTGAGTTGGTTGGTTGGATCGTGGGCTAGTTGGTCGGTTTGTGGGTGGGTTGAAGGGCCCGAAGCACAACCGGCGTGGAGATCCCGATACGGATTCTCCACGCCGGTTCTTGTCATTGTCGTTCAACTTACCAATCAACCGTCTAACTCACCCGCTATCCAACTCACCAACTCACCGCACCGAGAGCATCGCCCCCCGCCGAGCCGCGATCGCCGTCGCCGCCTGGGCCAGCGTGTCCTTGTCGCGCACGAGCGAGACACGGAACCAGCCGCGGCCGCCGTCGCCGAAGGCGACGCCCGGCGTCACGACCACACCATCCTCGTCGATCAGCGTGCGCACCCACTCCCAGTCGTCGACGCCCTCCGGGATCTGAAGCCAGAGATACATCGACGCCGGCGGCGGCTCGGCGTTCCAGCCGGCCGCGTGGAAGGCGTTCATCATCGCGTCGCGACGCGCCTTGTACTCGGCCACCGTAGCAGGGACCAGCTCGGCGTGATGGTTGAGCGCATACGCCGCCGCGGCCTGCATCACCGTCGGCGTGCCGTAGCCCACGTTCGTGCGATACGCCGCGAGCGCTTCGACGCCGTCGGCGTTGCCGACGACGAAGCCGATGCGCATCCCCGCCATGCTGAACGTCTTGGAGCAGGAGTGGAACTCGACCGTCACCTCGCGGTCGGGGTCCGCCTCGAGCGCGCTCGGTGCGGGACGGCCGCCGAAGGTGAGCTCGCTGTACGCCATGTCGCTCACGTACAGGAGATCGTTCTGCTTCGCGAACTCCACCGCGCGCTCGTGGAAGTCCACCTCCACGCGGGCACCGGTCGGATTGTTCGGATAGTTGGCGATCAGGATCTTGGCGCGCTTGCGATCGGCCGCGGGGATCGCGTCGAGATCGAGGACGAAATCATCTTCGGCGCGCATCGGCACCCACCGCACCTCGGCGCCGCAGAGCAGCGGCGCGCGGGCGAACACCGGATAGTAGATCTCCGGCACGAGCACGACGTCGCGCGGTCCGCACAGGGCGAAGATCAGCTGGGCGATCCCCTCCTTGGCGCCG
>DASVNI010000230.1:0-5706 GCA_036383935.1 Gemmatimonadaceae bacterium | reverse complement strand
TTGCGAAGCTCGATCCCGTGAATGCTCTCGAACGATCTCGCCCGCATTCCGGGAGCTCGTATGCCAGTCCCGGTACCAGGTACTCCGTACTACCTACTGGGAGTGGCCGTTCCCCGCGCCTTCGCGATTTCCACCGCGTACACGTGTCTCTCTCCATCGAAATTCCCGGTAAAGAGAACCCACTTCTTATCCGGCGTGATCGACCCGTTCGGCTCGACGCCACCCTGCCCGGTGACGTAGTTGTGCCGCGCCATGTTCACCAGCTTCTCGCGCGAGAGCGTGCCGTCGCGCTGCACGCGGAAGAGGTTGATCCAGCGGCCCTCATGTGAATACGCGACCTGCGTCTCGTCGCCGCCGTCGCCCATGAAGAGGGAGTTGTCGCGCGAGACGTTGTAGTGCACCGACCACGCGTCCCGGTCGACGTGGTAGCGCGTCTCCTTGCCGGTGCTGAGGTCGACGCCGGCGATCCAGAACACCTCGCTGCGCGGTGTCTGGAGATCGAACCAGATCGTCTTGCCATCCCAGCTCCAGAACTCGTGGCCGGCGATCTCCATGTCCATCGAACGACCATGCCTGAGCGTCATCGCCGAGCCGTCGGTGCGGATGGTCCAGATGCGGTCGACCTCGTGCCACGTTCCCTCGTGGCAATAGAGCAGGAGGTTCGGATCCTTCGGGTTGAACTGCATGTGGTTCAGCCACCCGTACTGATAGCCGACCGTGTCGGGCGTCCCCGTCTTCAGGCTCGTGAAGACGAACGCCATCGCTTCGGGATTCAGCGCGCGGCGCGCCAAGCCGTCCTCCTTCGTGACGGCGTAGCGCTGCTCGGGTGAGAGCTGCTCCATCGTCTTGCCCGGGAACATGCGCGCCAGCTGCGCCCGCGCGACGCGCGGCTCGGGGCGCGGCGTCTTCCCCGTCGGATCCTCGGCGAGGATGGGCCCGACGGTGAAGGTCTCGTCGGCGTTGATCAGCGTGCGCGTCGCGAAGGGGACGCGGCGCGTCTGCCTGGTGTCGTAGTTGTACGCGTACACCTCACCGGTTGCGGGGCCGCGCGCGCCGGCCGGTGCACCCGCCGCATTCGCGGGGCGACGAGTGAAGTAGACCTCCCGCGTCCGCCGCGCCATGTACGCCCCACCCGCGTTCGGCACGATCAGCTCCGCCTTCGGCGGTTCCTTCCCGAGCTGCGTCAGATCCACGAGCCAGATCCCGCTCCGGCTCGTGAAGACGTACTTGTCGCCCTCAGGCGAGTACTGGTTGTCGTGAAAGTAGAGCGTCTGGCTTCCGGGCTCGGTGCTCAGCCGGATGACGCGATGCCCGGTGACCGGATCGATCCAATCACGAGGTGGTTCCTGCGTGAAGCGGACCGGAGCGACGGCCGCGAGACAGAGCGAAAGGACGGCGAGCAGGCGCATGTGCGGGGTTGAGGAGCAGCGGAGCAGAGGGCAGCGGGCCGTGTCATCCCTGGCGAACGTAGCGAGCCACGTGTCATCCCGAGCGAGCGGAGCGAGTCGAGGGATCTGCACCATTCCCTCCGTCCCTACGTCTCCGCGACCGCGTTCGTTGGCGACAGCGGGTGCCCTCCAACATCGCTACGAACCAGATGCCATAATCTCGCGGATTACTGGTCAACACGAATCGACGACACTGTCGCGTTCTCTCTCGGTGTCGAGCCACGACTGTCGCCTAATGGGCGTGACGAGTCGGAAACCATGTCATCTGGACTCCTTTCTATTGACCATGGATTCGCCGCGGAGTACGGTTGCTCCGCCGCCGCCGGCACCCGCTCCGTCCGACTCGCGATCAACTCCCCTCCTCGCGAGGGACTGGACCCTACACAAAACGACATGCTGAGCTTCTCAGCGCCAGCGGCGATCATGCGCGCTTTCGTGTGCCTCGGCGGCCTTGCTGCTTGCCTTGCCGTCCCCGCACGCGCCCAGGGCGCCAAGTCCGCTGCGCATCACACGAAGACCCTGAAGGCGGGATCGCTCATCATGGGCCGGCTCGATCGGCCGCTCTGTGAAGAGCGCTTCTCTGTCGGCGACACGATCTCCGCGTCCTTCGGTAGCGCGGCGAGGCCTCCGGCCAGGGCTGGCGGCCAACTCAATAGCATATACACGCCCCGCTTCACGGCGGTGCTGCGCCGCGTCGCGGTGATTTCCGACTATCCGCCGGGCCGCAACCCCTTCGTGCTGGAGGTCGTGTATGCGCGATTCGGTAAGGAGCGACGGAACGATCTTCACGCGCTACTTTATCTCGATCCCGAATCGAGCGACTCGCATGTGGGCATGCCACCCAGCCGCTGCTATTCGGAGGCGGTCGTAAGCGGTGGAGTCACGCGCACCCTGCGCTACTGAGTCAGTCCCTACGCGGAGCCGAGCTCACAGCGGAGCAGGTGCAGATCCCTCGACTCGCTGACGCTCGCTCGGGATGACAGTGCGCTTCCGCATCACCTCATCCCCGCACACCCGCATCCCCGCACTAAGCCACAGGCAACCGAACCTGGAACTCCGTCCGCCCCGGCACCGACTCCAGATCCACCGCCCCCTCCTGCCGCTGCACGAGTCGCCGCACCACATCCAGGCCGAGCCCCGTCCCCTTCCCAACGCCTTTCGTAGTGAAGAATGGCTCGAAGATGCGAGCCTGTAATTCCTTCGACACACCGGGTCCGTCGTCCACGATGCGCACCACCAGCTTGTCCCGATCCTCTGCGGCCGAGACTTCGACGTGCCCGCCATTCGGCGCCGCGTCGAGCGCATTGTCGATCAGGTTCATCCACACCTGATTCAGCTCGACGCCGACCACGTACGCCTTCGGCAGCCCCTCGGGGAGCTCGACGGACACCGTCACTCCCTTCGAGCGCGTCTTCGCCGCGAGCATCTTCAGCGTGTCGTTGATCCCCTGCCGGATGTCCGTCGGCTCCGGCGTCGGCGCGTGATCCATGTACGAGAAGCCCTTCACCGCGGCGACCAGATCGTGGATGCGCACCGCCGCCTTCTCGATCTCCGACGCGAGCGTGCGCACCGTGCACGACGCCGTGATCCAGCCGAGCGCCGCCTCGAGCGCCTGACCCTGCACGCTCACCGCGAGCAGGTCGAGCGCCGACGGGGTGACTCCCGTGTCGGCGAGAGGTACCGCGTACTCCTCCGTCGCCTTGTGGTCGGTGAGCCAGTCGAGCAGCGCGTCCTCGCGGTCGGCGCGCTCCAGCGGCGTCTTCGGCGCCGCGGCGATCGACGACTCGCACATCTCGCGCGCCTTCTCGATCGCCGCGAACTGTGCGTCCGTCAGCTTCGCGCCGACGAGGATCCGCGCCGCGTCCTCGGCCGCGGTCAGACTGTCGAGCAGTGTCTTGCTGCTGCGCACGACGGCCGACGCCGGGTTGTTCAGCTCGTGCGCCAGTCCGGCGGCGAGCTTTCCGAGCGAGATGAGCTTCTCGTCGCGCAGGTCGGCCGACGTGAACGTGCGCGCACGATCGAGCATGACGTGCACGAGCTTCGTCGTGACGACGGGGCACTCGCGGATCATGTCGTCGAAGCAGTTGCTCTCGACCGCCAGGACGTCGGTGTCCTTCTCCGCCACCGCATCCATCGGGGGCGACGCCCCGCGCGAGTAGGGCATCCGTCCCCCGACCTCGCCCGTGCGCCACTCGAAGATCTTGTGTGCCCCCGCGCCGCGGTCGGAGCGGATGACGACGTGCCCCTCCAGCAGGATGATCATGTGGTACGTCTGCTCGCCCTTGCGCGTCACGACGTGGCCGGCCGGATAGTGCTCCGTCCTGCCGTGATCGACGAGCCACTCGAGCTCCGCGACGGGCGCATCGCCGAGCACGCGATGCTGTGCCAGGCGGATCAGAATGTCCTGGCGCCCATCCGGGCGACCGAAGAGGGTAGGGCGGCCGGTCATACAGTGCGCAGGTATCGGTGGACCGAATAGATTGCGGCGGATCCTTCACCAACTGCAGCAGCCACTCGACGGTTCGCTCCGGCGCGGACGTCGCCCGCGGCGAACACGCCAGGGACGTTCGTCTCGAACATGAACGGGTCGCGCTCGAGGTTCCATCCTTTCGGCTTGCCGTGCTCCTTCGGCAGATCCGTCCCCGTCATGACGAAGCCCGACTCGTCCCGCTCGAGCACACCAGCGAAGGCGTCGGTGTGCGGCTTCACGCCGATGAACACGAACATCGCGACCGCCGGGATGGTGTGCTCGGCGCCGCCATTCACCGCCTTCACGACGACCGACTCGAGCGAGCCGTCGCCGTTCGCGCGTGCGACCTCCCAGCCGCAGCACACCTCGATGTTCGGCGTCGCCCGGATGCGGTCGACGAGGTAGTGCGACATCATAGGTGACAGGTCCGGGGCACGCACCAGCATTGTGACCTTCTTCGCGTAGCGCGAGAAGAACAGAGCTCCTTGCCCGGCCGAGTTCGCGCCCCCGACGACGATGATGTCCTTGTCTCGACAGCGCGCCGCCTCCGTCATCGCCGCGCCGTAGTAGACGCCCTTGCCGTGCAGCCCCTCGACGCCGGGCGCGTCGAGCGTGCGCGCACTCATCCCCGTCGTGATGACGGCGGTGTATGCGGTGAGCTCCGTCCCGTCGCCGAGCTTGATGATGCGATATGGATCCTCGCGTCGCAGTCCGACCACTTCCTGCCCGGTGAGCAGCTCGGCGCCGAACTTCTTCGCCTGCAGCGTGGCGCGCTGTGCGAGGTCGGCGCCGGTCACTCCCATCGGGAAGCCGAGGTAGTTCTCGATCATCGAGCTCGTGCCCGCCTGCCCACCGGCCGCTTCCGATTCGACGAGCACCGTGCGCAGTCCCTCCGAGGCGGCGTACATCGCGTTCGCCAGACCGGCAGGTCCACCGCCCACGACGATGACATCATAGAAGGGGTTCTTCGCGTGCGTCTGCAGCCCCGCCTTCTCGGCCAGCGCCGCAGTCGTGGGCGCGATGAGATGCGAGCCGTCGGGGAGGAGAACGATCGGCAGCTTCGTGAGATCGCCGGCGAGCGAGGTCGCGAGGGTGCGCGCCGTCTCGTCCTGATCGAGATCCACCCACTCGTAGGGCACGCGGTTCCGCGAGAGGAACTCCTTGGTCGCGTGCGACTGCGGCGACCACTGCGAGCCGAGGACGCGGATCCCCTCGAAGACCGGCTTGGTACGCGCCTGCCACTCGCCGAGCAGGTCGTCGAGCACGGGATAGAGCCGCTGCTCCGGCGGATCCCACGGCTTCATCAGATAGTAGTCGAGCGCGATGTCGTTGATCCCCGAGATCGCGACGTCGGTGTCGGCGTACGCCGTGAGCAGCACGCGCCGCGCATCCGGGTGCAGCTTCATCGCCTCGCGCAGCATGTCCGTGCCGGACATGCCGGGCATCCGCTGATCGACGAGGAAGAGCGCGATCGGCGTGTTGCGGGCAGCCAGAGCCTGGGCGACCTCGAGCCCCTCCGCTCCGGATTGTGCTTTCATCGTGCGGAAGTCCTGCCGGTACTGCTGGCGCAGATCACGCTCGATCGCTGCGAGGACTGCCGGGTCGTCGTCGACCGTGAGCAGAACTGGTTTGGCCATTGGGGAGTGCTCCAGGGGAGGGGCCCGAGTGGGAGGGGCCGCACGCGCCAATATACGGCTGGCCAGAGGGGATCGCAGGGGAGGGGCGATGTAGGTGCAGATCCCTCGACTTCGCTCGGGATGACTGCGTCGGTGTCATCCCGAGCGAGCG
>DASVNI010000229.1:0-5261 GCA_036383935.1 Gemmatimonadaceae bacterium | reverse complement strand
CACCGATCTCGAGCGGGCTCGCGGCAGGTGCAGATCCCTCGCTGCTAGCAGCAGATCCCTCGACTCGCTTCGCTCGCTCGAGATCAGGCGCTCGCTCGGCATGACTATCGGGTGTCATCCCGAGCGAAGTCGAGGGATCTGCACTTACAAGCCGCCGTTCTGCATCCCCGGCAAGAACCACGAAGGCGTGCAACGAGTCGACATGGCCGTCGCGGTAAGTGGGAACTACCGCCGCCTGACGCACCCGCGGCAACGATGCGAGATGCACCTCGACGTCGCCCGGCTCGATCCGGTGGCCGGCGATCTTCACCTGGTCGTCGCGCCGGCCATGAAAGAAGAGGAGTCCGTCTCGCAGACTTCCCCAATCGCCCGTACGATAGGTCGGGACGCCATCGCGCATGGAGAAGGCGCGCATCGTGAGATCGGGGCGGCCGAGGTAACCCGGGCTCACGTTCGGCCCCGAGATGACGATCTCGCCACGCTCGCCATCGGCCGCCAGCTCGCCGTCCTCATGCTCCACCGTCACTCTGGTGCCCGGCATCGCTCGGCCGATCGGCAGTTGGGGATACCGACGGAGCATGCTCGGGTCGACGCGAATCGACGTCGTCGCGACGGTCGCCTCGGTAGGACCATACGTGTTCCACACTTCGGCGTTCGGGAATCGCACGAGGAGCTGCTCCGCCACCTCCGGCGTCAACACGTCGCCGCAGAAGAGGAAGCGGCGCAGCCGCGGCAGCATCGACGCGGCGAACCGCCGCTCGGCGAGACACACCTGCGCGAAGGTGGGCGTCGAGACCCAGGTCGTGAGCGGCGCGCCGGCGAGTGCGTCGAACAGGCGCCGGAAGTCCTCCATCTCCGGCGTGGTGAGGCTGACGATCGTCCCTCCGGTGGCAAGGCTGCACCAGGTATCCATCACCGAGAGGTCGAACGAGAAGAGCGCCTGATTGAGAAAGGTCTCGCTCGCGGGCGCGAAGCGCTGCTCGTCCACCATCCAGCCGAGGAACGCGTCGAGACATCCTCGCGTGATCACGACGCCCTTCGGATCGCCCGTGCTGCCCGAGGTGAAGATCACATAGTGCGGCGTCGTCGCGTCGCCCGTCGGTGGCGGAGGCGCGGCACCGCGCGCCGCCAGCTCGCGCATCGACGTCGGCGTGAGCAGGAGCTCCGCGCCCGAGACTTCGACGATGCGCTCCACGCGCGCGGTCGGAACGCCGGAGTCTATTGGGATGTACGGGTGCGTAGCCTTCGCACAGGCAAGGAAGCCGACGAGCATCTCCGGCTCCTTGTGTCCGCGCAGGACGACCGGCGCCCCGGGGCGCAGATCCGCGAGCGCGCCGGCGAGAGCGTCGGAGCGTCGTGCGAGCTCGCCCCAGGTGAGCACGCCCTCACTCGAGCTGTGTGCGACGCGGTGCGGCGTCTGACGCGCCCACTCGTCGATGCGGGACAGGAGCGACACGGCGGTCAATAATCCTGATAGATGTATCGAATGGTGGCGTGATCCGTGACGCGCGTGACGACGCTCGCCGCTATGAGGATCAGCAGATAGTACAGGACGCGGACTGCGAAGCGCAGCCGTTCGTCAGCGAAGCGAGTCGTGATAGAACGCATCGATCGTTCGGTCGTAGACCAACCATCCCTTCTCGCTCAGATGCGATCCGGGCTCCATGAGGAACATGGCGTCATCGTCGTATGCGGCGAAGTTGCGAGCCGGTACTCCGAACGACGCCGTCAGCGAGTCGAAGCGCTCGTAGAATCGCCGGCGCGCCGCGGGTGATACGCCGGTGAACTGGAGGAATGGCCCCTTGAGCGGCGTGTTGAGCACGAGCGGCCGCGCGCCGAGTGCCTGGAGTGTCGCGAGCAGCAGCGCCAGGTCGTCCCACGCCGCGGCGTTCTCCATCCGCTGCACGAACCGGACGTCGGTCGTCGAGTCGCGAGCGGCGAGCATCCTGCGGCTGCCCCTCGACCACATCTTCGCCTCGATGCCGAACGGGTTGTTCGCCGAGCGTGTGCGCCACGACGAGTCGCTCGCAGCCTCGAGCCGCGCCCAGTCGATGCGTGCAGCGCGTCGTGCGGGCGCCGGCTTCGTGATGAAGGAGGCCGCGAGTGCCCGTCCTGCATCCTCCGTGCGGAGGGAGAGAGCGCGCAGCGCCCAGAGCGGGCGCAGCGCCGGCAGCAGCGGTTCGAACGAACAGTGTGTCGCCAGGCAGTGAAGCGGGACGGCGAGCAGCGCCTGGTTCCCCGTCACCTCACGGATGTGCACGAGACGGCGCGCGATCCGCTCGCGCAGCCCAAGCGGAAGCGCCGGGTCGAACAACACGTCGCCGAGCTGGAGGGGCGACGCGTGCACGGCGATGTTGATGCTGTCGTTGACGGCGTTCGGCGCGCTGAACCAGGTACCCGACAGCGACAGCACCACGCGCCGCCCTCGCACCGCCTCGCCAAGACTCGCCAGGTCCACCGCCATGAGTGGAATCGGACTCCCGCGCGTGCCGACCGGCGCGATCGCGAAGCCCGTCGGGTAGGCCGCGAAGAAGTCCTGCACGCGATTCGTCATCGGCACCACGAGCTCCGAGCTCCCCAACGTGAGCAGCAGATCGTCGTGCCGCAGCACTTCCCGCTGGATCGACTTCCAGCGCCAGGTGCTCGCCTGGTTGCGCGAGGCGAGCCACTCGATGCGCTGATGCACGCGCCAGCGGCTCACCGCGATGAGCAGCAGTGCAGCGAGAAGGAACAGGACGAGCGCGAGCAGGCCGGCGAAGAGATGGACCAGCGACTGCGGACGTCGTGATCCAGCGCTGCCGGCGGCGGTCACCGATGCACTCGCTCTTCCACGAAGTGGACGATGCGCGCCGGTGTCGCCCAGGCGTCGCGATCGATCTCGGACGGCGCGATGTCCACACCGAACCGAGCGTTGAGCTCCACGACCAGCATGATCGTGCGCAGCGAGTCGAGCACCTGCAGCTCGAACAGCGGGAGCTGGTGGTTGGCGCGCACCTCAGGCTCCTGGGTGACCGCCTCGATCGCCGCGACGACTTCTTCGTCGAATGCCATAGTCCGCCGAGCAGAGTGGGCTGCCCGCAATCTCACGACGTCCTCCTTTCACTCGGATGACAACGCCGGTGGGTTTTGGGCCGACGTGGAGGCCTTCCGAGTCTCGGACCGCATCGCCGCGAGGCCGAGCACGCAAACAAGCGTTGCATGTGTGATGCCCGACCCAACCGCAGCGGACGGCGGAATGCATGAGCCTGCCTTGGTTTCTCCGACCGACGGTCGCTCGTCCTGCACGAGGGCGACAACCTGGCGGCGTGGCAGATGGCTGACGACGAACGGACGTACGCGGAGCAGATGGACGCAGCGCGAGAAGCGCTGCGCCAGGGACGGCCGGCCGACGCCGAACGGCTCCTCGGCGCTGCGCTCGAGACCGCTGAACGGCGCTACGGCGCCGACCATCCCTCCCTCGCCACGGCGCTCGCCGGCCTGGGACAGGTGAAACGCGCGCTCGGCGACGACGCCGCGGCCGAGCGGCTCTTCAGGGATGCGCTGCGCATTCGCGAGCGGGCGCTCGCGCCGCAGCACATGGGCACCGTCGTCACGATGGAGCAGCTCGCCGAGACCTGCGCGACGCGCGGCAACGTCTCGGAGGCGGTCAGTCTACTGCAGCGTGCGCTTCCCACCCGCGAGGCAGCGCTCGGCGCCGACCACGCCACCGTGCGCGCGCTGCGCACGCGTATCGCCGAGCTGGAGCTGCGCGTGCTGGCCTCGACGCTGGCGTCCACCGAACCGCAGATCGCGTCGTGGATGCGGACGGATGCATCGGCGAAGCCGGCCATCCCCGCGGCATCCGCCTCTACTGTAGCCGAGCTGAGCGCGCCGGAACCCGCTCCTGTTCCAGCCGCTCCCGTCGCCTCGGGTCACATCGAGCCGAGCCGGCGTCCGCGCCGGAAGCGGCTCGTACTCCTTGCGTTCGCCGGCGTCGCGTCGGTTGCGCTCGCGACGGTGGGAATGACCGCCCGCTCGCGCGCGGATGCCGCAGACGTGCACGCCAGTGCGAACGCCGGCGCCGAAACGAACGCCGCGCCCGATGGAGCGTCGAGCGTCGCGACCATGGGCGTCGCGCTCCCCGGGCCGTCACGATCGGACAGCCTGAGCTCGACGGGTATCGTTCAGGCGGGAACGCCGATGCCGGACAGTGCCGCACCGACGACACCGCGGCTCCCCAGGGTGCCGAAGGATCTCGCCGCGCTCACTGCGCGGCTCGTCGCCGGCACCAACGTCGACTCGATGGTGCGCGCGACGACGCTCGATCGGACCTTGTCGCTCGACAAGAACGGAATCGGCCCCGGGCTCGTGACCTCATCGCACATGGACGACGCGAGCGCGAGACCCGCGGCGCTCGTCGCGCCGGCGCCCCTTCCCCGCTTCCCCGACGAGCTCCGCTCGAAGTGGACCGAGAGCGAGGTCGTCGTGCGCTTTCGCGTCGACGAACGTGGTCGCGTGGATGTCGCGAGCCTGAAGGTGCTGAAGTCGGATCACGAGCTGTTCACGGCCGCGGTGCGTGAAGTGCTGCCGCGCTTCCGCTTCGATCCGGCTCGCTCGGCGGCGCCGGAATCGAGGCCGATCTCCGACTGGGTCGACTATCGCGTGCGGTTCGCCGCGGTGAAGTAGCTCCGCTCGATCATCGTCGCGCGCCGCCTCGGCCGGCGACGTCCTCGAGCACGCGACTCAGCCGCGCCTTCACGTCCGCCGCCAGCGGCGCGAGCGCGGGGTTGCCCACGCGCCCGAGCGACACCACCGGATCGATGGCGGCGACCACACTTCGACGCTCATCACCGCCCGCGTAGACGACGACATTGCAGGGCAGCAGGAGCCCGATGTTCGGCTCGGCGTTGAACGCCTGATGAGCGAGTGGTGGATTGCACGCGCCGAGGATCGTGTACGGACGAGACTCCACATCGAGCTTCTTCTTGAGCGTGGCCCGGACGTCGATCTCCGTGAGCACACCGAAGCCCTCAGCGGCGAGCGCCTCGCGTGTCCGCTCGACCGCCTGCGCGTAGGGGAGGTCGACCGTCATCGTCATGCCGTACGGGATCGTGGTCGCATCCATCTCTGCCTCCTCGGATCGTCGTGGCATCGAGGGTGTGGCGTCGACTGCGTCGTCGCGCGAGCAATGGGGTCAGAGTCAGTGGGGTCAGAGTCAGTGGGGTCAGAGTCAGTGGGGTCAGAGTCAGTGGGGTCAGAGTCAGTTGACTCTGACCCCAACG
>DASVNI010000228.1:0-7049 GCA_036383935.1 Gemmatimonadaceae bacterium | reverse complement strand
AAGGGGCCAAGCGGCCGAAGGCGAGCGCAGTGACTGGGGCGAAGTCGTAACAAGGTAGCCGTAGGGGAACCTGCGGCTGGATCACCTCCTTAACGGATCGCGAGTAACTGCCCTCGGGCAGCGAAAGCATCGCGTAGTCGCGCCATCCGCGATACACACACTCGATTGCTCCAATAAGATGCCCCGGCATGCGATCCCTGCATGCCGGGGCATCGTGCGTTCTGCATGATGCCTCGCGCTCTGCACGACTTCCGAGCCCCTGTCGCCGTCGGCGAAACCCCCGATACGCTGTTCGAAAACGCGACTGCTGACCGGCTTTCGAACACTCCTTCGAACCTCGTTCGGCCCCAATACACCCGCCGCTCCGTCAACCAGGCCGACTCGAAACACGACAATTCCGGCAATTCAGCCCGAACTTCGGAGCCGATCCGCCGACAGCCCGGTCACGATGGCCGAATCGGACGTTCGGCTCGCGACCCCGTCCTCCGGCACCCCATTCGTCCGTTCACGCACCAGCCGCGACCCAAGAGGCGGCCTGGGCCGTGATGGCACGATACCAGCTAAAGGGAGGAGTGCAAAGAAAATGATCGCCCGGTACTGGTGCCGACGAACGCGAAGTAGAAGTGACCGCACCAGCCCTACCCACCGGAAGCGATCGGCAGATCATCCCACCCGTCTACCACCCCACAAAGGAGTTCTCCGTGAACCGCACGCTCCGTCTTGTCGCTGCGTTGGGCATGCTCGCCCTCCCGACGCTCGCCCAGGCCCAGTCGATCACCGGGTCGATTGCCGCTACGGCCACCATCCAGAGCGTCTTCTCTTTCGGCGCGCCCACCGCGCTGAGCTTCGGCAACGTCACCCCGGGGACCACCGCGAGCGGCAGCGGCTACATCCCGATGCAGCGCAACGTCGGCGTCATCTACTCGCTGCCCGATGGAGCCACCACCGGCCAGCTCACTGGCCCTGGCCCCGCGATTCTGCCGACCTATACCTGCGGTGTCGGCACGACGAGCACGGCTTTCACGACGCAGTGGGCGAACTGCACGAGCACCGCCGCGCTTCAGACGGTCGTCGGTGCGAGCGGACTGGTGAACGAGTTTGTGATCTTCAACGGCTCCCTCTCAGCCGCACAGACCAACACCGTCCCTGGGCTGTACTCGGGGACGATTCACATCCTCGCCACGCCCAACTGATCGACAGGCTGGTAGATCAGGGATGATCGACCAATGACGTCGAGGACAGGGCTTCGACCGCTCTTTGCCCTGCTCCTCGCGTCATGGCCGGTGCGAGCCGGCGCGCAGTCGCAGAAGTCGGTGAGCATCACGCCGGTCCAGAGTCTCTCCTTCGGATTGCTCGTGCCTGGTCTCCGCGGGGCGGTTCGCATCACGGACGCGTCGCGTCGCGCGGTGGTCGCCCTGGCGGGAAGGGGCCCGGTCGACATCACGCTGGTGCTCCCGTCATCCCTCGATTCGCCGACCGGCGAGCGGATCCCTCTGCAATTCGCCACGGGCGACGCGGCTTTCCTCAACGCCGACGGCAGCACCATCAGCACCCTCGATCCGCTGCAGGTCAATCGGGTCCAGCTTCGCAACGATCGCACGATCCTGTTCGTCCTGGGAGGCACGGCCGTCACGGCCACCACCACGCGCCCCGGTCAGTACACCGCACGCGTGACGCTGCTCGTCAACCAACCGGGAACGTGAGCTTCTGCATGTTGACCCTCCCACAGCTCCCAACCGAACGTCACATCGGCGAACGCCTCGCGCGTGCGCTCACGCGCGCCCTGGGTGTCGCGCTCGTGGTGGCGGCGGTGCTCACGCTCACGAAGGGCCTCGCCCGCACCTTTGCGCGTGTCTTCCTCGGCGCATTGGCCGTGCTCGGCCTGGTCACTGTATCCGCGAGCTCGGCGCGTGCCGTGACGGTCAGCCCGACCGCGGTCTACATCACGTCGAAGAGTCCTTCGGCGCTCCTCACGCTGATCAACACCGGATCGCGCGCGGAGGAGATCGAGCTCTCGATCGCATTCGGCTATCCGGTTTCGGACAGCCTGGGTGTGCTGCACGTCGACATCGTCGATACGGCGGCATCTGGTGAACCCTCGCTGACCTCCTATCTGCGCGTCTTCCCGCGTCGCCTCGTGCTCGAGCCAGGGCAACGCCAGGTCGTCCGTGTGATGGTCACCATGCCGGCCGGCGCCGCCGACGGTGAGTACTGGGGGCGCGTGCTGGTCAAGGCGCGCGGCGGCGAGCCGCCGATCGAGCAGACCCAGGGCAGCGTGAAAATGCAGCTGTCGCTCGAGACCACCTTCGCGACCGCCGTCTTCTTCCAGAAGGGTGAGGTGAAGACGGGGATCGAGGTCTCGTCCGCCGCGGCGCATCGCATGGGCGACAGCGTCCAGTTCACCCTCGACCTCAAGCGCGCCGGCAACAGCGCCTTCCTCGGCCGGATCCGCGCTGAGCTGATCGACGCGAAGGGCGGCACCGTCGCGGAAGTCGAAGACGTCGTCGCCGTCTACCGCTCCCTCCGTCGCCGCTTCGTCCTCCGCACGGGCAAGCCGCTGCCGGCGGGCGCCTACACCGTGCGCTATCTGGTGGATACGGAGCGGCCGGACCTGCCTCCGCAGGGGCCGGTCAAGGCCGACCCCGTGCGCGGCACCGTCGAGGCGCGCTGACGGTGCATCCGGCCATCTCCCTCCGGCGCTCGATGGCGCTCGCTGCCCTCCTGCTCGCCGCGCTGGCCGCGCGAGCACAGGGGCAGATCACGGGGAGCATGGCCACCACGGCGAACATCCTTGCGGCGCCCCTCACCGGCACCGGGATACGTGCCCTTCAGTTCGGCGCGATCGTCCCAGGAACGACGAACGTCACCGTTCTTCCGCGCTCGGCTGCCGACGGGCAGTTCCGGATCACCGGGGTGAAGAACCGCAAGTCGATGGACATCAGCTTCACCCTGCCGACGCAGCTCACGGGTCCGTCCGGCGCGACGATCCCGCTCAGCTTCAACGGCAACTATGCCGGCCTCTGCGAGATCGACGCGACCGGCACCTGCGACGCGGCATCGTATTTCACCTGGAACCCAGTCACCACGCCCAGCTATCGTGACCAGCCGACGCGCTACAAGCCGGGCCGCAAGGTGTACCAGTACGACGACTACCAGGTGTATCTGGGGGGCGTCGCCTCCCCGGCTGCGAACCAAACCCAGGGATCGTACACGGCCTCCATCGGAGTGCTGCTCGTCGTCAACTGACGCATGATGGCGGTCCCCGAGCGCGTGGCCGACGCAGTCCGCACGCTCGTCCTTTTGCTCGCGCTCGCCGGCGCGGGCGCGCAGCGCGCGCAAGCACAGGGTCACGTTCCGCCCGGCTACGAAGAGGGATTGTTCGACGTTACGGCGCCGGGATTGCCACAGCAGTCGGTGCCCGTGCTGGTGACGCCACGAGGGAAGTATCTACTTCCCGTTCGCGCGATCCTCGATCCGCTCGGTGTGCCCTATCGCGTCGCGAGCGACAGCGGCGTGCTCCGCGTGACACGCCCCGCCGGCATCGGCACGGCGAGCGCCTGGTGGATCGGTGCGCGGCGACTCGAGGTCAAGACCGCCGCGCCGCTCGATTCCGACGATGTGTACGTGGATGGTCCAACCATCTTCCTCGCCGCGACCCGATTCGCGGAGCTCATCGAGGCGACGGTGGACATCGATGTCGGCACGCTCACCATCGCCCTGCGCCGCGACGGCGGTTTCCCGGCGCAGATCAAGCTCGACGCACGCGAGCGCCGGCGCGAGGAAGCGCTCCGCGCGTTGGGCTCTGAAGCGGAGCTGCCGACGGGTAATGTGCCGTTTCGTGCGCGAACGGGCGCCGGCGTGGTCGAATGGGGATTTGGCGGCCCGCTGCACCGGACTTCCGCCCCATCCACGCTCGACCTTCGCGGTGGGATGGGACTGCAGGGCGGCATGCTGCAGGTGCACGGCACGGCGGTCATGGGAAATGCCGGCGGAGGCTCGAACCTCCTCGATCGCGAGCTCACCTACCGCCGCGTCTTTCCGGGACAGCGCTGGGTCCAGCAAATCCAGCTCGGCAGCGTGACCTCCGACGGTGCCGAAGCGCGTCCGATCCAGGGCATCACGCTGACCAATGCGCCGTTCGTGCGTGATCTCCACTTCGACGAGGTTGCGTTCTCCCGACCGCTGCCGCCCGGATGGGAATACGAGGTCTACGAGGGATCGCAGCTCGTGGGCTTCACCGACGAGAGCCGCAAGGGGCCGATGAGTGTGCCGCTGCAGTACGGCACGACTCCTCTGCGTGTCCGGCTGTATGGACCCGCGGGAGAGATCGTCGAGTCGAACGTGTCGTACGTCATCCCGGTCGAGCAGCTGCGTGCCGGGGAGTGGCAGTACGCGGCGGGTGCGGGGCGCTGCGCTTTGCAGTGCACGGGGATGTGGTACGCCGACCTGCGCCGCGGCGTGACGCGCGAGCTCACGCTGCAGGCGGGCGCCGACGCGCAGCGCGACAGCGGGTGGCAGAGTGTGCGGCCGTATGGCGCGGTGAGCTATCTACCAGCGCCCGGCTGGACGGCGGACCTCCAGGCGCGTCGAAATTCGTACCTGCGCGGGAGCGTGCAGAGCTTCACCGAAGGTCATGTGAATGGTGCCGTCACCGCCGGCCTCAATCTGCCGGGCGAGGGCGGCGTGGCGATCAGCACGAGCAACGACGCGATGTGGTTCGCGCAGTCGACGTTCCGGTTTCGCGACTTCCTCCCTCGCCTGACGCAGCGCTCGTTCCTCCTCTCGTCGCGCGTGGAGGCGCCGCAGCATGGCGGCGATTCGCGCTGGGACGTCGCGGCGACGGCGCCAATTCGCATCGGCATGCTGGAGGTGGGGGTGCAGTCGGATCCGTTCGCGGAGACCGGCGCACCCTCCGGCGGCCCGCTCCTCAGACTCGCGCCCACGATCATGCTCGGCTCGAAGACCTTTCGTCGACTGCAGTATCCCATCGTTCGGCTCGAGGCGGGGGTGCAGCAGAACCACCTCGTGCAGTGGGAGAGCGCCATCTCGCTGCAACCGGGCCGAGGATTCGTGAGTCTCACGCTGCGCCACGCGCCTGGACTCGGCGGGACGCAGCTTGCGCTCGCCGGCTCGTACGCAGTCGGACTCGGTCGAGTGATCGGGCGCGTGACGCAGCACGCCGGTCAGATCGACGGCGGATACTCAGCGAGCGGCGCGGTGGCGTTCGGGTCGGTGCGGCGCGCCACGCCACTGGAGTACGGCGGTCTCGGGCTCTCAGGGGTGGAGGGTCACGTATTCCGCGACCTCGATGGCGACGGAAAGCTCGGTGCGCACGACGAGCCCGTGGCCGACGCAACCGTGCGCATCGGCGGGTTCGTGACGCACACCGATGCGAATGGCCGCTACTCGATGTGGAACGTCCTGCCGTACCAGGCCGTGAGCGTGCAGATCGATACGCTCTCGCTCCAGGACCCGGCCTGGGTGCCGGCGCTCCCCGGGCGTGCGCTGCGACCTTCGCCGCAGCAGTTCACCAGTGTGGACTTCGGTCTCGTGCGGACGCGCGAGATCGCGGGGCTGCTCGTACCCGGTGCGAAGCTCGCCACGGCGGCGGGCGTCGGCCTCGAGCTCCGCGACGTGGACGGCGGTGCACTGACCACGTCGCGCACCTTCAGCGACGGTGCGTTCTACTTCGGCCGTGTGCGACCCGGCCACTATCGGCTCACCGTGACGAAATCGTCGGCGAGCGCGCTGGGAATCACGACGCCGCCGCAGATCGACGTGATGGTGGGCGCGGACAGCGACGCGATCATCGAGCTCAAGCCGATCACGCTGGAGCGCGACGCGCCCGCCTCGCCCTGACGCCGGTCAGGTTCCGGCGACGACGATCAGATATTCGACGCGCAGCTCCATCGGCTGAGCGCGGTCAGCGCGGCGGTCGCCTCCGAGGCTCACGAGATAGTGCACGCGCCTCGTGCCGTTCGGCGGCGCGATGAGCCTGGGCGGCTGCGGTACGGGAGTGAAGCCCGTCGTCGAGCTGGAGACGCGCGCCATCACCAGCTGTGAAGTCCGGGCCGAAGCCGGAAGCATCATCTCGATCCGGGCGACGCCGTCGCGATCGAGGTCGATTCCGGTGGCGCGGGGCTGCGGTGTGGAGGTCGCCTCGAGAATGGTGAGCGATACGCCGATCGAGCCGGCGACCTGCTGCGTGCGGCCAACCGATGCGGCACCGCCGGTCGCTGCGATCAACGCGGCGACAAATACCCCGGAACGGCAGATCATCGGCGAATTCGGCATGACGAGAAGCCGTCCGCGTCGCAAATTTCGAGCGCTGCAGGCCGAGTTCGGTCGGGTGGTCAAGATGGTGCCCGCCGACTCGCGAGCCCGGCGTTGACATGCCGAGCTCCATATGCGATACCGATGTCACTCTCACGCCTCAGGAGCAGTCATGTTCGTTCCGCGTTCTGTTGCGCTGCTGTTCGTCGCCATCCTGACCGCCATCGCCCCGCTCGACGCGCAGGACGTGTCGGCGTCGGCGATCCCGTTGCCCGAGCATCCGCGGCCCGATCTGGAGCGCGCACAGTGGCAGAACCTGAACGGGCGGTGGGACTTCGCCTTCGATGCGGCCAACCAGGGCGAACAGGCCGGCTGGTCGCGTGGCACGCTGCCGTCGCCGCGGAAGATCCTCGTGCCCTTCTCGTGGGGCTCGGAGCTCTCCGGCGTTCCAGACAGTGCCGACATCGGCTGGTACGCGCGGTCGATCACGATTCCCGACGAATGGCGAGGCCGCCGCGTGTATCTCGTCGTCGGCGCCTCCGACTGGCGCACGAGCGTGTGGCTGGACGGCACGAAGGTCGGTGAGCATCAGGGCGGCTACACGCCTTTCTCGGTGGAGCTCACACCGAATGCAAGGTTCGGCAGCGCGCAGCGTGTGGTGCTCCGCGTGGACGACAGCCCGCACCCGTTCAAGCTCGAGGGAAAGCAGGGCTACGGCAAAGCCCGCGGGATGTGGCAGACGGTCTATCTCGAGGCGCGCGGCGGCGACCCGATCG
>DASVNI010000227.1:0-9340 GCA_036383935.1 Gemmatimonadaceae bacterium | reverse complement strand
GTGAGAGACGGCCTCGGGAGGCAAATTGCTTCCCGAGGCCGTCTCTCACTCACTAACTCACTAACTCACTAACTCACTGGTTCTTGGCTGCCTGCGCCTTGAAGGCGTCACTCGCGTAGATCGCCACCTCGACGCGGCGGTTCTTCTGGCGGTCGCCCTCGGTGTCGTTCGACGCCACCGGCTCGCTCTCGCCGCGACCCGCCGAACGGAGGCGCGTGCGCGTCACGCCCTGCGCGGCGAGATAGCTCGCCGCGGAGGCGGCGCGCCGTTCGGACAGCGTCATGTTGTGCGCGTCCGAGCCCGTCGCGTCGGTGTGTCCGACGATCATGAGATCCGTGTTCGGATACTTCTCCAGGCTCTGGGCGAGCGTCGAGAGATTCTTGCGCGCTGCGTCACGCAGCACGTCGGAGTCGACGTCGAACAGCAACCCGGAGGCGAACGTCACCTGCAAGCCTTCACCGACGCGCTCGACGACGGCGCCGGGGATGTTCTGCTGGATCTCTTTCGCCTGCTGGTCCATCTGGTGGCCGATCACGGCCCCTGCGGTACCGCCAACGGCCGCGCCAATGATGGCGCCCTTCGCCGTCGAGCCGTTCGCGCGTCCGACCATCCCGCCGACGGCAGCGCCCGACGCCGCGCCGATGATCGCGCCCGTCTCCTTTTTGTTCAGTGACGCGCACCCACTCGCCGAGACGACGGTGGCCAGTGCGGGAATGAGCAACAATGAACGATGCATCCTGGACTCCTGTCATGAGGTAACGAGTGTAGACGAGCATACCCGGCTTTGAGACACGGGTTTCGCGCTGGCGGACGCGACCGTTATCGCAATGCGGGAATGCGGGAATGCGGGAATGCGGGAATGCGAAACGGCCTCGGGAAGCTCTTGCTTCCCGAGGCCGTCACTCACTCACACACTCACGCACTCACTGGTTCTTTGCCTGCCGCTTGAACTCTTCGCTCGCGAAGATCGCCACCTCGACGCGCCGGTTCCGCGCGCGGTCCGCTTCATTGTCGTTGGGCGCGACCGGCTCCAACGCACCGCGGCCCTCCGAGCGGATCCGCGAGCGCGCCACACCTTGCGAGGCGAGATAGTTCTTGGTCGCCGCCGCACGCCGCTGGGACAACCTCATGTCGTGCGACGCCACACCCGTCGAGTCGGTGTGGCCGACGATCAGGACGTTCGTGTTCGGATACTTCTGGAGGCTCTGGGCGAGCTTGGTGAGATTGGTGCGTGCCTGCTCATTCAGCACGTCCGAGTTCTCGGCGAACAGCACTTCGGAGGCAAACGTCACGTCCATGCCTTCGCCGACGCGCGCGACGGTGGCGCCCGGAACGTTCTGCTGGATGTCCTTCGCCTGCTGATCCATCTGGTGCCCGATGATCGCGCCGCCCGCTCCGCCGACCAACGCCCCGAGGGCGAGGCCCGTGGCAGTCGATCCAGTCGCATTTCCAACCACGGCGCCGATGGCCCCGCCTGACGTCGCGCCGATGACCGCGCCTTTCGTCTGGTGGCTCGTCGAGGCACACCCAAGTGTCGAGGCGACGGTGGCCATCGCGGCGACGAGCATTATCGAGCGTTTCATGTATGACCTCCTGACGTGGGATCGAGTCGAAACCGCCGATACCCGGCCCCCGCACAGGGGTTTCCCAGAAGCCGCGGCACGAACGCCCACTTGCCATCGGAGGTGACAAGTACAGTCCCGCCACCAAGTACTCACTACTCACTACTACCTACTGGGAGTGGCAGTCACATCACTCCACCGTGTATCCCTCGTCCGAGATCAGCTCACTGATCTCATCGAGGGAGATCTTCTGCGGGTCGTAGTGCAGGTCGACTGCACCGACCACCACCTTGTCCACGCGGACGCCCGGCGTCTTGCGCAGTCGATTGTCGATCGCGCGCACGCAGTGCTCGCACGTCATCCCTTCGATGTTCAGGTGTACCGCGTCCATCACGGAGCTCCTACGATTCGTGGTGACGAGTCGTTCCGGTCGTCACGGTCCGGGTTACGCTTCCGCCGGCGACGTTCGTCGCGTGGGCAGATTGAGCAGGATCACCGCGGCCGCGACCAGCGCACCGCCGCCGAGTGTATGCGCCGACAGCGGTTGCGCGAGTACGATGCCGGCAAGGAACGCTCCCCAGAACGGCTCGACAGTGCTGATGATCGCCGTGCGCACCGGGCCGAGCGCGGCGAGCCCGTGCAGGAACATCATGAACGCGACGACGGTGGACACCACCGCCAGCAATCCGATCGCGAACCACGCGATCGGCGCCTCATGCAAGCCAAGCCCGCCCGTCGCCATCGCCGCGGCACCGAGGATCACCGCGGCGCCGACGCAGACGAAGATCGTCGTCACCGCCGGTGGCACGTCGCGGCCGAGATGGTCGATCATCGGGATGTAGAGCGCGTAGAGCAGCGCCGAGACGAGCGCGAGCCCGACACCAATCGCCGACGCCGCGTCGCCCGTCCCGGGCAGCCCGACCATCAGGGCGATGCCGGCCAGCGACAGCGATAGCGCGAGGATGCGCTGCCCGGTCAGCGGCTCGCGCCCCCGCAGCGCCGACAGCACGGTCACCCACGCCGGATACGAGTAGAAGAGGAAGATCATCGTCGCTGCGCTGATGTAGCGCAGCGAAGCCAGCGTCAGCGTGGCGATGAGCGCCTGTCCACCTCCGCCCAGCAGCAGGAGCGACCAGGCACGTCCCGCGTGCGCGCGCATCGCGCCCACGCCACCGTTCACCACGACCAACAGCACGGCGGCGATCACGTAGCGCCACGTCAGCACGTCCACGATGCGCGCGCCGGCGCGAGTGGCGAGCGTCGCCAGCGTCGCGATCGACCCGAAGCAGCACGCCGCGAGGACGATGAGCATCGTCGCGCGCGCCGTGCCCACACGGCCGCGGCTCGGCATCGTATCCAGCGAAGCCGTGCTCACCTCAACAGCAGGTGCAGGGCGACTTTGAAGTAGATGATCAGCCCGGTGATGTCGACAAATGTCGCGATGAACGGAGCCGATGCACTCGCTGGGTCGAAGCCAAGCTTGCGGAGGAGGAAGGGGAACATCGCGCCCGCGAGCGTACCGAACATCACGACGCCTATCAGGGAGAGGCCCACGGTGAGGGCCACCAGGTGTGGATTCACCACCCCGCAGCGTGCCGCGCGCTCGATGCCCTCGGCGACGCAGCTGTAGTCGTGCCCCAGGTGCATGCCGAACGCGGTCACGCCGCGCTCCGCCATGTTCTGCCAGAGCTCGATCCGCGAGAAGCCGATCACGGCCAGGATGAGCCCGAGCGTGATGCCGGTCATGATCTCGCGGCCGGCGACGCGCCACCAGTCGCGCAGCGTCACCTCGCGCAGCGCGAGGGCGCGTATGATCAGCGACGTGCCCTGCGATCCCGAGTTGCCCCCCGAGCTCACGATCAGTGGAAGGAAGAGCGCGAGCACCGTCGCGCGGTCGATCTCCTTCTGGTACACGCCGAGCGCCGTGGCCGTGAACATCTCCCCGATGAACAGTGCACTCAGCCAGACGGCGCGCTTCCTGATCATCGCCCAGAATCCGATCGTGTTGTACGGCTCGTCCAGCGCCTCCAGACCGCCGAACTTCTGGACGTCCTCGGTCTGCTCCTCCTCGATCGCGTCGATCACGTCGTCGACGGTGATCACGCCCATCACGTGCCCCGACTCGCTCACCACCGGCACGACGACGATGTCGTAGTTGGAGATGACGCGCGCCACCTCCTCGCGATCCGCCGCCGGCGACACGGCCTGCGGCTCCGTCCACGCGACGTCGGCCAGCGTCGCCCCCTCCGGCGCGGCCAGCAGCTCGCGCAGTGAGAGCACACCGGCCAGCCGGCCATCCTCGTCGGTCGTATAGATCGCGTGCATCGCCTCGCGCTTCTCGCTCCGCGCGATCCGCCGCACGAGCCGCAGCGCTTCCTCGACCGTCGTGTCGGCGTTGACGGAGACGAACTCCGTCGTCATCAGGCCGCCGGCGGAATCCGGATCGTACCGGCGGAGCTGCTGCGTCTCTTTCCGCGTCTCCGCCGGCAGCTCCTCGACGATCTCCTCCGCCACCTCCTCGTCGAGCTCCTCGAGGACGTCCGCGCGCTCGTCCGGATTCATCTCGGTGACGAGCGCCGCCGCCTGCTGCGCGGTCATCGCCTCGAGCACCTCGATCCGCAGCTCCTCGTCCAGGTACTCGAGTACCTGCGCGGCGCGGTCCTTCGGCAGCGCCCCGAGGAACACCGGGACCTGCTCGGACGGCATCGCCTCGGCGACGTCGGCGAGGTCCGCCGGGTGCATCTCCTCGGTCTCGGCCGCGATCAACGCGGGCGACTCATCGAGCAGCGCGATGATGTCGGGAGCGAGGAGAGCGCCGAGTGGACGCTCCTCAGGATTGTGCTGGGCTGGCGTCATGCGACGTCCTCGGCGGCGTGCGGGAGCAGCGAGCCGTCAAAGTAGGGCGGGGGTGTGTGGCGACACAACCCGCGCGCGCGAGCGCGCGCTGTTTTCAGTGATCGGTTCTCGGTTCTCAGCCGGCCTCGGGAAGCTCCTGCGTCCCGAGGCCGCCTATAAACCGATCACCGAGAACCAATAACCCTTAGATGACTCTCAGCTGTCGTCGTTCCTCGACGGCCTCCACCACCTCATACCCCGCCACCGCGATCGCCTCGCGCAGCGCCTCCGCCGTCGCGCGCCCATCGTGCTCGACGTCCACCGATCCGAGCACCACGTCCGCCGAGAGAATCCCCTCGACCGGCGTGAGCGCGGTGAACACCGCGCGGATGCAGTGGGGAGTGCTCATGCCGAGGATGCGAAGCCGCGTGCGCATGCATTGATATTAGCTTCCGCGCATGACTACCGTCGCCTTCCTCGGCCTCGGCGCGATCGGACGCCCGATGGCCGCGCGCCTCGCCGGCGCGCCCGACATCGAGCTCGCCGTCTGGAACCGCACCACTGAACGCGCCCGCTCCTTCGCCGCCGAGCACCGCGCGCGCCACGCCGCCACGCCCGCCGATGCGGCGCGCGGCGCCTCCGTCGTCATCACCTGCCTCCCCATCTCGGCCGACGTCGAGCAGTTGCTCGACGGCCCTGATGGACTCCTCGCGGGACTCGCGAAGGGGGCGGTGCTCGTGGACTGCACCTCGGGCGATCCGGCCACGTCGCGCCGGATCGCGGCGCGGCTCGCCGAGCATGGCGTTGGATTCCTCGACGCGCCCGTGAGTGGCGGGACGATCGGGGCGGAGCAGGGCACGCTCACGGTGATGGTCGGTGGCGACGCCGCGCTCCTCGATCGCGTGCGCCCCGTGATCGCGGCGTTCGGCAAGAAGATCGTCCACTGCGGCGACGTCGGTGCCGGCGATGCGCTCAAGGCCGTCAACAATGCGCTGCTCGCCGTGCACGTGTGGAGCACGGGCGAAGGGCTCGCTGCGCTGGAGAAGCTCGGCGTGAAGGCGGACGTGGCCCTCGACGTGATCAATGCGTCGAGCGGCCGCTCGAACGCGTCGATGAATCTCTTCCCCGAGCGCGTCCTCACGCGCGCCTTTCCACGTACCTTCCGGCTCGCGCTGCTCGACAAGGACATCGGCATCGCTGCGGGCGTCGCGCGCGAACAGAAGGTGCCCGCCCCGCTCCTGCAGCTCGCGGCCGATCTGTTCCGCATCGCGCACAACGCGCTCGGCGAGGAGGCCGATCACGTCGAGGCGGTGAAGGTGGTGGAGCAGTGGGCGGGCGTTCGCATCGGCGAGACGAAGTAGGGAAAACCCCTAGCGGGCTCGGCTTGACGGGAGCTGTGACGTGGAAGCACTCTCCCTCCGCTGGCTCGTCGCTCTCGACGCGGAGGCGACAACAGCTTCACATCGCCACCGTCTCGAATGCTTCGTCGCCTTTGCGCGCTGGCCCTGCTCGCAGCCGGGCCCTCCCTCCTGAACGCCCAGGCATCCCGGATCAGCCCAGTCGGCGACCCGTCCGTTCGCCCCGATAGCATCTACAGGCTCGCCGTCGATCCGGCGAAGTTTCCCGAGCAGGACGCCGCGTTCCTGCTCGACGACGGAGTGCTGAGATTCGAGACCGACGGTCGAGGGACGCGGACCTATCGGCAGATCGTCCAGATCCTGCGCCAGAGCGCCGTCGAGCGGTATCAGGAGCAGTCGTTCTCCTGGTCGCCGGCACACGAGCGCCTCACCATCAACTGGATTCGCGTCGTTCGGCCCGACGGCAGCGTCGTGAGCGCGAAGCCCGCGCACGTGCAGGAGTCGGACGTCCCCGCGTCCACCGACGACCCCGTGTACTCGGACCGCCGCGTGCGCCGCGTGTCGCTCAGCGGTGTCGCACCCGGCACCATCGTGGACTACAGCGTCACGACGGAGGAGCTGAAGCCCTTCCTGCCGCGGGACTTCTTCGCCACGTGGTCGGTGAGCACCGGCCTGCAGGTCGCGCGGTCGCGCTACGTCGTCGACCTGCCCGCGACGCTCACTCCGCGCATCCGCGAGCGCAATCTCTCGTTCAAGCGTGTGGAGCGCGTCGCCGGAACACGTCGCATCTACACGTGGGCGACGGCGAACGTACCGAAGGTCAAGCCGGAGCCGCTCGCCGCCGACTCGAACGATGTGTACCAGTCGATCCTCGTCTCCTCACCGATCGAGTGGAGTGACATCGCGAAGTGGTCCGCGGCGCTCGCCCGGCCGAAGATGGTGATGACGCCCGTCGTCGCGGCGCGCGTGGACAGCGTCGTGCGTGGCGCGCGCACGCGACTCGACAGCATCCGGGCCGTGCACCGCTGGGTGGCGCAGGACATCCGCTACGTCGCCATCGCTCTCGGGATCGGTGGCTATCAGCCGCACTCCCCCGAGCAGGTGATCAACACCGGCTTCGGCGACTGCAAGGACAAGGCGACGCTCTTCGTCGCCGCACTGGGGAAGTTGGGCATCGAAGCGTATCCCGTGCTCCTCAACTCCACCGGCGGCGTGCGCCGCGACATGCCGAGCATCCAGCAGCTCGACCACGAGATCGCGGCGGTGCGAGAGGGAAATCGCTGGCAGTTCGTCGATCTCACCGCGAGCTCGACGCCGTACGGCGAGCTGCCGCCCGACGAACAGGGTGAGTTCGCGCTCATCGTTCGCCCCGATGGGACGAGTGAGGTCGCCACGCTTCCGATCGAGCCGGCATCGGCGAATCACACGGTCACGCGCTTCACGGGCACGGTGGACAGCACCGGCGTCGTCGCGGGACGCTACGAGGAGTCGAGCACTGGTGCGCTGCAGTATTCGCTGCGCTCGCTCTTCTACGATCCCCTCGACTCGCTGCAGCGCTCGAAGATCGCTGACGCCTTCGCCTCCAAGCTCTTCGAGAATGCGCAGGGCGACAGCCTGATCGCCTTCGACGGCCGCGACCTGCAAGCGCCCGTGACCGTGCGCGTGAAGCTCGCGCAGGGACGCGCGGCGACGGTCAACGGCTCGACGATGATCCTCCAGATGCCCTTCGCGAGCATGGCCGGACTCGCCGCCGCGGCGCGTGAGCTGGAGACGGGAGAGAAGCGTCGATTCCCGATCGATCCGGCGAAGCTGTGGGGGCGTCGCTCGAACGACATCGAGTATCTCCTCACCCTGCCCGCGGGCTGGCACGCCGAGCTGCCGAAGAGCGTGAGCACCGCGAGCCCGTTCGGCATCTATCAGTCCGAGTACACGCAGGAGGGCAACGTCCTCCGCCTCGTGCGCCACATCGAAGGCACCACCGGCGTCCGTCCTCCCGAGGCGATCACGGATCTCATCGCCTGGTTCCGCGCCGTCGCCGCCGATGACGCGAAGCAGATCGTGTTGATCAAGGACAGGACGTGAGCACTCACTTCTTTCTGGTTACGAGAGTCTTCTCCAGCGCCGGCAGAAACACCTCGTACTTCGAGCCCGGGTTCCACAGCACCCATCCGTCGTAGCCGGAGTCGTACGTCCCCTTCTTCTGCGCCTCGATCTCGGCAGGCCCGTACGGCGGCTTGCCGAGCGTGAACGCCTGCAGCCACGGACGGATGTGTTCCGGCTTCTTGATGCCGAGCTTCTGGTCGCGCTGCCGTGCGCGCGTGAGCGCGATGGTCAGCACCTTGTACGGCTCCGCGTTCGGCACCGCCAGCCCGAGATCGCCGCGCGGATAGTGCGACGGGTACACCATCGGCAGCACCACGTCCACGTGCGGTGAGATCTTCTCCCACCACTGGCCCACCTCGAGTGGTCCACCCACCGTGGTGACGAGACCGAAGATGTCCGCCGTCGTGCGGACGCCGAGCTTGTCGAAGCGGGCGTTCGCCTCCTGGAGGAACTGCGCGAGCAGCTCGGGCTTGCCCACACCCTTGCTGTCCGGAAAGACCTGCTTCGGCAGCGAGGGATACGGCTCGGGGAATCGGATGTAATCGAACTGGATCTCGCCGAAGCCCATCTTCGCGAGCTCCTCCGCCACCCCGATGTTGTAGTTCCACAGCTCGCGGTGGTACGGGTTCACCCACGCGATCCCCTTCTTGTCGCGCCAGACGGAGTTGTCCTGGCGCCGGATCGTCCACTCCGGGTGCACGCGCGCCGTCACCGAGTCCTTGAACACCACGAGCCGCGCGATCGGCAGGATCTTGTGCGCGCGCAGCGTGTCGAGCAGCGCGGGAAGATTGCGCACCACGCCCGCCGTGCCGGCGTTGCGCGCGAACTCGGGGTTCTGCGTCTTGAAGTTCAACCCGAACTCGTCCTTCATGTCGATCACGAGCGCGTTGATCTCCGTCTCGTCGGCGATCTGGATCAGCTGGCGCATGCGCTTCGCGCTCTGCGCCGCGAACCGATTCACGTACAACGCGCGAACGACCGGAAACTCCCTCTCCACGTCGGCGGTCCCGCCCGAGCGGCTTGCCGACTGAGGTGCTGTGCCCTCGGCGATTTCGCCCGACGCGGAATCGTGCCTCGTGTTCGTGACGAGCGTCACGACGGCCGAGCTGTCCGCCGACCCATGATGGGCGGACGCCTCCTCGGCGTTCGGCGGAATGGAGCGCTGTTCGGCCACCGTCGAGCAGGCGGTGAGCGCGATGAAGACGAGGAGAGCGGGGAAGCTGGACGGACGTCGGACGTGCACGGGCGGCTGGGATCGGGTGAGTCGGGCAGCCTAATCTGCGGACCACCCCGTCGCAGCTTTCGCGCCGGATGTCGGACCGTTGTGCCCTATATTTCATTCGATGCGCCTGCCGTCTCTCCGATCGATCCTCCCGTACGCTGCCGCGCTGGCGTTCGTCGCCGGTGCCGGCTGCCGCGACGCCGCGCCCCCTGCGGCCGGTGGTCCCCCCGCAGCCGACTTCGTGATCGCTGCGGGCGACT
>DASVNI010000226.1:0-9111 GCA_036383935.1 Gemmatimonadaceae bacterium | reverse complement strand
TCCGCGTTCACGGCGCCGGTCAGCGTGAGGGCATCGCCCTCGACGCTGATCTGCACCGGCTCCTCCGTGTAGAGCTCGACGTTCGCGTCGCGCGACCGGACCCATGTGCCGCGCTCCACCGATAGCGCGACGTTCACCTCGAGACCCTTGAACAGCGGCGACTCGGCGGGGAAGAGCTCGCGCTCCATCGCGACCGACGTGTCCACCACGCTGAACAGCTGCGGGTCGCCCGCGCCGACGAGCGTCTTTCCCGTCGATTCCGGGATGTAGAGCACGCCGTGCACGACCTGCACCGTTCCGTCCACGCGCGCATGCGCGAACGGGCCTGTGATCCTGAGGTCGACGTTGGCGTGCAGATCCCCGCGATCGTTGTTCATCAGCTGAGCATCGACCGCCTTGAACGTCAGGTTGAACGCCGGGGCTCGCCAATCGCCGATCGCCAGGGTGCCGCCCAGTCGCACCGTCCCGTTCGAGCTTCCGGCGATCGAATCCACGTAGACGCTGTCGCCACTCATCCGAACGGTGCCATTCACGTTCGTGAGGTAGGTCCCGGTTGCGGCGAGCCTCGCCTGCGCGTTGGTGACCGTGAGCTTGCCACGGAGATCGGGCTTCTTGAGCGTTCCGCCGACGGTCACGTTCGCCTGCGCCATGCCGGCCACGTCGGTCACCGTCCCGGTGAAGTTCGGGATCAGCGCGAGCGGCAAGCTGTCCGTCTGGAGCCGGACGTCGATCGGCTTGTCGAGCAGTCGCGAGCCCGTCACCCCTCTCAGGGCGAGATTGATCGGTACCGTGCCGTTGACCACGGCGAGCCGGCGACCCAGTGAATCCAACGCGGTCGCGTTCAGCGCCAGCGTTCGGTTCCCGTACTCGAAGTTGCCGTGCACCTCCGGCACCGACGCGGCGTTGTACTTCCCCTCCACGAACTCGAGCGTCCCCTGGATGTGTGGGTCGGCCGACCTGCCGCTGACGTGCGTGTCGAAGCTCAGTCGTCCCGTGACCGGCAGATCGCTCTGCAGAAGCTCGGCGATGTTCTCCACCTGGAAGTTGCTGATCTGCAGATCGAAGTTCGCCGTGCCTTCCGTCGGGAGCAGACCGTTCGCGTAGATGCGGCGGCCCGGACCGCTCTCCAGCTCGAGCTTCGCGACCTCGATTCCGCGCGTGCCCCAATGCACCTCGGACGGGTGTGTCGTCGCCCAGGTGGTCGTGTCGAAGCGCAGCGTGAGATCGGCGAGCCGGAGAGTGTTGCGCGCCTTGTCCAGCGTGAAGTCACCCTTCAACGCGACGTCGCGCTGGTCGTTCTGCCGCACGCGCACGAGGATCGTCCCGTTCGGCTTGCGATACGACAGATCGGCCGCCACGCTGTCGAGCGCGAACCCTCCCGTGCTGATCGTGTCGCCCCGCAGCGTGACGCTCATCTTCGATTGCGGCGTCAGCGCGTCGGTCCAGCTGTAGGTCGTGACGAGATGGCGCGCCGCGTTGCCGCGCACCACCAGCCCGGTGGCGTTCGCTGCGCCCTGCAGATTGAACCGATCGATCGAGCCTGCAATGGTGCCCGACGCGCGCACCGTACCGGCGATCAAGCTGCGTGGGATCGCCTTCGGCGTGTCCACCTGGATGCGGGGCAGGGTAGCGCCGCTGATCGCACGCTGCACCTCCGTCTGCCTGGCGATGCGCGCCGATTCCGCGCGCGCACGCCGCACTGCCTCCGCCGCGGTACGTGGCCGCGGCTTGACCAGCCCCGTGTCCGGTTGCGCCGCCGCCGGAAGGTATCGCGCGAAGGTCGCGAGGGAATCGATCGTCACGTTGTAGTGGAGCGTGCCGGCGTGTCCGGCGTCGAGTCCGAACTGACCGTTCACATCGACCAGCGCGCCCGCGCCATGCACCTCGGCGCGCGCCACGCTGGCCAGTCCGTCGGCGAGCTTCGCCTTCACGGCGATCGAGTCCACCGCGATCGTATCGATCCGCGACGGACCGAAGGCGAAGTTCAGATCGGCGAACATCGTCGCCGGCTTGAAGCCACGCCCGCGCGCGTCGCCACCACCGGTGAGGTCGGTGTGCGGCGCGTTCACGACCACCGTGCTCAGGTCCAGCGCCGTCACATCGATGCCGACGTCGTAGCCCAGCTCCACCGACTTGAAGTCGACCGGACCACTCAGCGTGAAGATCCCGTCGTTGGGGAGCCTGAGCTGCGTGTCGAGCTGCAGCGCGTCGATCGGACCGTGCGCGTGAACTGGCCCGGTCGCGAGTCCCTTGAGCGGCAGCGCCGGCGCGAACTTCGTCAGTTCGGCGAGCGCGAGCGGCCTGGCCACCACATCGACGTCCATCGTCTGCCGCCCCGTCGTGTGGAACGCGGCGCGTCCGACCGCGCGCGAGCGGTTGGGCCCGTCGATGTGCGTGACGTCGACGTTCGTCGCGACGAGCTGTCCCCTCCCCGAGCCGTTCAGCGTCGTCGTGCCCGTGAGCGTGCCGCCGAGCGGCAGCGTCGGGAAGAGCAGCTTGACGATGTCGATCTGGAGCGGCGCCACGCGCACGTGGAGATTGCGCGCGCTCACCACGATGGGCTGGCCGTCGATCCCCACGACGCCATCGGCGATGACCCGGCTCGTGCCGCGGCGGTACGCCGCGAAGGTGACGTCGGCGTCCACGTCCATTCGCTTGAATGTGCCCGTGAACTTCGCGTTGCCCGCCAGCACTCCCTCGCGCGGCGGCTTCGCATCCGGGGCGATTTCCCTGATGAGCTTCGTCGTCAGACCGGTGAATCGCAGGTTCGCGTCGTGAAAGACGACCGTGTCCGTCACGGTGACGCCGATGTCGCCCATCAGGTGCGCGCCCTGGGTGCGGGCGTCCGCATCGCGGATCACGTAGTCCTGCGTCGCGCCGCGCCAGACGATGACGATCCCCGCCGTGCCGCCCCCCGACTTCGGCATGTGCGGGTACACCCAGCGGAAATCGTTGAACGCGGCGGGCTGACCCACGGCGGCGACCTTCATGTCGCCATTGCTGATGAGATAGGCGCCATCGCCGCGCATCTTCGACGCCGGCATGTCCACGCGCGCGCCCTTCCACCAGACGGAATCGTCGTTGAACTCGAACCGGCCAGCCAGTGCGCGAATGTCCGCGGCCGGAGGGCGAAAGGGAAACGCGAGCGTGCGCAGCGCCTTGACCTCGATCAGCCGCGTGCTCCGGTACGCCGGATCGGAGATTCGCACGACTGGGAAGATGCCGGTCGTGTGCTGCAGCTCGATGATCTTCTGAAAGCCACCGGGCGCCCGCACGATGGCGAGCCGCGAGCCGCCGGCGAGCGCGTCCTTGATCAAACTGTCGCGGACGCGCGCCGTGAGCCCGGTGCGCGGCGACCAGGGCGAGCGAACGGTGATGTGGCCGTCGAAGACGTTCGCATTCTCGAACCGGATCCATGAGCCGAAGCCGGGCACCGTGTCGGCAGCGTTCGGCTTCGATGCCGGCCAGAGGACCCGATAGTTCCAGTCCTTCGCGTTCGGCAGCTTCTCGACGACGATATCCGGCCGGTAGAGCCGCAGATCGTGAATCAGGATCCGCCGCGAGAAGAAGCTCATGATGTTGTAGCGCCCTGAGACCGAGTCGGCCGTGAGAAAGGGCCGGCCGGCGCTGTCCGTGATCGAGACGCCATGTATCGACGCGCCGGTGAGCAGGTTGCCCCGGACGTCCCCCATGCGCACGACACCGTGCGTCGCGCCCTGCAGCGCACCGAGGAGTCGGTTCCGCACCCGGGCCCGACCGAAATCCGTATTGGTCAACACCCAGACCCCGACCAGCGCGAGTGTGGCGATTGCCGCCAGCACCACGAGTAGTCGGGCGAGGCGCTGAATCATCAGTACGCCTGGCCGATCGAGAGGTGCAGCGTCAAACGATTCAGGAGCTTCCCGATCGCCGTGCCCGCGCCGGCAGTCGGCGAGTAGCGCCGCGGAATGTCGAGCGGCACGAGCGTGCTGTTGTTGCCGACATTCAGCTGGGTGACGACGGCGAGGTCCTCGGCCCGCGACGGGTTGATGCCGAGGTCGACGCGAATCGGTCCGACGGGCGAGTAGTAACGGATGCCGAAGCCGGGCGTGATCGCGCCAGTGCCGGACACGAGATCTCGCAGCGTCGCGATCCCGCCGCCGAGCGGATCGAAGATCCGCTCGCCGACGGCGGCCCCATCGATGAAGACCGCCCCACCGAGATTCTTTATCCAGGGCAGTGGGAAGCGGTACTCCACGCTCCCCTCGATCAGCGACGTTCCACCGATCGGCCGCGGCGTGAACTTGTCGTCGCCGACGAGAGGATGATCTCCCGTGGAGTCGCGCGCGGTGTTCGGATCGCACAGCCGGATCGCCGGGCTGTTCGCGTCACAGAGACCGCCGTCGGCAGTACGTGCGTACGTCAGGAATCCGTGGGGCAGCGTCAGGATGCGCGGACCGAGCTGATTCTCTCCGTATCCGCGCACCGATTGCGAGCCGCCGGCGTAGAAGCGCTTGCTCGGGTGCAGGATCGCGTCGCCGTTCTCTCCGACGTACGGCCGCACGAACCCGATCCGGAGCAGGTAGGCCAGGACGTTGCGCCGTTGCCCCTGTCCCACTCGCGAGTAGTACGTCGCCTGCCCGAAGACCCGGTTGTACGAGTAGTCGGAGAGCGTGATCTGCGAGGCGTGCTCGAGCTCCAGCTGCGCCGTGTAGCCGCGCGTCGCGTTGAGCGGCTGATCGGTGCGGTCGACGAGCGCTCTCGCGAGGACGGGCGACAGCTTCTGGTGGGAGCGCAGGTTGTCGATCGTCACCCGGTCGCAGACACCGAAGTTGACGCAGAAGTACGCGTCGTCGGCCAGGACGTTCGTCACCGCGAAGACGTAGCCGAGGCTCGCCGGCGCGCGCAGTCCGAGCGAGCGCGTGAAGGTGATGTTCCCGCCGTAGCTGCGGTCGATCGCCACCGCGGGCACGGCGCGTCGCTGCGCGAACCCACCGAACGACAGCGAGTTCCTCGGCCGCCGCAGGAAGGCGGGCTGCGTGAACTGGATGTTCGCCTGCCACGTCGGCCGCAGGAACTCGTCCGGGTTCCCCGTGAGAGTCGAGTCGACGATCTGCTGCCGGAAGATGAACCAGCCGTCGAGCGGGCTCGCGAGGAGGTTGCCGACCGTCCCGGTGATGTCGAGTCGTCGTGCGCCGCCGAGGAGGTTGTAGTGCGTGAAGCGGGCCTCGGTCTGGAAGTAGTCCACCGTGTTGAAGCCCCCACCGAGACGCATCTCGTGGAGCTTCGCTTCGCGGAGCAGGACGTTCACCGTCTTGATGCTGTCGAACGTCTCGGGGACCTGGATCGTGGCCAGTCGGACCAGGTTCGACTCGTACAGGTTGCGCTGGCTCTCGAGGACGCTACTGCGCTGGTACAGGTCGCCCGTCTTGAAGGTGAGCGAGTTCAGCACCGTCGTTGGAGAGATCTCGTCCGCGCCGCTGACGACGATCTGTCCGACGCGCGTCAGATGGTTCGGGACGAGCCGGAACTGCACCTGCGCCGTGCGCGCGACCGGGTCCACGATGGACGACGTGTCCACCAGCGCGTCGCCATAGCCGAGATCCCAGAGCTCGTTCGTGAGGCCGACCCGCGTCGAGTCCATCTTGAGCAGATCGAGTGGCCGGCCGGCCCTGAGCATCGTGAGCCGGCGCAGCCGGCGCGGCGAGAAGAGCTGGGAATCCTGCACCACGGTGACGTTGGTGACCGTCGTCGGCGGTCCCTCGATCACGTTGAACCGCACGGCGACCGTCTTCTCATTCAGTCGCGTGACGCTCGTGTCGACCTCGGTCTCGCGGAAGCCGCGCTTGTAGTAGAACACGCGGATGCGCAGGACGTCGCGCTGGAATTCCTGCTTGTCGAAGTAGTGCCGGCTCTCGAGCGCGCGCCAATGGCTGAACTTGCAGACGAGCGCGAGGATGACGCTCCGGCAGCTCGTCGCCGTGGTGTAGATGCTCTGGCGCAGCTCGTCGGCATCCACCGACTTGACCCCGTCCAGCGCGAGGGATCGCACTTCGGGGGTGGGCGAGAGTTCCATCTTCGGCGTCTGCTGCGCGGCGGCTGCCGGTGCAGCAAAAGCGCTCGCCACGAGGACGAGCGCCGCGCCCCCGATTCGGCGGGTAAGTGGCATAGCGGCCCAATCAATAGCAAAGGGCGGGCCCGGGAAGGGGCAGGCGGGAGGCCCGCAATGGGCCATTGGGCGCACAGGAAACGGCCGGCCCCCGGGAAGTCCTGCGTCCCGGGGGCCGGCCGTAACGGTCAACCAATAACCGTGAACCGTGAACCGGTTCTACAGCCCGGACAGGAGCTGGTCGTTGTTCGGCGTGTTGGCGATCCGCTTGATCAGCCACTCCATCCCCGCCTGCGGCGGCATCTGGCTGAGGCCGCGCCGCAGGGTGTACACGCTGTCCAGCTGGTCCGGACGGAACAGCTTCTCCTCGCGCCGGGTGCCGCTCGTCGCGATGTCGATCGCCGGGTAGATGCGCTTCTCGGCGAGCGAGCGGTCGAGCTTGATCTCGCAGTTGCCCGTGCCCTTGAACTCCTCGAAGATCACGTCGTCCATCCGCGAGCCCGTCTCGATCAGCGCGGTAGCGATGATCGTCAGCGATCCGCCGCCGGAGGTCGAGGCGACCGCACGCGCCGACCCGAAGAACGCCTTCGGCTTCGCCATCGCTTGGGAGTCGAGGCCGCCGGACATCGTTCGTCCCGTGCCGCGCTCCGCCGTGTTGTGCGCGCGCGCCATGCGGGTGAGCGAGTCGAGCACGATCACCACGTCGCGCCCCTGTTCCACGAGACGCCGCGCCCGCTCCAGCACCATCTCCGTGACTTCCACGTGGCGCGCCGCCGGCTGGTCGAAGCTCGACGCGATCACTTCGCCCACCCCCCACGAGATCGCCTCGCTGACTTCCTCGGGACGTTCGTCGACGAGGAGGATGAGCAGCGCCGCCTCGGGGTGATTGAGCGCGATGCCTTCCGTGATCGCGTGCAGCAGCGTGGTCTTTCCCGCTCGCGCCGGCGCGACGATCAGGGCGCGCTGTCCATAGCCGATCGGAGCGATCAGGTCGATGGCGCGGCGGATCAGCTCGGGGCCGCCCTTGGCCGGCCGGCCCGTCTCGAGGTACAACTTCCGCTCCGGGTACGTTGCCGTCAGCGTGTTGAACTCTGGGCGGCGGAGCGCGCTCTCGGGGGCGTCGCCGTTGATCGACGTGATCTCGATCAGTGCGGTGCGGCCGCGCGGGTCGCGACCGGTGGTGCCGGCGATCAGGTCGCTCTTGCGCAGCGCGTGCTGGCGGACGAGGAAGGGTGAGACGTACGCATCGCCGGCATCGGCGAGATAGCTCGCCTGCGCCCGACGGACGAATCCTCCATCACGCGCGGGGTCGAACCAGCCGGTCGTCTCGCCGGTCGCGACGAGCTGCATCGGCGCGGGATTCCCCTGCGAGCGATCGCCGCCCTGCCCGGGGCCCTGGCCCTGGTCTCGTCGGCCGCGCCCACGATTCCGTCGACCGCGCCGTCCGTTCTGGCGCGGCTCGTAGCCGCCCTCGCGAGGGGCGTTCGGCGCGGCGTAGGCGCCGCCGTCCGGACGCGGTGCCGGCGTCGCGGCGGCGGGTGTCGCCGGTGCTGGTGCGGCCGGCGGTGGCGGTGGCGTGCTCTCGCTCGAGGAAACCGGCTCGGCGACGGGTGGCGGCGGCGCGGGAGGCGGCGCAAGCTCGGTCCGCGGTGCCCGTTCGACCGGAGCTTCCGCGGATTCGTCTGGCGCTTCGCGATACGGGTTCGGCTCGCCCTGCTCGATTACGGGGCGGGCGCCGGAGCGGGGTCCACGGCCACGACGGGGGGGACGCCGACGTTCAGTCATGCAGTGCGGTCGGTCAGGGTGAAAACTCGCGGTTCACGCCTGCGGCGTGCTCGCGTCGTGCTGTATGCGATATGTCCAATCGCAGCGTCGCGGTTTGGAACGGAATCGGGCGATGTCTCGCGGAAGGGCCGCACGGCTGCGCCGTGGGAGCTCGAACGATGTCGGAAATGGAGCGACGCGACTGGTGCTTTGCCTCGATCACCTGCCGGCGCGGATCCCTCACGCGGGGTCAGGCGATCGGTCCTACATGGGGCGCGGCGCTTCGTCTCGCCTCGTGCCTCCGTCAACGACGGAACACTGGTCTTGCCGCGCGTCGATGCTCGGTCGGTCGACGCTTTGCGCTGTCGGACCGACGGACGCAACGAGTATCGCCAACAATCTCGATTCGCGCAACCCACACGTGAAGCTGCGAACTTCGTGCCCGGGGAGCGGCCACGCTTCGCGCCGACCGGTCGGGTCGGCTGGGGCGTCAGACCTTCGGTGAGCGTGAGTAACTTTCGACAATGTCTTCTTCTTCATTGACCGATGTCTCGGCGGCACTGGCGACCGCCGTGCACGAGTATCGGCAGAAGGGCGATCTGGGCGCACTGCTCGACCGCGTGAAGGCGATCGTGCGGAACGCTCCGGCCGACGTCCTTCCCCCCGCCGCCGCCCCCTTCATGGACCTCCCCGAGGTCGTGATCCCCGTCTACGAGCGAATCGTCGAGGTCAGTCCGGCGGAGGCGCAGCCGATGGTCATTCTCGCGAACGCGTACTGGCTGACCGGCCGTGGCGCGGACGTGGTCGGCGAGCTCGCCGAGCGAGCGAAGCGCGCCGACCCCGGCAACCGGGGCGCCTGGCACCTCTGGGCCCTCGCGCAGTCCGATCCGCGCGCGCGCATGGAGCGGTGGCAGCAGGTAGCCGACCGCTTCCCCGCCGACCAGTTGGCGCGCGCCGCTCTGGCCGACAACGCCGCCAGCGTCGCGGGCGCCGAACACGATCCCCTCGCCCTCGACCTCGCCGTCCGGACGTACGAGGGGCTCTGGGCCGAAGCGAGCCGCGACGAGGAGCGGCGGGCGCTCGAGGAGTCGATCACGAAGCTCAAGGGCTGGAAGCTGTAGCGCGCCGACGCGCAGATTCGACGGCGCCGATCCGGCGCTGTGACGTCGCGATGACGTTCCTCGCGACCTTACACCACGCATAGCCCAGCGGAGCGACGCCGTGCGTCGTGCAGGGTCTCCGACACGAATGAGTCGGAG
>DASVNI010000225.1:0-5889 GCA_036383935.1 Gemmatimonadaceae bacterium | reverse complement strand
CATTAGGTGATCCGGCCGGCGTCCCGAGGGTCTCGAATCCGGGCACAGTGCTGACTTTGACCCCGTGCCCCTCGCTTCGTGGCATGTAAGCCGCCTCATCCATAGTGACGGAAGCGAGCTCGTGTCGTCAACCGCCCGAACGCGAGCGCGCCCGGTCCCCCGAATCGCCGTAGCCGACTTCCGCCGCCGGCCGGTCGGACCGCCCGCTCGCGACCGAGCTGCACCACCCTCCTGACGGCCATGTACACCTCCCGATATCTGCTGCCGCTCGCGGCGGCTCTTCTGTGCTCCCTCCCGGCGGCGCCGCTCCTCGCGCAGCAGCGCGCCGGCCGCCCCTCGGCGGCCGAGGCGCAGGCGATGCTGCAGAACGACCCCGCGCTCGTCGCCAAGCTGCGCGCCCGGCTGGCCAGCAGCGGCCTGACCCCCGACCAGGTCCGGGCGAAGCTCCGCGCCGAAGGCTACCCGGAGCACATGCTCGACAATTACATGAGCGGTGGCTCGGGCGCCGATACTGGTGCGGCCCCCAGCGACAGCGTGTTCAGCGCCATCGCCGCGCTCGAGATCCCCGCGGACAGCACCGGGGCCATCGAGCGGCAGTGGCTCCAGAACCGCGGCGCCCAGGACTCTGCAGGCGTGGTCGTCGAGGCGCCCGTCGACAGCACGGGCCGCACGATCTACGGCCTGAGCCTGTTCCGGCAGAAGACGTCGATGTTCGACCCGGCCGCCGCCGGCCCAGTGGACGACTCGTACGTCCTCGGCCCCGGCGACCAGCTCGTCCTCATCCTCACCGGCGACGTCGAGGTGGCGCACAGCCTCGAGGTGACGCGCGAAGGATTCGTCGTCATCCCACAGGTCGGGCAGATCCACGTCGCGAACCTCACCCTCGGCCAGCTCGACGCGCTCCTGGCGGCGCGGCTGTCGAAGGTATTCGGCAACGTGGGGAAGGGCCCCGGAGCGGCGACGCGCTACTCGGTGAGCGTGTCGCGCCTCCATCTCAACCAGGTGTTCGTCGTCGGCGAGGCGACGCTGCCGGGGAGCTATCAGGTCTCCAGCGCGGGGACCGCGCTCTCGGCGCTGTACGCCGCGGGCGGTCCGAGCAGCAATGGCAGCATGCGCCGCATCGAGGTGCGTCGCGGCGGCAAGACGGTGGACTCGCTGGACGTGTACGACTACCTGCTACGCGGCGACGCGTCACACGACGTGCGGCTCCGGACGGGTGACATCGTGTTCGTCCCCGTGCACGGCGCGCGCGTGCGGGTGGTGGGTGAGATCGCGCGGCCGTCGACCTACGAGATCAAGGAAGGGGAGTCGCTGGGCGACGTCCTCAAGTCGGCGGGTGGATTTACCGAGCAGGCGGCGCAACGCCGCGTGATGGTGGAGCGCATCCTCCCGCCCGGGCAGCGGGCGCCGGACGGGCGCGATCGCGTCGTGATCGACGTGCCGGCGGAGAAGCTGGCGAGCGCTGGCCCCGCCGCGTTCCACGCCGAGCCGGGCGACGTCGTGCGCGTTTTCCCGGTCTCTGACCAGGTGCGCGACCGCATCGCGGTGCTGGGCAGTGTCTGGGCGCCGGGGCCGCAGGGATTCCGCGCCGGGATGCGTCTGTCCGACGCCATCCGCAATGCGGGCGGCGTTCGTCCGGACGCGATGATGGACAACGTCCTCGTCACGCGGCTGATGCCCGATTCGACGCGGCGGCAACTCCGCGCCACGCTCACGGATCGTGCGGGCGGTGTGTTGAACGACATCTCCCTCGAGGAGAACGACGAGGTCCAGGTATTCGCCGGGTCGAGCATGCGCGAGGAGCGCTACGTCTCGATCGGCGGCGCCGTGCGTCAGCCGGGCCGCTTTCCCTATAGGATGGGGATGACGCTGCGCGACCTCGTGCTGCTCGCCGGTGGCGCGAACGAGAGCGCGCTCGGACAGGCCGAGATCGCGCGGATGCCGGAGCAGGGCACGGACCGCTCCGTCACGGCGCGCACCTTCCGCGTGCCGGTAACGGTCAACGACCTGCCGATGTCGGACGCGCTCCGCCCCGGCGGCGCGGGTGAGTCGGTTCCCAAGCCGACGGCGGATGCCGAGATCGTGCTCCAGCCGCACGACAACGTGCTGCTGCTGCGCCGGCCCGACTGGACCGTGCCGCGCACCGTGATGGTGTACGGCGAAGTGCAGTTCCCCGGGCGCTACACGCTGGTGTCGCGCGACGAGCGGTTGAGCGACGTGATCAAGCGCGCCGGCGGGCTGACGCCGGAGGCGTACGCGCCCGGTCTCGTGTTCTATCGCAACGAGAGCCGCATCGGACGCGTCGGCATCGACCTGCCGAAGGTGATGAAGGATCCCACCTATCGCGACAACATGTTGCTCACGAATGGCGACTCGCTGTTCGTGCCGCGCTACGTCTCGATGGTGGACGTGCGTGGTGCGGTGAACTCGCCGATCGCGGTAGCGTACGAGCCGGGGAAGAAGATCGACTACTACATCCGCGCCGCGGGCGGCGGCTCGGCGAAGGCCGACCTCGGCCGCGCGTACGTGACGCAGGCGAGCGGCAAGGTGGAGAGTGTGACGCCGCATCGGTTCGCCCCCGACGGCAAGCCGGCGCCCGGCGCAGGCTCGGTGGTGTACGTGCCGCAGCAGGATCCGTCGGACAAGGGCCCGGGCTTCTCGGCGATCGCCGGTTCGACGGCGCAGGTGCTCGGCGCGCTCGTGGCGATTCTCGCGATCGCGCGGCGGTAGCCCGATGTTCGACGCCGATTGGCGGAGCGCCGGTTGAGCGCCGGCGCCGACGGGATCGACGTTCCCTTCGCCGGGCTCGCCGCCCCGCAGTGGTGGCGTTTGCCGCGCGTGAGCGGCGCGTTCATCGGCGTGACGCTGCTCTTTCTGGCGCTCAACATTCAGATGTTGACCTTTTCCGGCCATCTCGCCGCCGAAAGCGACGCGGGGGCCGGACCGGCACTCAAAGTCTACCACGGACTTTTCGGGTGCTTTGGGCTGCTCCTCCTCGCGCGAGGACGACTGGTGCGCTGGCGGCCCGAGATGATCGCGTACTTCGTCGTCGTCGGGTTGACCGCGCTCGTCGCGTCGTACGCGTTCGGGCCGAAGGCCGCGATCGCGAACATGATCTTCGCGGGGTACGCAGCCACGGTCGGGGGCACGATCGGCCTCATGGCCGGCCCCGCGACGACGCTACGTGCGCTACGCTGGGTGAGCGTTGCAGTGCTGCTGGCCGTGCTCGTGAAGGGGGTGATCTTCCTTCCGGACATCCTCCGCTTCCTCGCAGCTCCCTACGGGCATCCGACGCTGCCAACGTTCTACGGCGGCGGGCCGAACGTCGAAGCGACCTGGGTCGCGATGTCCGGCGTGTTCCTCATCGGGTCGCGCCTGTTCATTCCCTATATGATCGGCAGTGCAGGGCTGAGCGTTGCCTATGCGAGTCGCGTCGGGTTGATCATCGTCGTGCTCGTCGTCGTGGCAAGCGTTGGGAGATCGCTGCTCGGCAATGAACAGGGTATCCCGGGGCGCCGCTGGCTCTTGCCGGTCGCCGTCATCCTGATCTCCGGGCTGGGCGTGTTCGCCGCTCGCGGTGTCCAGGGCGCGGACTACATCGCGCAACGCTTCCAGAGCGTCGGCGAGGATCCCGGTTCGACGTCGCGGCTCGCCCTGTGGACCGGTGGTGTCCGTGTGTTCGTCTCTCACCCACTCGGCGTGGGGCTGGGCAATGCGGTGCCAATGGTCGAGCGGACCCTCGCCGCCAACGTCACCGAGGACAATCTGCACAACCAGTGGTTGCAACAGCTGGTGGAGTCGGGGGCGCAAGGCTTCTGCGCGTACATACTACTCATCGGCCTGACCTGGCGCCGCGCGGCCGTGTCGCGGCTTCGCGATCCGCTGCTGCTGTACATCGGCATCTACTTCGTGATCGCGCTGCTGCAGTTCCGTGGTACCGAGGCGTTGCTGTGGTTCGCCTATGGGTTGCAGAGCGGAGCAGCGACTCCGGAGGGAATGCATGCTGCCTGAGGAGCCGATCGCGGCCGCGACGGGCCGGATCGCGGTGCTGATCCCGGTCTACAACGAACGCGGCCGTCTGCGCGACTCGCTCGAGTCGCTGCGATCGCAGGGGGTGCCGTTCACCGTGGTGCTCGTGGACGACGGGAGCACGCCACCGCTCGAAGTGGATGGCGACGCGTACGACTTCCCGATCGTCGTGCTCCGCCTCGCGCGTAACAGCGGTATCGAGGCCGCGCTCAATGCGGGACTCGAGTACATCGAGGCGCGCGACTTCGAGCTCGTGGCGCGCCTCGACGTGGGCGACAGGTGCGCGCCGACGCGGCTCGCTGCACAGCAAGACTTCCTCGAGGCGCATCCCGACATCGCGCTCGTGGGGTCGAACGTGGAGTGGCGCCGCGACGACGGCAGCTTTGCGTTCGCCATGGCGTTGCCCTCGGATCACGCGTCGATCGCGCGCGCCATGCCCTATACGGTGTGCCTCATCCACCCGACGGTGATGTTTCGCACGACTGTGGTGCGCGCTATCGGCAAGTACTCCACGTCGTATCCCGCCGCGGAGGACCTGGAGTTCTTCTGGCGCATCGTCAGGTCGTTCCGGGTGGCCAACCTCCCCGACACGCTGCTGGTGACGCGCTTCGATCCAGGCGGAATCTCGATCACGCGTCGCCGCCGGCAGCTCAGAAGCAAGCTTCGGATTCAACTCGAGTATTTCCGCGGTGTCGAACCCCTCAGCTATCTGGGTGTGGCGAAGACGCTCGCGCTGATGTCGGTGCCATATAGCGGCGTGGTCGCGCTGAAGGGCGCGCTGAGCCGGCGCAAGCGGATGAGCGCATGACTTACCTCAACGGTGCCCCTCATGAAGCACTCTGATATCGTTCTGACGCGTGTCGCACCGTCGCAGTCGGAAGTGGGCCTCGATACCCTGTATCGTCCATTCCTTCGCAAGTGGCGACTGGTCGCCGTGTGCGTCGGTGTGACGTGCTCCGCATCGCTGGCGCTGATTCTCGCCTCCGATCGCGAGTACGCGGCGCAGATGGTCGTCGCCGCAGTGCCAAACACCAAGTCCGCCTCGATCGCCGGGGGACTCTCCTCGCTGCTCGGCAATACGGCGCTGGGGGGCGTCCAGTCGACTCCGTACTTCATCACTCGCCTGCTCCTGCTGCGTGGCGTATTGCGTGAGGTCGCGCTGTCCCAGGTCGGCGTGGGCACGAAGCAGACCGTGATCGAACGGCTGCTCGATAAGCCAGCCGCCACGATCAAGCCGCAAGAGATCGATCGCGCGATGCGAGAGGTGGTGGCCACCGACATCGACAAGCAGACGGGACTCGTCACCTTCACCGTGACGCATTCCGATAGCGCGCTGGCGCGCGTCGTGTCGGAGCGGATTCTCGCGTCGGCAAGCCAGACGTTCGTGAAGGTGCTGCGCTCGCAGGCGAGCGATCAACGAGAGGCGGGCAAGGCACAGGTGGACAGCGCGCGCCGACAGCTGCATGCGGCCGAGGCTCGGCTGCAGTACTTCCAGACGACGCATCGGGTGTACGAGCCGTATTCGCCCGCGGCGATCGAGCGTCAACGGATCGACCGCGATCTCCAGGCGGCCCAGTCGACGTACTCCGATGCGGTGAGCGACAACCAGAACGCGGTCGCGCGCGAGCTCTCCGAGATGCCGGCGGTCGTCGTCGTGGACCCCATCCCGCCCGACCTGACTCCCGTTCCCCGTCAGGCTGCTTTGAAGCTGGCGCTCAGTGCCTTCCTGGGAGTGCTCGTCGCCGGTCTGATGCTCCTGGCGCGCGGCGAATTCAGTCCGCGTCCGGAGCGTGAGCAGCTGGGGGTGAGCTCCGCGGCGTGATCCGGCACATCGAAGTCACGCGGACTTCATCACCTCAT
>DASVNI010000224.1:0-14276 GCA_036383935.1 Gemmatimonadaceae bacterium | reverse complement strand
GGTCGTGGTGAACGATCTCGTGCTCGACGCCGAAGGGCGCAAGATGTCGAAGAGCCGCGGCAACGTCGTGGATCCGTGGGCGGTGTTCTCGCGGCACGGCGTGGACGCGGTGCGGCTCTTCCTCGTGAGCAGCACGAAGGTGTGGGAGCCGCGTTCGTTCGACGAGAACCTGATCCGGCAGGGCGCGGGGCGCTTCCTGCTGACGCTGAAGAACATCTACAGCGGAATGTTCGCGCAGTACGCGAACTTCGGCTGGGCGCCGTCGGCGGCGGATCCCGCGCCGGCCGACCGGCCGCTGCTCGACCGGTGGATCCTGTCGCGGCTGGCGACGGTCGAGCGGGCAGCAGACGAGGCGCTGCTCGACTACGACGCGACAGCGGCGGTGCGCACGATCCTGGAGTTCGTGGACGACGACGTCGCCAACTGGTACGTGCGTCAGTCGCGGAAGCGCTTCTACGACGTGGACTCGGCGGACAATCGCGCGGCGTTCGCGACGCTCCACGAAGTGCTCACGGTCGTGTGTCGACTGCTGGCGCCGTTCGCACCATTCGTGACCGACTGGTTACATCGGGAACTCACGGGCGAGTCGGTGCATCTGGCGCCGTACGTGCGTTCGAGTGGCGTGGCTTCCGACGCGACACTGGAGTCGACGATGTCGAGCATCCGGACGCTGGCGACGCTCGGCCGTGCGGCACGCGAACAGGCGGGTATCAACGTGCGGCAGCCGCTCTCGCGGATGGTGTGCGTCGCGCCGAACGCGAGCGCGGAGTCGCTGGCGCCGCTGCTGCCGGTGCTGGCGTCGGAGCTCAACGTGAAGCGCGTCGAAGTGGCGACGAGCGCGGATGCGCTCGTGACGCTCGAGGCGAAGCCGAACTTCCGCGCGCTCGGCAAGAAGTTCGGCAAGCGGACGCCGCTTGCGGCGGATGCGGTGTCGCAGTTCTCGAGCGACCACCTGCGTCGGTTCGAGCAGGGTGAAGAGCTGGTGGTGACGGTGGACGGCGATTCGCACGAGATCACACCGGACGATCTGACGATCGTGCGTCGTGCGTCGGGTGCATTGGTGGTGCAGGAAGAGCACGGATACTTCGCGGCGATCGATCCCGCGGTGACATCCGAGCTCAGGCAAGAGGGGATGGCACGAGAGCTCATCAGTCGGGTACAGCGTATGCGAAGGGACGCCGGCCTGGCGGTGAGCGATCGCATCCGTCTCGGCATCGGCGGCGACGCCGCGGTGCTCGACGCAGCGACGATCCATCGCGAGTGGATCGCCGGGGAAGTGCTCGCCACGGACGTGGTGCTCGGCGGCGAGCCGGAAGGGAACATCGTGGCGAGATTGCGCGTGGACCTCGATGAGGTTCGTGCCACTCTGGCCCTAACCAAGGACGAGTAGCGATGCCCACGTCAGAGAACACGGCCAAGAAGTCGAAGGCGATGTCGAAGAAGCTGCTCCAGCACTTCGAGAAGCGGCTGATGGAGGAGCGTCGTCGCGCGGTGAAGGAGCTCGGCAACTACGGCGAGGCGTTCGGCGCGACGTCGCAGGAGTCGGACGGCGATCTGAGCAGCTATTCCTTCCACATGGCGGACCAGGGGACGGACGCGATGGAGCGGGAGAAGGCGTTCCTCTTCGCGAGCCAGGAGGGGCGTTTCCTCTGGCACATCGACGAAGCGCTGCGCCGGCTGTACCGGTCGCCCGAGACGTTCGGCAAGTGCCACAATTGCGGGAACGACATCGCGTTCGAGCGGCTGGACGCGTTGCCGCACGCGCGCTACTGCATCCAGTGCAAGCAGCGCGAGGAAGATGCAAAGTCGAAGTAACGCCTCACTGTTCTGGCCGATCCTCTTCGTCGTCGCGATCGTCGACGTCATCACGAAAGCGGTGGCCGAGCGCGTGCTCGTGCGGGGCATCCCGCACGAGGTGCTGGGGAGCAGCCTGCGTTTCACGCTGGTCTACAACCCGGGCGCGGCGTTCGGGCTGAACCTCGGGCCCCAGTCGCGGTGGATCTTCGCCGGACTGACGCTCGTCGCGCTGGTGATACTCGGCAGGCTCTATCGCGCCACGCGGCTGGGACACACCGCGCGGACGGTGGCGCTCGCGCTCGTCTGCGCGGGCGCGATCGGCAACCTGCTCGACCGGATGCGCTCATTCTTCGGCGTGGTGGATTTCATCGACGTCGGCGTGGGTGCTGCGCGGTGGCCGACGTTCAACGTCGCCGACATGGCCGTGAGCGTCGGCGCGGCGGTGCTCGCCTGGGTGCTCTGGCAGGAGGACCGCGCGGCGCGCGCCGACGAGGTGTTGGCGTTGAGCGCCGCAGCATCCGTCCCCGCCACAGCGGTGGCGTCGGTTGCCTCCGCAGCGACTGAATCGGCGGACGTGGCATGACGGACGATCCGAAGGTCCGGCGCGGAAGCGCGCTCCTGTTCTGGGGCACGGCGGCGACGGTGATCGTCGTGGACCAGATCACCAAGCTCCTCGCCGAGCGGTATCTCGTGCGCTACGTGCCGCGGGAGATCTTCGGCGAGTACGTGCGCTTCACGCTGGCGTACAATCCCGGCGCGGCGTTCAGCATGTCGCTGGGGGAGAACTCGCGATACATCTTCGGCGCGTTCGCGCTGATCGCGCTCTTCGTGCTGTGGCGGCTGTATCGGCTGTCGGGGCCGGCCAACCGCGCGGGCGACCGGATGCGCATCCTCGCGCTCGGTCTCGCGTGGGGCGGCGCGGCGGGCAACCTGCTGGACCGGATCCGCTCCTCGCACGGGGTCGTCGACTTCATCGACGTCGGCGTGAGCAGCTGGCGTTTCTGGACGTTCAACGTCGCCGATTCCGCGGTGACGATCGGAGCGCTCGTGCTGGCGTGGTCGCTGTCCCGCGAGGATCGCGAGGAGCGTGAGGCGCAGAAGGCACAGACGCCTTCCACGCTCGCGGGCGACGCGGTGAAGAGCGACGCGGCGCAGGGAGCGTCCGGACCCGACGCGTGAGCGACGCCGGCGCCGGCCGGCCGGGTGCGCGCCATGAGCTGGTGGCGCCATCCTCCGCTCCACGGCTCGACCTCTTCATTGCCGGCGCGCTCGATCTCTCGCGCACCCAGGCGGCGACGCTGATCGCCACGGGCCAGGTGCGCGTGGAGGGACGCGCCGAGCGGGCGAGCTACCGGCCGACCGCGGGGGAGCGCGTCGTGGTGGAAATCCCCCCCCGGGCGGCGCGCGCCGTCGAGGCAGAGGCGATCCCGCTGACCGTCGTGTTCGAGGACGACGAGGTGCTGGTGGTGGACAAGCCGGCGGGGATGGTGGTCCACCCGGCGCCCGGCAACTGGAGCGGCACGCTCGTGAACGCGCTCAAGGGGCGTGGCGGCCCCCTCTCGGAGGTCGGGGGGGAGGAGCGCGAGGGGATCGTCCACCGCCTCGACAAGGAGACATCCGGGCTGCTGCTCGTCGCCAAAACGGACCGCGCGCACCGGCTGCTCGGGGCGGCGATGGGGCGCCGCGAGATCGTCCGGCGGTATGCCGCACTGTGTTGGGGACACCTCGACGCCGACCGGATCACGGTCGATCGGCCGATCGCGCGAGATCCGCGAGACCGAAAGCGTATGGCAATCGTCAGTACCGGACGGGTGGCACGAACCGACTTCGTGCGGCTCGCTCGCTTCGAATCCGTGGACCTGCTGCGGGCGCATCTCCATACCGGGCGCACGCACCAGATCAGGGTGCATCTCTCGTCGCTGGGGCATCCAGTGGTCGGGGACGACACCTACGGTGGGGGCGGCGGGCGGCGACTGGTTCCTCTCCCCCCGAAACGACATTTCCTCCACGCAGCCTGGCTCCGCTTCCGTCACCCCGCGTCAGGGGAGCCAGTGGAGCTTCGGTCACCGCTGCCGCAGGACCTGGTGCAGGCGCTCGTCGCGGTCGCGGGCGCCGAGCACGTACCCCCCGACCTCGATCCGCTGGAGCACTTTGGCTTCTACCGAGACTCTTCCTGAATCGCGAGCCACCGCGCGGACGCTGCTGTTCCGCGTGGCGGGGAAGGTGTACGGCTGCGACATCGATGCGGTCCGGGAGATCATTCCATATCGGCGCGCCACGCGATTGCCTGGCGCGCCGTCGTTCGTCCAGGGCTTAATCAATCTGCGCGGGACGATCGTGACGGTGCTGGATCTGGGGACGCGGATCGACCCGGCGCGCCCCGTGGTGCGGGACGGGTCGATCATCCTCGCCACGCACGGCTCGCGCGTCGTGGGCATCGCGGTGGACGAGGTCATGGACGTGCAGGCGATCTCGGAGGAGCACGTCGAGAACCATGGCGGCGCACGGGGAGGGGACGCGCTGGTCCGTGGTCTCGGGCACTTGGAGGACGGCGTCGTCGTCCTCGTCGACATTCACACGTTGGTCACGCAGGTCCTGCTCTAAGGGGGCAATCGAGTGAGTCATACGGTTCTCATCTGCGACGACGCGATCTTCATGCGCACGATGGTCGGCGACATCCTGCAACAGGCGGGATTCGAGATCGTCGGCGAGGCGGAGACGGGCGTGCAGGCCGTGGAGAAGTACAAGCAGCTTCGTCCCGATCTCGTCACGATGGACATCGTGATGCCCGACATGGGCGGGATCGACGCGGTCCGCGAGATCACGAAGTTCGATCCTGCCGCGAAGGTGCTGATGTGCTCCGCGATGGGGCAGCAGGCGCTGGTGGTCGAGGCGATTCAGGCCGGGGCGAAGGACTTCGTGGTGAAGCCGTTCCAGCCGAGCCGAGTTCTCGAAGCCGTCCAGCGCGTGCTTGGGTGACCTCACCCATCGCATCCTCTTCTCCGACTGACGCGCGTGGATAGCGCCCAGTACGCCGAGCTCTTTCTCTCGGAGAGCCGCGAGCACGTGTCAGCCATCAACCACTCACTCCTCGCGCTCGAGCGGGGAGCGGGGGGCGATGAGCCCGTGGACGCGATCTTCCGCGGCGTGCACACGATCAAGGGGATGAGCGCGACGATGGGCTACACCGCCGTCGCGGCGCTGTCACACGAGCTGGAGACGCTGCTGGATCTCGTGCGCAAGGGTGAGCGCACGGTGGACGCGCGCCTGATGGACCTCCTCTTCCGCGCGGCCGACCTGCTGGAACGTTCGATCGAGTCGGCGGTGAGCGGCGTGGATTCGGTCGACGTCGCGCCGATGGTCGCGCAGCTCCAGGCGGAGGCGATGCGCACCGGCACGCCGGCGTACTCCTCCCTCGCCGTGACGAGCGAGTTCTCGATCGCCATGACGAGCGAGTTCCCGATCCCGGCGACCGGCGAGTTTCCGATCCGCCGGGCGACGGGCGAGTTCTCGATGGCTGCGGTGGACGCGTGGACCGCCGTCGCGCCGGCGGGCAGCGGCATGCTGGTGCGTATCCGCCTCGTCGCGGGGACGCCGCTCAAGGGCGTCCGCGCGTTCCTCGTCGTGGAAGCGGCGAAGAAGCTCGGGACGGTCGACGCGATCGCTCCCGCCATCGAGCAACTTCAGGCCGACGAGTTCGAGAGCGACTTCGCGCTCAGGCTGACGACCGACCTGACGGAAGACGAAGTGATCGCGGCGCTGCGAGGCGCCGGCGACGTGGACGAGGTACGCGCCGGCGAGGACGCGGCAACGCAGCCCCCTTCACCGATCGCGACGCCCGCAAAGAAGAACGGCGCGAGCGCTCCCACGTCACTCAACGGCGGCGCGACGAATGGTGCGGCCGGGGTGAAGCAGCAGCGCAGCGTGCGCATCGATCTGCGACGCCTCGACACGCTGATGAACCTGATCGGCGAGCTGGTGATCACGCGCGGCCGCCTGGTGCAGCTCACCGGCCCGATCGACGACGCCGCGCTGGCCGAGACGGTCGCGCAGACGTCGCGCCTGGTGGCCGACCTGCAGGACGAGATCATGACGAGCCGCATGGTGCCCGTCTGGCAGGTGTTCGACCGCTTCCCGCGGCTCGTGCGCGACGCCGCACGCTCGGTCGGCAAGTCGGTGGACTTCACGATCGAGGGGAAGGAGGTCGAGCTCGATCGCTCGATGCTCGACGAGGTGGGCGATCCGATCGTGCACCTGCTGCGCAACGCCGTCGACCACGGCCTCGAGACGCCGGAGATGCGTCGCGCGCAGGGGAAGCCGGAGTCCGGCCGCCTGACGCTGAGCGCGGTGCGCGATCGCTCCGCTGTCGCGATCCGCGTGACAGACGATGGGCGCGGGATCGACCGCGTGAAGGTGCTGGCACGCGCGCGCGAGCAGGGGCTGGTGGACGCGAGCAAGGCGGAGCTCTCCGACGAAGAGCTGTTCCGCATCATCTCGATGGCCGGCTTCTCGACGGCGGAGAAGGTGACGGACCTGTCGGGGCGCGGCGTCGGCATCGATGCGGTGCACAACCGCGTGCGGTCGCTCGGCGGGTCGGTGGACATGCGCACGTCGCCGGGGAACGGCACGACGGTGACGCTGCGGCTACCCCTCACGCTCGCCATCGTCCGGTCGCTGCTGGCGCGTCTCGGCGACGAGACGTACGCGATCCCGATGACGCACGTGAGCGAGACGGTGGAGCTGCATGCGGACATCCTGACCACGCTGAAGGGGCGCGAGGTACTGATGATCCGCGAGGAAGTCCTGCCGCTGATTCGCATGCGGCAACTGTTGGGCTACGAAGGTGAAGCAACGCGTGGCCTGGAGCAGGTGGTCGTCGTCGAGATGGCGGAGCGACGCGCGGCGCTCGTGGTGGATGCGCTGATCGGACAGCAGGAGATCGTCGTCAAGCAGTTCGACGGTGTGCAGAACGGCCTCACGCTCTTCGGCGGGGCCACGATTCTTGGCGACGGCGCCCCGGCGCTGATCATTGACGTGAGCAGTCTTCTTTAACGGCACTCCCATGGATGACATTCGTTCTCTGAAGGCGCTGCAGCTGGACGCTCTCCGAGAAGTGGCGAACATCGGCGCCGGCCACGCGGCCACGGCGCTGTCGCAGATGATCGGCGGGACCATCATGATCAGCGTCCCGACGATCAATGTGTCGCGGCTCGAGGAGGTCCCTCCGCAGATCACCGCGCCGGAGGAGCCCGTGGCGGCCGTCCTCATGCACATGCTGGGCGACCTCACCGGACGCACGCTGCTCGTCTTCCCCAAGCCGACGGCGGCGCGCCTGGCGGAGCTCATGCTGCGCCGGCCGGCCGGCAGCGCGGCCGACCTGGGCGAGATGGAGCAGTCGGCGATCAAGGAGGCGGGCAACATCCTCAGCAGCGCGTACATGAACGCACTGAGCGATTTCATGGGGATGATGCTGCTGCCGTCGCCGCCGAGCCTGGCGATCGATATGAGCACTGCAGTCCTGACGACCGCGTATCTGCAGTTCGGCAGCGACCGCGACTACGTGTTCTGCGTCGAGAGCGAGTTCTACATGACCGACATGGACGAGAAGCTCCGCGGCTTCTTCCTGCTCCTTCCCGATCCCGCCTCGCTGCAAGCGATCCTGCGCGCCGTTCGCGTCGCCTGAGCCGGCCGCTCCCGCACGATGTCCCCCAGCCTCACTTCCGAGCGTGACCGCGAGGTCCTGCGGTCATTCGCCCGGCGGATCGATCCGTCGGACGCTGGGGCACACAACAATCTGGGCGTCCTCTACTACAACAAGGGGTTGTACGAGGAGGCGGTCAGTGCGTTCATGCGCGCGCTCGAGCTCGACCCGAAGATGCAGGTCGCGCAGCGCAACCTCGAGATCGCCTACTTCAACACCGGCTACTACGACAAGCGCGTCGCCGAGCTGACGGAGCGGCTGCGCGTCCGCCCCGACGATCGCGACGCGCGCTGGGAGCTCGGCCGGACGCACGCGCTGCTCGGGCAGACGGCCGAGGCGGTGGCCGAGTTCACCGAGCTGCTGCACTTCCATCCGAGCGACATTCCGTCGTTCGTCCAGCTCGGCCTCGCCGAGCGGACGAACGGCGACCTCGATCGCGCGCTGGGCTATCTCGAGCGCGCGCTGTCGCTCGATCCGTCGAGCTCCCTCGTCAACTTCTACATCGGCGAGGTGCTGTACAATCGCGGCGTGAACGAGGGCGCGCTCGCCGCGCTGCGCCGCGCCGTCGAGCTCAATCCGCACAATCCCGACGCGTACTATCTGATGGGCTTCGTGCTTGGCGACATGGGCCGGCACGAGGAAGCGCGCGAGGTGACGCGCCGCGCGATCCAGCTCAATCCCACGCTGTCGCGCGCGCAGGCGAACCTCGCGATCGAGCGGAATGGCGACGAACGGGGCTCGCTCGGAGCGGAGTCGCGCTCCACACAGATGGAAGTGCACGCCGAGGGGCAGCTGGCGCACTTCAACCTCGGCCTGGCCTTCCGGCAGAAGGGCTACTACGCCGAGGCACTGCGCGAGTACGCGAAAGCGCTGGAGCGCGGCGAGGATCGTCCGCTCGTCCAGCAGGCGATGGCGGAGGTGCATCTGCTGCGGCGCGAAGCCAAGGCCGCGGTGGAGCTGTACGACGAGCTGCTCTCGCAGCAGGCCGACAGCCCGAAGCTCTGGAACGAGCGCGGTGTCGCGCTGCACCAGGACGGCAAGTTCGCCGAGGCGGAGGATTCGTACCGCCGCGCGATCCAGGCGGAGCTGGGCTACGCGCTGGCGCACAACAACCTCGGCGTGGCGCTCTATCATCGCGGCGACGGCGAGCAGGCGATCGCGGCATTCCGCGTCGCGCTCGAGGGGCAGCCGACGTTTGCCAAGGCGAGGCTCAACCTCGCGCTGCTGCTCAGCAAGGGAAAGCGGTTCCAGGCGGCGCTCGAGGCGTACCGCGCGGTCCTGCAGACCGCGCCAGAAGATCCGGCGGCGTGGAACGGCGTCGGGCTCGTGCTCTCCGAGCTGCGCAAGCACGACGATGCGCGGAACGCCTTCGCACGCGCGGTGCAGGCGCGCCCCGACTACGCCGAAGCGCACTACAACCTGAGCTTCACGCTCTCCAACCTCGGTGACTTCGAGGGAGCGCTGCGCGAGACGAAGCGCGCGCTCGAGCTGAACCCGTACTACGTCGCGCAGAAGTTCGAGCTGGCGATCGACCTCGAGTACGAGGATCCCGACCTCTCCATCCAGCCCGACCTGGGCGCCGAGCACCGCGCCGAGGAGAACGTCGAGGACTTCGCGTTCGACGCCGGCGTGCTCGACTCGTTGTTCACGACGCTGGCGCCAGGGCAGAACGACGGCACGGGCGACGCGGACAAGGCGGGCCAGGACGCGTACGCGATGGCGTCGGACTACCTCGCGATGGGGTTGTACGACCGCGCGGCCGCCGAGGTGAGTCGCGCGCTCGCGCGCGGCGCGTCGCGCGTGGACGGGTACTCGCTGCTCGGCGACATCTACTCGCGTCAGGGCGCTCACGGCGAGGCACTCGACCGCTATCGTGAAGCCAAGAGGGAAGCTCCCAACACCTTCCGTCCGGCGATCGGCGAGGCGACGGCGCTGCTCGCGATGGGACGCGGGGGCGAGGCGCGGCCGATCGCGGAAGCGATGCTGTCGGCGGGGCCGCCGGACATCGAGGTGCTGATGCTCGTCGCCGCGGCGCGCGCCGCCACCGGCGATCCGGCCGCGGCGCTCAACGCGCTGGAGCAGGCGCGACGACTCGCGCCACTGCGCGCCGACGTGCACCAGCGCACGGGCGACATCGCGGCCTCGGTGGGGGACTTCGACGGCGCGATCGCCGCGTATCGGCATGCGCTCGAGCTCGACCAGGATTATGCGGTCGTGCGCTTCCAGCTTGCGCGGTTGCTGCGCGGGAAGGGGATGCTGCGCGAGGCGGAGGCGGAGCTCGAGGGCGCGCTCGACGCGGTGCCGACGTATGCCGAGGCGACGCTGGAGCTCGCGTCGTTGCGACGCACGTCGGGCCGCACCGACGAATCGCTCGACCTGCTCATCGCGCTGTTGGAACGGGATCCCTACCACTTCGATGCGCTGCTCGCGCTGGCCGAGACGCTGCTCGCGATCGGCCGCAAGCGTGACGCGGCGCATGCCATCCGACGGATCCTCCGCTTCGATCCGGACCACGTCGGCGCGCTCTACTACGACGGCCTCCTGCTCACCGACCAGAAGCGCTTCCGCGAGGCGATCGAGCGGTGGCGTCGCGCCATCGAGATCGATCCGTCGAGCGACTTTGCGCGTCGTGCGCGGCGCGAGGCCCGCACGGCGATGGATCTCGACACGATCTTCTCCGCGACCGCCGCGGCGGGGGTCTGACGCATGGCGATCGAGGGACCGCTTCGCGAGCTCGGGATCCACGACGTCTTCCAGCTGCTCGACCTGAGCCGGAAGACGGGCGCGCTGCGCGTGACGTCCGACCTGCGCGACGACGAGGGCGTCGTGCTGTTCGACGGCGGCCGCGTCATCCACGCGAGCGTGCGCAGCCACCCGACGTCGATCGAGTGGATTCTGCGCCAGGCGGGGAAGGTGAACGACGCGGATCTCGCCGTCTCCGCGGCGCTCGAGCCACGACCGGGAGAAGGGCTGGGCGATCGCCTCGTGCGCGCCGGTGTGCTCACGCAGCGCGAGCTCGAGCGACAGCTCCGCCTGGCGATCGAGAGCGTCGTGTTCGAGCTGCTGTCGTGGCAGGAAGGGTTCTTCTCGTTCGAGGAGCGCGCCGTTGCCGACGTACCGCTCGATGCGCGCATCCGCATCTCGACGGAATCCCTTCTCATGGAAGGCGCGCGCCGCATCGACGAGTGGTCGCGCATCGCGGACAAGGTGCCGAGCCTGAGCGTCGTCCCGACGCTCGCGCCGGTCGAGGATGATCGCGCCTCCGTGCTCGACCTGCTGCCGCACGAGTGGGAAGTGCTGATGATGATCGACACCTCGCGTGATCTGCGTGCGATCGCCGCGGCGCTCGGGCGCAGCGAGTTCGAGGTGGCGAAGATCGCGTACGGCCTCGTGTCCACGGGTGTGGTCGAGCTGTATCAGGGTCCGGCGCCGCGTCCGTCGGGCGAATCGTCGCTCGGTGCCGAACCGATGCTCGAGCGGGCGCGCACGGGGCTAGCCGCGCATCGTCCGGAAGAGGCGCTCACCGCGGCGCGCGCCGCGCTCAAGGTCGATCCCGCCTCCACCGAGGCGCGGCTGCTCGGCGCGCGCGCACTCGGGCGGCTGGGTCGTTATCAGGACGCTGTGGACGAGCTACGGCGCGCCGTGCAGGGCGACCCGCTCACTCCCGCCGTGCATCTCGACCTCGGCTTCGCGGCACTTCGTGTCGGCGATTTCACCAGCGCGCACGCGAGCTGGGAGCACTATCTGCGCCTCGCGCCGAACGCGCCCGACGCGGCCCGCGCGCGCACCGCGCTCGAGATGGTGACGCGTCTGATGCATCTCGCGGAGGCGCACGCCGATGGCTGACGAAGTGCGCCGCCTGAGCGACGAGCTGGTACGCGATCCGGGGAGCCGCGTCTTCGTGCCGCTCGGCGAGGCGCTGCGCCGGCGGGGCCAGGGCGAGCTCGCGCTCAAGGTCACGCTGCGTGGCCTCGAGCGGCATCCGCACTTTCCCGACGCGCACGATCTGCTGGCGCGCATCGCCGTCGATCGCGGGGATCTCGAGCGCGCGTTCGACGAATGGGACGTCGTGCTGCGTCTCGCGCCCGGTCATCTCGGTGCGCTGAAGGGGATGGGCTTCGTCTGCTTCCAGCAGGGGCGGTTCGCGCAAGCGGAGGAGTATCTGTCTGCCGCCGAGGCGCATGGCGATGGGGACGAGCAGGTGGCGAGCGCGCTACAGCACGTGCGCGAGGCGCGTCTCGAGCTGGCGCAGCTCCCGCGCGATCCGGGCCGGCTGCCGGCCGGCACGTCGCACGATCCGCGCTTCCTCTTCGCCGACGTGCTCACGGAGGCGGAGCAGACGGCGCTTCTCCTCGACCGTGAGGGGCTCGTGCTCGCGGGCGCATACGTCGCGTGGGATGGCCGCGACGTGGGGCAGGAGGTCGGCGCCGAGCTCAGTGGCGTGACCGACGCCGCGCGTCGTGCGACGCGCCACCTGGCGCTCGGCGAATGGTCGTCGATCGTGTTCGAGACCGAGGTCGCGGTGGTGGCGATGTCGCCGTCGAGCAACGACGGATTGCTGGTGCTGGCCACCTCGCGCGCGACCCCGCTGGGGCTCGTGCGCCGCTTGCTGGACAAGTGCGCCGATCGCGCCCGCCGCTGGCAGGGAGGGCGGCTGTGAGCGCGCGTCCCTTCGCGGCGATCCTCGACACGCTCACCCGCCAGCGCTGGGTGACGGCGGCGCTCGTCGTGAGCGAGCGCGATGGGATCGTGGTCGAGTCCAATCTCCTGATCGGGCAGTCGGGGGACCGCGTTGCGGCGCTGGCCGCGTCGCTCTACCGCAAGGCGCGCCAATCGGCGCGTGCGGCGGGGCTGGGCGCCGTCTCCTTCATGCAGCTCGAGGCACCGGGCGGCCGGCTGTGCGCGGTCGGCGGAGGTGATCTGGTGCTCGTCGTCGTGGCCGAGCCCGCGGTGAACGTGGGGCTGGTGCGCGTCGAGCTGCTCCGGGCCGTCGGCGAGCTGCTCGCCGTGGGCGGCGCGGACGAGGTGGCCTGATGCAGATGACCGTGGTGGAGGCGTGGATCGAGGAGCCGCTCAAGCGGTTCGTCGTCGACGCGGGTGCCGAGCTGGCGCTCCTGCTCCACCCGAGCGGCCAGGTCCTCGCGCAGCATGGCTTCGCGCGCTCGGTGGACGTCATGTCCGCCTGCGCGCTGGCCGCAGGCATTCACGCCTCATCGGGTGAGCTCGGCAAGATGCTCGACGGGCGCGCCTTCCGCGGGTTGCACCACAGCGGACGTACTCGTCAGATATACCTAGCGGAGGCTCAGTCGCCACGCGGAGTGTTCGTGTTCCTGACCGTCTTCGGTCCGGCGAGCTCCCTGGGGTTGGTGCGCCTCTATTTCGAAGAGCTCGTGGCCGGACTCGTCGCCGCCGCCCCTCCCCTCGAGGCGGTACCGGGACCGGCGTTGGCCGAGCACTTCGAACGCGACCTCAATCGCAACCTCGCCGTCCTGTTCGGCCGCGCGTAGGCCCACCAGCGCCCAGTCCCCTCCGTGTCGCTCGTCAACTACGCCACGCGCGAGATCACCTGCAAGATCGTCTACTACGGGCCCGGTCGCTCGGGGAAGACGTCGAACCTGCATTACATCTACGGGCAGGTGCCGGACGACCGGAAAGGGAAGATGGTGTCGCTCGCGACGCAGACCGACCGCACCCTCTTCTTCGATTTCCTGCCGCTCGACCTCGGCAACATCTCCGGGTTCACGACCAAGTTCCAGCTCTACACCGTGCCCGGGCAGGTCTACTACCAGACCACCCGCAAGCTCGTGCTGCAGGGCGCCGACGGCGTCGTGTTCGTGGCCGACAGCCAGTCCCGCCAGCTCGACGAGAACATCGAGAGCTTCCAGGACCTGCACGCCAACCTCGCCGAGCAGGGCGTGGACCCGCGCACGATGCCGCTCGTCGTGCAGTACAACAAGCAGGACCTCCCCCAGGAGCTGATCCTTCCGATGGCCGAGCTGTCGGACGCGATCAACTTCCGTGACGTGCCGGAGTTCGCGGCCGACGCGCTGCACGGGCCTGGCGTGTTCGAGACGCTGCGCGGCATCTCGGAGATCGTGTTGCGCCGGCTGAGCGCGGCCGGCACGCAGCCGGCGGCGGCGGGCAGCCGATAGCGGATGCAGGTCGAGCCTCGCTCCCGCTTCGACAACTACGTCGTTGGCTCAGCCAACCGGCTCGCCGTCGCCGCGGCGCGCGCCGTCGCGGAGTCGCCGGGTGGCGTGTACAACCCGCTCTTCATCTACGGCGGGCCGGGGCTCGGAAAGACGCACCTCATCGGCGCGATCGGCAACGAGGCGGTGGAGCGCGCGCCCGAGCTGAACGTGGAGTATCTCTCGCTCGAGGACTTCATCGAGCAGATCCACGCCGCCATCGCCGTCGGTGAGATGGAGCGGTTCAAGCAGCGCTACGGACGCGTGGACGTCCTGCTGCTCGACGACATGCAGTTCCTCACCGGCCGACGCGAGACGCAGAGCGAGCTGCTGCGGCTGCTCAATGCACTGCAGGGGAGCGGCCGGCAGATCGTCATGACGAGCGACCGCCCGCCGTCGGACATCTCCGACGTGGACGAGCGGCTGATCAGCCGGTTGAGCGGTGGGCTGATCGTGGACATCGGCATCCCCGACTTCGAGACGAAGGTCGCGATCCTGCGCGGCAAGGCGGAGGAGCGGAAGGTGAGCTTCGCGCCGGGCGTGATCGAGGAGCTCGCACGGCTCGACTTCGCGAACATCCGTGAGCTGCA
>DASVNI010000223.1:0-17928 GCA_036383935.1 Gemmatimonadaceae bacterium | reverse complement strand
AGAGCCAGCACGGGCAACGCCAGCGCGAGCCGACGGCGGGCCCGCGTCCCGCCCCACCGCGTCTTGGACGTCAGCCAGCCGTGCTCCGATGTTTGACGCATCATCCCAGTGGGCGAGGATGTCACTGCCGCGCGCACCGCGGCGCTTCTTCCCGGTGTTACACAGGAGCGGCGGATTGGACCTCGGGCTCCATGGTCGTATTGCGTTGGTGACGGGCGCGTCGGGAGGCATTGGCGCGGCGACGGCGCGTCTGCTCGCCAGGGAGGGCGCGAGCGTCGTTGTCGCGTACCACCGGGGTGCCGCTGCCGCGGAGGCCGTCGCGGCCGATGTGCGCGCCGAAGGCGGGCAGGCGTGGTGCGTGTCGCTCGACATGAGCGACGCGGCCGACGTGGAGCGCGCCATCGCGGAAGTGGGGAGGCTCACCGGTGGCGTCCTCGACGTCGCCGTGCTCAACGCCGGACACAACATCCTCACGCCGCTGGCGACGCTCGAGCCCGACGAGTGGGACGCCATCGTGCGGACGAACCTCAACGGAACGTTCTACCTGCTGCGCGCGGTGCGTCCGCTGTTGCGACCGGGATCAGCCGTGGTGACGGTGGCGAGCGTGGCGGCAGAGACGGGCGCGCCGCACCACGCTCACTACGCGGCGGCGAAGGCGGGGGTCATCAACCTGACCAAGAGTGCGGCACGCGACCTCGCGCCGACGATCCGCGTGAACTGCGTCTCGCCGGGCCTTACACGGACGACGATGGGTGAGATGACCGTCGCCGGCACGGCCGACAACCTGGTCGCGAAGCTGCTCACCGGACGCATCGCGGAACCAGAGGAGATCGCGCGCGTGATCGTCTTCCTGGCGAGTCCGGCGGCGAGCTTCGTCTACGGCGCGACGTTCGACGTCAACGGGGGGCGGGACCTCCGATGAGGGGATGCGGGGATGCGGGGATGCGGGGATGCGGACATTCGTAGCGCGTCGCCTGACCGCTATGCTGGGCAGAGACCCCGCCGTCGCGGCGGCTCGGGCTCGGTGAGCGCGTCGACCGTCATGAGCTGCACACTCGGCGGCATCGTCGGCGCGAGCGTGATGTAGACGCGCGCATAGCCGCGCTCGCACGGCAGCGTCCACTGGCCGCGCAGCGCATTCTCGACGAAGTCGAAGGCGGGCGCCGTTCGGCACGGGCCGACCTTTGTCATCACACTGTCGACGTGCGCTCGACGCCGATCGCGCGACTGATCGAGAAAGAGATTGACCGCCGCGAGGCTGTCGGCGAGCGCGTCGCTCCAATGCATGACGAGTCGAGACACCGCTTCCTTGCGAGCGACGAGCACCGGCGCCGCCTGCGGCATGCGCGGCTCGAGCGCGCCCGTCTTCGACATCAACGCGAGCGCCTCGCCCGTCGGCTGGCCCCAGCCGGTGTAGGTGCGATTACCGAATGCGACGATCCCGATGCCGTACTCTGGGAGCCAACGCATGACCGAGCCGAAGCCCGGTAGGCCGCCGCTGTGGCCGACGATGTGCGCGAAGTCGCAGTTGCTCGAGACGCCGAGGCCGAAGCCGTAGCCTCCGGCGTAGAGTCGCAGCGTGCCGTCGTCGCCGCGCGTGACGCCCGGAGTGGCGGGTCGCTGCACCTGCTGCATCTCGCGGAGCGAGGCACGCCGGACGGGTCCCGTCTCCGCACCGTCGCGCGGCGGCCACGCGGCGAGAAAGGCGCCGACGTAGACGCCCAGGTCGCGCGCCGACGTCAGCATGCCACCCATCGAGCCGAATGCGCCGTCGGGAAGCTGCGGCTCGAGCTTCCACCGTTCGTCCTCCCACCGATAGCCCTGCGCGAGTCGCGACGGCGCGACGGACGCCGGCTCGAGCGTGGTGGAAGTCATTCCCAGTGGCCGGAGGATGTTCTCGGCGACGTAGCGTCGATACGGCATACCCGACGCCTTCGTCACGATGCGGCCGAGGATGGCGAAGCCGTAGTTCGAGTACTCGTACGCCACGCCGGGCGCGTTCGAGAATGGAATGCCGCGGCGCATCATGCGTCCCATCTCGCTGTCGGTGACGGCGAGCTGCTGGTCGCCCCACGGGTTGTCCTCCGGAAAGCCCGTGGCGTGCGAGAGGAGATGCCGGATGGTGAGCTTCGGCGAATCGGTGGTGGGATACTTCAGGCCGGCGAGCTCGGGCACCCATTTCTCCGCCGGATCGTCGAGCGAGAGCTTGCCTTCGTCGCGCAGCTTCAGGATCGACATCGCCGTGAAGCTCTTCGTCATCGAGGCGATGCGGAACACGGTGTTGCTGTCGACGGGCGACTTCGACGCGACGTCGCGGAAGCCCGTCGTTCCGATGTGCGCCACGCGTCCGTCGATGACGATCGCCCACACGGCGCCGGGGATGTGCTCGCGCTCGGCGTGCTCGCGAAAGGCTCGGTCGACGTCGCCGAAGGTCGCGGACAGCTTGGCGACGCGCTGAGGATCGCTGAAGCCGGGTTGCGCCGTCGGCGCCTGGGCGGAAAGCCGGATCGCCGGGACGAGGGAGAGCGCAGCGACCGCGAAGAAGCTCGAACGACGGGACGGGAGCATGGGGCCGGGATGAGGGTGGCGGAAGTTACGCCCGCGGCTCCGCGCCCGCATATTGGGGCCGCGGCGCACCCACCCCTGCCCCATTCGCTCTCCGAGAGTGATGTCTCCGTGTCCGTAGACCTGCGAGGCCAGCTCCAGAAGTCGCTCGGTGACGCCTACCGCCTGGAGCACGAGCTGGGCGGGGGCGGCATGAGCCGAGTGTTCGTCGCGCAGGAGCTTCGCCTGCAGCGCGACGTCGTGGTGAAGGTGCTGTCGCCCGATCTGGCGCTGGGGATCAGCGCGGAGCGGTTCGAGCGCGAGATCCGCACGGTCGCGGCGCTCCAGCAGGCGAACATCGTCCCCGTGCTCACGGCGGGGGAGACCGACGGGCTCCCCTACTACACGATGCCCTTCGTGGAAGGGGAGTCGCTCCGCGCACACCTCGGCCGCGGGCCGATGGCGATCGCGGAAGTCGTCGGCATCGTGAAGGACGTGGCCAAGGCACTGGGCTACGCGCATCAGCGCGGCATCGTTCATCGCGACATCAAGCCGGACAACGTCCTCCTCTCGGGGGGCACGGCGGTGGTCACCGATTTCGGGATCGCCAAGGCGATCAGCGCGGCGCGCACGTCGGCCGGGGGCGCCACGCTCACGCAGGTGGGGACGTCGATCGGCACGCCGGCGTACATGGCGCCGGAGCAGGCCGCCGGCGACGCGAATGTCGATCACCGCGCCGACATCTACGCGCTCGGCGCGATGACGTACGAGCTGCTCGCCGGCCACCCGGTGTTCTCCGATCGCACGGCGCAGCGCATGCTCGCCGCGCATCTGAGCGAGTCGCCGCGCCCGATCGGCGAGCTGCGTGCCGACGTGCCGGCGACGCTGGGCGATCTCGTGATGCGCTGCCTGGCGAAGGATCCGGAAGCGCGGCCGCAGAGCGCGAGCGAAGTGGTGCGCGTGCTGGACTCGATCACGAGCGGAACGGGCGCACCGGCGATGCCGGCCGTGCTGCTCGGCGGCAAGGGCATGTTCCGGAAGGCGCTGGCGATCTACGCGGCGGCGTTCGTCGTCGTCGCGGTGATCGCGCGGGCGGCGATCGTCGGCATCGGACTGCCCGAATGGGTGTTCGCCGGCTCGCTCGTCGTGATGGCGCTCGGACTGCCCGTCGTGCTGTGGACGGGCTACGTGCAGCGCGTGACGCGCCGCGCGCTGCTCGCCACGCCGACGTATACGCCGGGCGGTACCCCGACGACCAATCAGGGCACGATCGCGACGATGGCACTGCGGGCCGCGCCGCACATGAGCTGGTATCGCACGGCGCGCGGCGGCCTGTATGCGTTCGGCGCGTTCATCGCGTTCATCGCGCTGTTCATGGGGATGCGCGCGGCGGGGATCGGGCCGTTCGGATCGCTGTTCGCCGCCGGTCGGCTCAACGCGCGCGATCCCCTGTTGATCACGGATTTCCGCACCACGCATGTCGACAGCACGCTGGGCCGCGTGGTGAGCGATGCCGTGCGTGCCGGGCTGTCGGGTTCGTCGGCCATCACCATCGTGTCACCGACGACGATCGTGAATGCGCTCACGCGCTCGAAGCGTGCGCCGGACACGCGGCTCGACCTGGCCGTGGCGCAGGACCTCGCACAGCGCGAAGGGATCAAGGCGATCGTCGACGGCGAGGTGACCGGCGTCGGCAACGGCTACATCGTGTCGGTGCGGCTCGTGCGCGCCGACTCGGGAAACGAGCTCGCGTCGTTCCGCGAGACGGGAGAAGGGCCGAAGGGACTGATCGACGCGGCCGACCGGCTCGCGCGCGCCATCCGCAGCAAGGCGGGCGAATCACTCCGGCTGGTGAACGCGACGCCGCCGCTCACGCAGGCGACGACCGCCTCCCTCGAAGCGCTGAAGAAGTACAGCGCAGCGATACGTGCCAACACGCTCGGCGAAGACCGCGCGACGGCGCTGGCACGTGAGGCGGTGGCAATCGACTCGACTTTCGCGTCCGCGTGGAGCGCGCTCGCGGCCGACCTTTCGAACTACGGCGGCACGCAGTCGGCGATCGATTCGGCGCTGACCCAGGCGTACCGCTACCGCGACCGCGTCCCGACGACCGAGCGCGACATGCTGACGGCGCGCTACTTCATCATGGGACCTGGTCGCGATCGCGGGAAAGGGATCGCGGCGTACGAAGCGATCCTCCAGCGCGGCGAGACCACCTCGGCGGTCCTCGTGAACCTGGGCGAGGCACTCCGGTCGCGTCGCGAGTTCGCGCGTACCGAGTCGCTCAACCTCGCGTCGATCAGGCTCGCGAGTCAGCAGGGCACGGCGTACGGCAATGCGATCGAGATGCAGCTCAACCAGGGCAAGCTCAAGGAGGCGGCGGCGCTCGTGGAGAAGCTGTCCGCCGTCTCCCGCTCCTATGCGGTGAGCCGGCAGCTCGATCTGTCGTATCTTGCCGGCGACATCAAGAACGTACGCCGGCTCACCGACAGCGTGCTCGCGGCGGGCGGTGACGGGCGTCGCCGCATAGGTCTGTACACCGCGAAGGGCCTCGCGCTGCTCGACGGACGCCTACACGCAGCAGCGGCGTTCGAGGCGGAAGGTCGAGCGGCCAATCCCGACAGGAGGCCAGCGGCGCGAAGACTCGTCAATGCGATGATCGACGTCGGCATCATGGGAGCGACGCCGGCGCTGGCGGCGCGCGTGGACTCGGTCGTCGACCAGATCCCGTTTCGCGACCTGCCGATGATCGACCGGCCCTACCTGTTCGCTGCGGGGATGCTCGCACGCGTCGGCAAGCCCGAGAAGGCACGGGCGATGCTCGCACGCTATCGCACGGAGATGACCGACACTTCGATCGTTCGCCTGGAGTCCGACGGATATCACTATGCGCTAGGAGAGATTGCTCTGGCCTCAGGCAAGCCGAGGGAGGCGCTCGAGGAATTCCGTCGCGCCGACGTCGCGTTCGACGGCGCGCCGGCGAGCGAGTGTGCTGCGTGCCTGCCGCTCGACCTCGCGCGAGCGTACGACGCCGCAGGAAAGCCGGACTCGGCGGCGATGATGTTCGAGCGGTACCTCTCGACACCGCAGTTCTTCAAGCTGGACGCCGACATGGACGGCGTGCGGCTCCCGGCCATCCGCGAGCGGCTCGGCCAGCTCTACGAGGGGATGGGCAACACGCCGAAGGCGATCGACAACTACCGCGCGTTCATCGAGCTGTGGAAGAACGCCGATCCCGAGCTTCAACCGCGCGTCGCCGATGCGAAGCGCCGGCTCGCGCGGCTGGCACAGCCGGAACAACCGCGTCGCTGACCGTGTCGGACCAGGATCCCGCTGCGGAGCGCGCGGCGCTCGACTGGCTCGCGTTGACGGACCGCGGCGATGCCGCGGCGAGCTGGGAGGCGGCCGCGAGCCTCTTTCGTGGCGCCGTCACCGTGCAGCAGTGGGAGCAGGCGCTCGGAGCAGCGCGTGCTCCGTTGGGCGCCGTGATCAGTCGGCACGTCAAGAGCGCGCGGGGCGCGACCGAACTGCCCGGTGCGCCAGACGGCGAGTACGTCGTGTTCCAGTTCGACACGTCGTTCGAGCACAAGCGCGCCGCCGTCGAGACCGTGACACCGATGCGCGACACCGATGGGCAGTGGCGCGTGTCGGGCTACTTCATCCGGTGATGGAACGCTGGTCTGCATGATGCGCATCGGTCCGTGCCCCCATGGAGGAGGACCAACATGCCCGCCACCTCGCTCGACGATCTCTATTCCCAGAAGCTCCAGCTCCTGCTCGATGCCGAGCAGCAGGGGATCGACGCGATGCCGCAGTTCGCGCAGGCGGTGCACGACACGAAGCTTCGCGACGCGCTGCAGATACACCGGCACCAGTCGGAAGAGCACGCTCGGCGACTCGAGCGGCTGATCGGCGCGCGTCGCCAGTCCGCGCAGAAACGGGAGTGCGTGTCGATGCGAGCGCTGATCGAGGAGGCCCAGAGCACGCTCCCGACGATCCAGGATCCGGACACGTGTGACGCGTACGTGATCGGCGCACAGCAGGCGATCGAGCATCATGAGATCGCGGAATACGGCACGGCGCGCGCATGGGCGAAGCAGCTCGGCCTCGAAGACGACGTGACCTCGCTGCAGCGGACGCTCGACGAGGAAGGGGAAGCGAACGAGCTGCTCAGCAGGATCGCCGAAGGGCGCGTGAACGAGCGCGCGGCACAGGGAGCGGAGCGTGAAGTGGAGATCGCGCGCGGCAACGAGGCCGGCAGCGCGCGCCGTGACGAGACCAGCCACGGCGCCGGACTGCTCACCGACGTGGAAGCGCATCGCGGCGCCGACCAGCGCTGACGCTGTGCGACGGTGAATGCACGAATGGCGCGCGGATCACTCCGCGCGCCATTCGTTGTGCGGCTCGAACGCTTCCGCGGCTACTCCGTCGTCTGACCGAGGCGCACGGTGAGCGTGGCGCGCGCGCCATTGGGCGGACGGACGACGCTGAGCTGCACGCTGTCGCCCGGCTTGAGGCCACGTAACACTCGGCGCATGTCGCCGCCCATCGCGACGGGGGTATCGTTGATGCGCGTGATGATGTCCTGCTCCCGAACTCCTCCCCGCGCGGCGGGAGAACCGGGCTGCACGTCGGTGATGAGCACGCCCTGCTTGACGGGGAGGCGGAACTGCGCGGCCATGTCCTCGTCGACGTCGCTGAAGGCGACGCCGAGGAAGGGACGGACGTAGCGCCCCGTGGCGAGCACCTGACCCGCCATGGCCATCGCGAGGTTGATCGGGATGGCGAAGCCGAGCCCGGACACGCCCTGGCCCATCAGCTCGGCGCTGTTGATGCCGATGACGTTGCCGCGCGAGTCGACGAGCGGACCGCCGGAGTTGCCGGGGCTGATGGCGGCGTCGGTCTGGATGAACGTCTCGCCGCCGATGGTGCGGCCCGACCGATTCACGGCGGAGATGACGCCGGTGGTGACGGTGCGCTCGAGCCCGAGCGGATTGCCGACCGCGATGGCGAGCTGGCCGACCTGAAGTTGATCCGAGTTGCCGAGCGGAGCGACCGGGACGTCGGTGTTGGGGATGCGCACGACGGCGACGTCGAGTCCCGGGTCGCGCCCGAGCACGGTGCCGGTGACCTTGCGACCGTCGGCGAGGCCGACCTGGACGGTGCGTGCGGTGCCGACGACGTGCGCGTTCGTGAGGATCATCCCGTCGCGCCGGATGACGGCGCCCGAACCGGAGCCGTAGCCCGGGACGACGATGCTCACCACGGCGGGCGTGATCTGCCGCGCGACGCGGATGACATTCTGTTCCTCGGCCGTGAGCGCTGCCTGCTGGGCGGCGGTCTGGGCGGCCGTGGCGTCGCGCACCGTATGCCGCATGACGACGACGCCTGTAGCGAGGCCGGCACCGAAGATCAGCGCGGCCAGTGTGACACGAGCGGGTGTTTTCATGCGGAGCGGCGCTGCAGGAAGCGTGCGGGCGGGGGCACGCAGCGCTTCGGTGAGCCGCTCGACTCCCCAACGGGGCGAATCCCGACCGGGTTGTACTGAAGCCTATGGGCACGTCACCTTGGGATTCCAGTCCTCGAAGAGTCCCTTGGGGTTCTCGAGCCAGATCCACACGTGCCGATACCAGAACTTGCCCCGGTCGAAGGCCTTGAGCTTCTGGCCCATCACGGTCGGCGCGGGCAGCTCGCGCGGATGCGCTGAGAACGGCACCATGTACTCGACCCCGTTCAGCACGTACTCGCCGTTCTTCCCGCGGCCATACACCAGTATCTCCGGCCGCTCTACCTCGATGCTGTCGTCCAGGAGCTTCTCGTTCGTGTGGTGGTAGCCCATCCCCCCGCCCATCGCCGCGTTGGCCAGACATCCCGGGGCGTCGGCGGGATAGCCGGCGGCCACGGCGGCCTCCAGCGATCGGAACGCGGCAGTCGCGGCACGCAGCCGTGCGGAATCGCGCGCGAACGTGGAATCGCGCGCGTACATGGGACCACTCCCGCCCTGCGCGCCATCGTTCGGCCCGAGTCGCGCGCTCGGCGACGGTTCCAGGGAATGGGCGGCGTGCACGCTCTTCCCGCCGCACCCGACGAGCGCCGCCGCTCCGACGGCGCACAGTACCACGATCGCATTTCGCATCGACGTCTCTCCGCTCGTTGAAGGGGCCATGCGAGCGCCGGCTCGCGGTGGCACGCTACGGCGCCTCGCCTCGCCGACAAATGGTGGAGCGGCGATGTGGTCGATCGATGCGGTGACCCGACGCGGACGTACGACGAGTCGTCGCGCGCGAAATCACGACGCTGCCGGCTCTGTGCCGGACGAGCGTTCGGCGCTATGCTGTCGCAGCGAGCGAGGTGATCGACGCTCGCACTGGATCACTTGCCACGGAGATCGATGCGATGACGGCGGGCGAGCGAGCGGTCGACATCGGCAGCGAGGAGCGCGACGAACCACGCGTGCTCTGGCCGATGATCGCGCTCTTCTGGGTCGTCAACATCGGCCTGACCACCGTGCAGGTATACGTGAACGCGCGCCCGCGCGGAGTCTATCCCGATCTGCTCGCCGTGCTGCGTTTCATGGTGTGGGCGTACCTGGTGTGGTTCGCCAGCATTCCCCTGATCGTGCGCGTGCTGACGCGCCGATTCCGCTTCGAGCGGGGACGCTGGGGTGTCGCGCTGGTGGTCCACCTCGGCGCGAGCGTGACGATCGCCACCGCGACGCAGGTCGCGGACACGCTCGTGAAGCTGCACGCGCATCCGACGCAGCCGTTCGTCGCCACGTTCGTGGCGCTGGCCAGGGCATGGATGCTCTGGTACGTGTTCACCTACTGGTTCTTCGTGGCGATGGTGCTCGCAGTGCGGCACCAGACGGCGTCGACCGCGCGGCAACTGCGGGCGACGCAACTGTCTGCGGCAGTCGCGAGCGCCCAGCTGACCGTCCTGCGCACGCAGCTGCATCCGCATTTCCTCTTCAACGCGCTCAACTCGATCTCGTCGCTCATCTTCGAGCAGCCGCGTGAAGCGCAGAAGATGATCGCACAGCTGGGCGAGCTGCTCCGGGCCACGTTGTCCGACAGCGGCCAGTGCGCGTGGACCCTCCGTCGCGAGCTCGAGCTGCTCGCCCGCTACACCGCGATCGAGCAGATACGCTTCGGCGACCGATTGCGCGTGGAGATCGAGTGCGAGCCCGCCGCGCTCCAGGCCCTCGTGCCCACCCTGCTGCTTCAGCCGCTGGTCGAGAATGCGATTCTCCACGGGATCCAGTCGTCGATGTACGGGGGAACGGTGCGCATCGGAGCGCGACGGACGGCGCGATGGCTCCAGCTCGAAGTCGACGACGACGGGATCGGGCTGCCGACGGAATACGGAAACGACCGGCGTGAGCGCGTCGGGCTCTCGAACTGCCGAGAGCGACTCGAGAGGCAGTTCGGCAGCGACCAGGCGCTCCGGATCGCGCAGCGAGATCCGTCGGGAACGCGCGTGTCGATCCACATCCCCTGGTCGACCGAGGAGACGTGGCATGACGCAGCCCGCTGAGATGCTTCGCATCCTCGTCGCTGACGACGAGCCATTGGCACGGCACATGTTGACCACGCTGCTCGCGCGGGAGGAGGACGTCGTCGTGGTGGCCGAGAGCAGCAATGGTCCGGAGACGATCGAGGCCGTTCGCAGATATGCGCCGGACGTCCTTTTCCTCGACGTGCGAATGCCGGGCGCCAGCGGGCTCGAAGTGCTGGAGCGATTGGACGAGGGCCTGGTGCGTGCGGTGGTGCTGGTGACAGCCTTCGACGGCTACGCGGTCGCGGCGTTCGACCACCACGCGGTCGACTATGTGCTCAAGCCGGTGGACGCGGATCGGTTCCGCACCACGATGCAGCGGGTACGGGGCCGCCTGCGACAGTACCGATCCACGATGCTGGTCGAAGAGACGGCGCGCGCGCTCGCGCAGGTCTACGGCGTCGCCAGTCGCCAGGAGCGTGACGCGTACCTGTCACGCATCGTGGTGCGATCGACGAAATCCGCGACGGTGGTGGACCTCGCGAGCGTCGATTGGGTGGAGGCCGACGGCGACTACCTCAAGCTGCACGTGGGCTCGAAGGTCCACCTGCTGCGCGGCACGATGAGCGCGCTCGAGCCGCAGCTGGATCCGCGGGAGTTCGTGCGCATCCATCGATCCACCATCGTTCGCATCAGCCGGGTGAAGGAGCTCGTTCCTCAGCTGCACGGCGATTACCATGTGACGCTCGCCACCGGCGCGCGGCTGCGGCTGAGCCGCTCTTATCGCGCACGGCTCGGCACGGCGCTCGGCACGACGCTGTGACATTGCCGGCGCCAGCGGCAACGTCCATGCTCGCGTCCGGACTACGCCAGCGCCTTGCTGGTCACGCCGGCGTATCGTGCTTCGGCACTCGTGACGGTCGCGGCTCCGGAACCCTCATCCGGTCGAGCAGCGCGACACGCTGCGCGTCGGTCAGCCGCTCGATCGCCTGGGCCATCGACGAGAGCGAGAGCTGGATCGCGTCGATGCGCTGCTGGTCGCCGAGGCGGAAGTCGTGCTCGCCGCCCGGCCGATCGAGCTCCGCTTCACGGCGACCGCGCGAGTGGCCCAGCAGATAGGCGCCGAGGTAGCTGAGGCCAATCACTCCCACGCCGCTGACGACGGTGATGAGGCCGATGAGCATGCTGTAGTCGCCGTCCATGATGTCCTCGAGAAGAATCGTTCAGTTCTCGGGACGTACGCGCCGCGACGACGCGCGGTTACATGGAAGCGCCTCAGCGCAGCGAGATCACCTTCACGAGCCCCGACTTGGCCTGGGCGTCACCCCCGCCGAGCTGACCGTAGTCGTTGTAGCCCCAGCAATAGACGTCGCCGTTCGCCACGAGGCCGCAGACGTGAAAGAAGCCGGCCGTGAGCGCGGTGAATCGAACCGCCGTGTTCACCTGGACGGGGCTCGGGCTGCAATCGGAGAGCGCGGCGCCCTGACTGGCGGGATCGCCGCAGACGACACTCGTCGTGGCACCGAGCTGACCGTAGTTGTTCTGGCCCCAGCAGAATGTGCGGCCATCCGCGGTGAGGCCACAGGATTGCTCGACACCGACCGCGACCTGCACGAACTGCTCGGCCGTCGCGACGGGCGTCGGTGTCGTAACGAAGTTCTGCGTCGGGCTGGCGATCCCGGTGCCCGTCTGACCGAAATAGGTGTAGCCCCAGCAATACGTGCGATCATCCAGTGCGATCCCGCACGTGTTCGAGCCACCCGCTGCGAGCGACTTGAACTGCAATCCTCCCGGCACCGCGACCGGCGATGGCACGCGCTGCGGGCCGCCCGTGATGTCATATCCCCAACACCACGCGTCGCCCGACGCCACCAGCCCGCAGTTGTGGTGGCCTCCGGCCACGAGGCTCGCGAACTGCAGCCCGCCGGGCACCTTGTTGAAGCTCAGGACGCAGATCTCGCCTCCGCCCGGACACGCCGTAGCCGTCGATGCGATCCCGACTTCTCCCCATCCGTTCGAGCCGGCGCACCAGGCGCTGCCATCGGTCGCAAGCAGGCAGGTGTGGGATCCTCCCGGTGCCGTCTGGCTGACGCTCGGGACAGCGGTGACCTTGGTCGGGATCGGGTTGGAGTAGACCGGGATGCCCTCACCGTGTTGTCCATCGCCGAGCATTCCCCAGGCGCCCGAGCCCCAGCAGTACGCGGCGCCGTCGACACCAACACCGCAGGTGTGCCCACTGCGCCCGTCATGTCCGTCGCCGCCTTCGATCGAGCGGAAGCGCATGTTCGTGAGCGGAACAATGGGGGAGGAGACCGGCTCGTACAGACCAGTGGCGATTCCGTTGCCCAGCTGACCCCATTTGTCGTTGCCCCAGCAGTGGACGACGCCTCCGCGCGCGATGCCGCAGGTGTGGTAGTCGCCGGCGGAGATCTGCGTGAAGACGAGGCGTACGACGACACGCGCAGTACCATGAGGTGCGCCGGCACCTGGCAGGAAGGCGGCGGGCCCGGTGGGCACGACATCGAGCGAGATGGACCCGTAGCTCTTCGCCACCATGCGCCCGGCTGTGTCGAGCGAAACCATACTCGTGTCCTGCGCTCGCCAGGAGAAGGTGATGCCCGGGATCACGTTGCCCGCGCGATCGAGAGCGGCCACGGTGCCCACGGTCGTATCGCCAGTCGCGACGGTGTCGGGTACAGTGACACGCACGCTGCGGACGAGCTGATGCACCGCGACTTGAGCCGCGCCCGCGACGGTCGAGGTGACCGAGCTGCTGGGCCCGACGGCGGTGGCGCTGATCGAGGTCGATCCATCGCCCGACCCTTTCACCCAACCGGCGGACGACACGGTCGCGATGGCCTGATCGGCGCTGGTCCAGGTGAAGGTGACCCCCGGAACGACGGCCCCGGACGCGGTGCGCGCTTCCGCGACGAGAAGGGTGGAGTCGCCCTTGTCGATGACGCCACCTGACCCGCCCGAAACGACGACCGTCGCCACGATGGCTGGCGGCGTCGGGGTCGGCGCCGACGCGTCGGATCCTCCGCAGGACACGAGCAGCGTCGCATACACCAGGAGCGCGACATGACGGGGGCGAATCGATGGCATGCGCGTGCGCTCCGAGGCGAAAGGGCTGCAAGACGGCCTCGGCAATTATCGACCGCGTGTGCGCGTTACGTCAATCGGTGGGACCCTACGCCCCAGCTCCCGCCTGCAGCTTCTCGAAGAACGACGTCGTCTCGTCGTCCGGTTCGGCCTCGAGCTCCTCGCGCATCCGGTCCGCGAAGCGCCGATACACGCGCAGCGCCTGCGAGCGTTCGCCGACGGCGGCGTGGCACTTCATCAGCGCGAGCAGCGCTTCCTCGTGCAGCTCGTCGCGCGCCAGCACGCGGCGGTACGCCTCGGCGGCTTTCGCGTGACGCTCCTCCGCCGCGAGCCGCGCGCCGAGCTCCATGAGCGCATCCACGTAGATGCGCTGGAGACGGTCGCGGTGCTCGAGATGCCAGTCGCCCACCGGCTCGCCGTCGAGGAAGTCGCCACGGAAGAGTGAGAGCGCCTGCTCGAGCTTCGCCGAGGCGCCCTCCTCCTGCCGCTTGAGCGACCGGCGCGCGGCGGCGATGTCGCGCTCGAACGCGTGGACGTCGAACTCCTCGAGCACGGCGGGGTCGATGCGGTAGCGGTCGTGCGAGAGGGTGATCCACTCGGGATTGCCGAGCGCCCTGCGCAGGCGGTGCAGCGTGACGTGGAAGCTGTTGCGGAGCTGGGCGCTGCTCGCGTCCGGCCAGAAGGCGAGCCCCACCTGCTCCTTCGTCCGCCCCTCGGGATGCATCAGCAGGAACACGAGAAGCTCACGCGGCCTGGCCGAGCCCCACGCCATCGACTCGACGAGCTCTCCGTCGACGAACACCTGCAACGGCCCGAGCGCGAGGACGCGGAGCCGCGCTCCCTCGGCACTAACGGATGCACGCGGATCGAGGACGGGGAGCCGGTGCTCCGTCGTGTGACGCGCCGCCTCGGCCAGCGCGATACCAACCACCTGCGTGGTGGAGAGCGCGCGAGCTTCGGCCTCGATCTGCGCGTAGCGCTCCCCGAGCTCGCCACGCAGCGACTCGATGAGGTGCAGCCGTTCCGTCGGCGCGATCCCCGGGAGTGCGACGGCGAGCCGCTCACGATGCGCGGCGACGCCGGCGAGGAGCCTCACCGCTTCGTCGTAGTGCCGCCGCTCGGCGGCGACATGCGCGACGACGTCCACCGCGAGGCCGATTCCCCAGGCGTCGTTGATCGAGACCTCGAGCTCGAGCCCCTCCATCACCTTCGTGCATGCCGTCTCGACATTGCCGCGCGCCAGCTCGACGCGCGCCTCGCAGACGAGGCTGTGCGCGAGCGTGGTGGGCAGGTGGTACCGACGGCCGACTTCGGTGTTGGCATGGAGCAGCACGCTCGCGGGCTCGTAGTCACCCTGCGCGTACGCCGCCCACGCGCGCCAGAACTTGGCGAAGATGACGCCGATGTCGTGCGCCGGCCGCTCGCGCGTGTAGTCGAGCGCTTCCTCGAGGGTCAGGATGGCAGCGTCGACGTCGCCGCCAAGGAGCTGCGAGGCGCCGTACTTCGCGAGTGAAGCGCCGATGGCATCCGTGTCGCCCGCCTCGCGCAGGAGCGGAATGGCCTCCTCGAAGTGGCGGCACGCGAGGGGGTACTCGCCCTGCGCGAGCGCGGTGAGCGCGCTGGAGACGAGCGCGCGTCCGCGGAACAGGGGCGCGGCGTCGCTTTCCAGAGCGAGAGCGCGATCGGTGAGCTCGCGCGCCTCGCGAAACTGGCCCAGCGCGTACCAGAACCAGTACAGCGCGCCGACGAAGCGGAGCGCGAGCTCGGCGCGGTCGTCGCGGCCGACGGACCAGCAGGTGCAGGCGCGGAAGTGGTCCTGCTCTGCCACCAGCTCGGCGAGCAGGGTGGGCGCGTTCGAGCCGCCGACGAGATTGGGCGCCGCGGTCTCGATCACGCCCAGATAGTAGTCGACGTAGCGCAGCTCCAGCGCGGGACGCTCGCCGGACTCCTTGAGCCGCTCGAGCCCGTACTGGCGCACCGTCTCGAGGAGACGGTACCGGGCGACTCCGTCGCCCGGTTCCATCGCTACGATGGACTTGTCGACCAACGCCGAGACGCCGTCGAGAATGTCCTCCGTCTCGAGCGGGTCGCCCGTGCAGACTGCTTCCGCGGCGTCGAGGGTGAAGCTGCCGAAGAAGAGGGACAGCCTGCGCATCAGGACCTGCTCGCGTTCCGTGAGGAGCTGATAGCTCCACTCCATCGTCGCGCGGAGGGTGCGATGCCGCGGCAGCGCGGTGCGGCTGCCGCTCGTGAGGAGACGGAACGCGTCGTCGAGGCGGCGGGCGATCTGCTCGGGCGACAGCACGCGGACGCGCGCGGCGGCGAGCTCGATCGCGAGCGGGATGCAATCGAGGCGGCGACAGATCTCCGTCACCGCCTGGGTGTTCGCCGAGGTGAGCGAGAACGACGGCAGCGTGGCGCGAGCGCGCTCGACGAAAAGCTGGATGGCCTCGGTGCTGGCGAGGGGCGGGACGAGCCAGGCCGTCTCGCTGGCGACGCCGAGCGCCTCGCGGCTGGTGGCGAGGATCGTGATGCGCGGGCAGCTGCGGAGCAGTGCATCGACGACCTCGGCGGAGGCGTCGACGAGGTGCTCGCAGTTGTCGAGCACGATGAGGGCGCGTGCGTCGCAGAGTGAGCCGATGAGCGCCTGGAGTGGCGTCGTACCGGCGCGGCTGGGCACGTGCAGCGTGGTGGCGATGAGCTGCGCGACGAGGCTCGCGTCGCCGATGGGGGTGAGGTCCACCCAGCCGACGCGCTCGAAGGAGTCACCGCAGCGGAGTGCGAGCTCCTCGGCGAGGCGCGTCTTGCCGCTGCCGCCGGCGCCGGTGAGGGTGAGCAGCCGCGCCGAAAGGAGGAGACGCGCGAGATCGTCGAGCTCGCGGTCGCGGCCGACGAAGCGCGTGAGGTGCACGGGAACGTGCGCCGTACTCTCCGCGGCGCTGAGCACTTCGGGGGACGTCATCCGTCGGAGGCGTCTTTCGGGGAGGATTGTGCGACTCAGCACGTTATGCCCCGAAAGCAAATGTTTCAACCCACCGCGACCGTACGTCCCTCGGGCTCGAGGAACTGCAGGAGGAGCGGGAGCGCCTCGGCGGCGGACAGCCCGCGCCGCACGACGAGCAGCGGGACGGACATTCCCGCGTAGGCGGTCGCGAGGGTGCCGTCGAGCCCCGTCTCGCCGGAGAGACCGCCGGGCACCAGGACGAGCCGCTCGATCTGCGGCGCGCCAAGCAGGGCCAGCTCGAGTGCCGACAAGCAGCAGGGATCGGCGGCGACGACGACCACGCGATCGAGCCCGACGCCCTCGAGGAAGTCCTTCGCCCACGCGGCGACGTCTTCACAGTCGGGGGGCAGCTCCGGGGTGAAGACGCGGTACCGCGCCACGAGCTGCTCCTCCAGCTCGGGCCAGAGCGACTCGGGACCCGCGGCGGTGCGCAGGAGGACGAGAGGACGGCCGACCCCCGCGCGATGGTAGCGCATCACCTGATCGTGCGCGCGCACCTCGGCAAGACTGACCGCGGGATGGGTGGACGAGGACTGCATCTGCATGGGACGGAGGCTAGGGAGCGTCGCTTACGCGGCGCTTACAGCCTCCGTATGCGGCCGACCAGCGATTCGGCCGGCGGCGTAAGCGGGTGCGAGCGGGTGGGTAAGCGACGGGCCGATCGGGCGTTCCGCGACGGGTAAGTGGGCGCTCCGAGATTGCCCGCGTCGCCCAGGCCACCACACGACGCGATGTCGATGAAGGGCTGGCCACCGACGATCAAACGGATCGCTCGACATCGCGACAACAACCGCCGCAACCGCGGCCAACAACTAGAACGAGGCCACTCATATGTCACGCACCCGAGTCTTCGCCACCGCCAGCGTCGCATTCGCCATCGCCGGCTTCGTCGCCTGCGCCGAGCCCGGCTCGACCAACGTCGCGTCCAACGGCCCCGCGCTCGACCGCGCCGGGTTCGAACAGGCCGGCGCGCACCGCCAGTACGGCACGCCGCAGAAGGTGGGCAACGGCACCGTGCGCACCTACGTCGTACTCGATCAGAAGAATGCGGGGCAGCCGCTCGAGGTTGGTGTCGCGCTGAGCGAGCAGGCGCTCGAGGGACTGCCGGCCGGAGTGACGGGGTCGAGCGATCCGATGGCGAACATGCACATGTATCTGCTCGACATGCCGGCGCAGAACCCGACGCAGTACAAGTTCACGCAGTTCGACTGGAACCCGGTCGGCCACGAGCCGGAGGGCATCTACACCCTGCCCCACTTCGATTTCCACTTCTATACAGTGTCGAAGGAGGTGCGCGCCTCGATCCTGCCGAGCGATCCGCAGTACGCGACGAAGGCCGCGAGCTTCCCGGACCAGCCGTACCGCGCACCGTTCTACATCGACGCCGCGACGGCGGCCGGCATTCCGGCAGCGCTGGCGACCGTTCCGCAGATGGGGCTGCACTGGCTGGACGTCCGCTCCCCGGAGCTGCAGGGGCTGGCGGGCAACCCGGCGGGGTTCAAGCCCTTCACGAAGACCTTCATCTATGGATCGTGGAACGGCGAGTACATCTTCGACGAGCCGATGATCACGCGGGCGTACATCCTGGAGAAGAAGACAGCAACAGATCCAGCTGTGGTTGATGAGATTGTCCCAGTTTCAGTTGCGGCGAAGTACAGCCCGGCAGGGTTCTACCCGAGCGCGTATCGCATCACGTGGGACGCGCAGGCGAAGGAGTATCGGGTGGCGCTGACGCAGTTGGCATGGCGGGAATGAGGTAGTGCGGGAATGAGGGAATGAGGAAC
>DASVNI010000222.1:0-11469 GCA_036383935.1 Gemmatimonadaceae bacterium | reverse complement strand
CGACCTCACCGTCAACCGCCTCGGCTTCGGCGCGATGCGCATCACCGGCAAGGGCATATGGGGCGAGCCCGCCGACCGCGCCGAGGCGCTGCGCGTGCTGCGCCGGCTCCCCGAGCTCGGCATCGACTTCATCGATACGGCGGACTCGTACGGGCCCTACGTCAGCGAGGATCTCATCCACGAGGCGCTGCATCCCTACAAGGGAATCGTCATCGCCACCAAGGGCGGCTTCACGCGCCAGGGCCCGGACATCTGGAAGGCGGTCGGGCGCCCCGAGTATCTGCGACAGTGCGTGTTGATGAGCATGCGCCGCCTGGGCGTCGAGCGCATCGACCTCTGGCAGCTTCATCGTATCGACAGCAAGGTGCCGCGCGACGAACAGTTCGGCGTGATCGCCGACATGCAGCGCGAGGGGCTGATCCGTCACGCCGGGTTGAGCGAGGTGAGCGTGTCGGACATCGAAGGCGCGCGGAAGTACTTCCCCGTCGTCAGCGTGCAGAACATCTACAACCTCGTGAACCGCAAGCACGAGGCGGTGCTCGACTACTGCGAGCGCGAGGGGATCGCGTTCATCCCGTGGTTTCCCCTCGGTGCAGGGAAGCTCGCGCAGGAGGGCTCGGTGCTCGACCGCGTCGCGAAGCGGTTGAGTGCGACGCCGGCGCAGGTCGCGCTGGCGTGGGTCCTGAAGCGAAGCCCGGTGATGCTGCCGATCCCCGGGACGTCGCGCGTGAAGCACCTCGAGGAAAACGTCGCCGCGGCGCAGCTCGAGCTCACCGACGAGGAGTTCAGCGAGCTGGATCGCGTCGGGCGCGAGGAATCAGCCGCGGGAAAGCGATAACGGGCTCAGCTTACGTCGTCGCGCGGTCGAGCCACTTGGGCATTGCCGGCGGCGGTGCGTGATCCATCGCCTCGAGCAGCGCCTCCGCTTCTTGCGCGACACACACCATCGCACGATGCTCCGGCCGCATGAACCCTTCGGCGACAGCGTGATCGAGAAACGCGAGCAGCGACGCCCAGTAGCCCGACACGTCGAGCAGTCCGTACGGCTTCTGGTGCAGCCCGAGCTGGCCCCACGTCCAGATCTCGGCGAACTCCTCGAGTGTGCCGAGTCCACCGGGAAGCGCGATGAACCCGTCGGCCATCTCGGCGAGGCGCGCCTTCCGCTCGTGCATGGACGCGACGACGTCGAGGCGCGTCAGGCCGCGATGCGCCACCTCGCGCTCCACGAGATGGGCCGGCATGACCCCGATGATCTCGCCCCCGCCGGCGAGCGCACCATCGGCGAGCGCCCCCATCAAGCCGGTATTCCCGCCACCGTACACGATGCGTCGCCCCGAACGGGCGAGCAGCTCACCGAACGCGCGCGCCGCGGCGACGTAGCGCGCGTCGCTCCCGCGACTGGACGCACAGAACACACAGAGAGTCGTCAGCATGACGCAATCTAGCTCCGCCGGCGGCGACCGGCTTGCGACGCGCCGCCCGCTCGGCAGAACGGGCTTCATGGCCAGCGTGCTCGGGATCGGCGACGTCGCCGACCGCAACGTGCCGATCGAGCAGTGCGCCGCGACGATCCGTCGCGCCGTCGACGCGGGCCTCAACGTCATCGACACCGCCCCCAACTACGAGGATGGCTACTCGGAGCAGATCGTCGGACACGCGCTGCGCGGCATCCGCGATCACGTCTTCGTCATCTCCAAGATCGACGAGCTGACGTCGCCCGTCGCGCCGCAGATCGAACGCTCGCTCGTGCGGCTCGACATGAGCCACGCCGATGCCTTCGTCTTCCACAACCTGTCCGACCTCGACGTCTTTCGTGCGCTGATCCAGCCAGGCGGCGGATTCGCACAGCTCGACCACTGTGTGCGGCGCGGGCTCACGCGCTTTCGCGGCCTCTCGTCGCACAACCCCGACGTGCTGCGCGCCGCGCTCGACGCACGCGTGTGCGACGTGGTGATGTTCCCCGTCGGCCCGTTCGTCGATCCGCGCTACGTATCGGAGATCCTTCCGCTCGCGCGCGAGCGTGGCGTCGCGACGATCTGCTTCAAGACGTTCGGCGCCGGCAAGCTGCTCGGCGACGTGAGCGGCTACAATCAGCCGCTTCAGCTCCGGCCGCGCGGCAAGCTCTCCTCAGGAGGGAGCGACAGCGCGCAGGCGGTGCTGCCACGCCTGAGCGTCGAGGAGTGCGTGCGCTACACGCTGACGCTCGACCCCGACGTCGCACTGCTCGGCCTGAGCTTCGCGAACGAGCAGGACGAGGCGTTCGCCGCAGCGCGCGCGTTCGTCCCGCTCTCCGCCGAACGCATGGCCGACGTCGCGCAGCGCGCCGCGGACGCTCGGCGCGAGAAGGGGCCTTGCTGGTGGAATCCCGACCCCGACGCGTGATGCATTGGGGTCAGATACCGCGGGTGTCTGACCCCTTGGCGCACCAGCCGATTCACCAGTCAGGCAGCGCCGTCTCGAGCGCGGCTTCCATCCGGCGCACGTGCGACCCGCGCCAGTACGCGCGACCACACGTCGGGCAGCGTCGCATCGGCCCCGACAGCTCGCGCGAGCGCGGCGGCACCTGCTCGGCGATCTCCGCCGGTGTCATCTCGACGAGCGGCGTGTTGTCGAGCAGGCATCGCGTGAGCAGCTCGGCGGGGCGGCGAAGCGCGAAGGCGCGCACCACTTCGCCGAGCTGTACGAGCGGGACCACCGATCGGATCGCGAGCTCGCGGTGCGGACGCAGCTCGCGCAGCAGGTGCAGATCGCGCGTCAGCAGCACCCGCTCGTCGGCGCGCGCACGCGCCACGAGCGCGACGTCGGGCGCGTCGGTCGGGAGCTGGATCGTGTCGGCACCGACGACGCGCAGCCACCGCGCGAGCCGGCCGAGCATCGCATCGGCCAGGAAGCGGGTCGGCACATCGAGACCAGGTGGTGCCGCGCTCACGTGCCGGCGAGCTCCGCGCGCAGCCAACGCTCCAGCGTCGCGATCACGTGGGCTGCCTGCTCGTCGGTGAGTGCCGCCCCGCGAGGAATGTCGTGCCACTTGGCGAGACACCCTCGGCAGCAGGTCGCCGTGGCATGCTGCGCGACGAAGACAGGATGTCCGCGCCACGGTGTCTGCCGCCCGTCGTTGGGCGGCGCCGCCGGCGCGAGTCGCCGCGCAATCAACTCCTCCGCCTGTACGAGAACCTCGTCGATACCATGCGTCGCCAGATAGCGACGCTCCGCAGTCCCAAGATGAAAGCGTCGACGGAATGCAGACTCACCCAACGCAACGAACAGCTCGTTCAGGCCTCGCATCTCCTACGCACTCCGCATTCCCGCATCCCCTCATCTCCGCACTACCGCCTCATCGGCGTGCGCTTGAGCATCCATCGGTACAGCCACGCGATCACGCCGACGAAGCCGAGAACGCCCAGGATCTTCGCCGGCGGGAAATCCTCCGGCACGAGCCCGATCGGCGCGTCCTTCGAGAAGGCGACAATGAGCCCCGCGTTGAGCACGCCCCACAGACTCTCGCCTACGATCAGTCCCGACGCGACGAGCGTGGCGAGTCGCTCGGCGCGCTCGTGGTTCTCCGCGTTGCGGATCTTCACTTCGTACCACTTGGCGACGACCGTTCCGACGACGACCGCGAACGTCGCCGACATCGGGAGATAGATCCCGAGACCGACGGCGAGCGGCGGGAGGCGGAGCTTCTTCATCGCACGCAGCGTCTCGTCGAGGAGGACGAGACCGACGCCGATCAGTGCACCGATGCCGATCATCCGCCAATCGAGATTGTGGCCGATGATTCCCTGCGCGAGTGCGGAGATGAGCGTCGCCTGCGGCGCGGGGAGCGGATTCGGGGCGACGACGCCGACGTTCGCCGCGCCGGCGAAGCCGTACGCCTTGGCGAGCAGGTTGAGCACCGAGGGGATGACACTCGCACCGGCTGCGACACCGACGATGAGCGCGATCTGCTGGCGCATCGGCGACGCGCCGACGAGCTGCCCCGTCTTGAGGTCCTGCAGGTTGTCGTTCGAGATCGTCGCGCAGGCGAACACGATCGACGTGATGAACAGCGCGAAGGCGACGAGCGCCATCTGGTTCGTCGCGACGACCGGCACGGCGGCGACGAGGATCGACCCACACAGCACAATCGAGATGATGCCGACACCGGAGATCGGGCTGTTCGACGCGCCGATCAGCCCCGCCATGTAGCCGCAGATGCCGGCGATGAGGAAGCCGCCGAGCAGGACGAACGGCACCGCGATGATCGTCAGCGTCCTCGCGTGCGGCGCCAGCACCGTCGGCTTGGCGAAGGTGTACGCCAGGTAGCCGGCAATGATCAGACAGAGCGCGGTGAGCGCGTAGATCCACGGCGGCGAGATGTCGCGATCGAGATCGTCGTGGTGCTCCACCGTGCGGGCCCGCAGCGTCGTCATCAGCCCGCGGGCAACGGGTCCCGCCAACCGTGCCAACGTATAAATCGCCGCCACGGCGATCGCCCCCGCGCCGATGAATCGGACCTGGGTGCGCCAGATCGCCGTCGTGTGCGCGGCGAGCGACACCCCGTCCGCCGCTGCCGGTGCGATCGCCGTCAGCCACGGCACCGCGACGCCCCACGAGATGATGAGGCCGAGCAGCATCGCCATGCCGACCGAGAGGCCGACGAGCTGCCCGACGCCGAACAGCGCGAGCGACCAGGCGATGTTGTAGCCGGTCGATGCGTTCGCACCGAGCCGGAAGAAGCCAGTGACCTCTCCGGCGAAGATTCGCGTCGCCGTGAGAATGGCGAGTCCCGCCGATGCAACCGATCCAAGGATAACGGCGACGAGTCCCTCGCGCGCTTCACCCGTCTCGTCTTTCGTCTCGCCGCGCGTGCCGGCACCGACCTTGAGCACCTCCGCCGCCGCAACGCCCTCGGGATACGGCAGATCCGAGTCGGTGACGAGCGCTCGGCGCAGCGGGATCGTGAACAGCACGCCGAGGATCCCGCCGCTCAGGCAGATGAGGAACGACTGCCAGAAGGGGAATCCCGTCCACCAACCGACGATGACCAGCCCCGGCAGGATGAAGATGATCGCCGACAGCGTCCCCGCCGCCGAGGCGACCGTCTGGACGATGTTGTTCTCCTGGATCGTCGAGTCCTTCACCGCGCTCAGGATCGCCATCGAGATCACCGCGGCGGGGATCGACGAAGCGAAGGTGAGGCCGACCTTGAGACCGAGGTAGATGTTCGCCGCGGTGAAGATCGTCGTGAGCAGGGCGCCAAGAACCAGCGCTCGCAGCGTCAGCTCTTTGGGTTTCATCGGGCGAACGTCACGCTCGGTGCGTGAGGTAGCCGGGGGCGAGGAAGTACTCATTATGTCGTCGGTCCCATCACGAAGATTGTGTTGCCGAACGGATCGATCACGTCGAAGGTCCTCGCACCCCAGTATTCGTTCTTCGGCGGACGCCGGATCTCGACGCGGGGGCTCCATTCGTCGTAGTACGCGTCGGCGTCGTCCACCATGAGCGATACGCACGCCTCGCGCCCGTGCCCCGACATCGGACAGTCCAGCGTCAGCCAGATCGCGCCGCGCTCGACGCCGAGCAGCCCGTCCCTTCCATCCCCCCTGTGCTCGAAACGGACGGCGAAGCCGAGGCGTTGGACGTAGAACTCTTTCGCGACGTCGAGATCCTCGACGGGGAGGAGGGGAATGGCGCGTTCCATGGTTCCACCCTTGAGGTGACGCCTGATGCTACCGACCGTGCGACAGCCTCGATAGCCCTCCGGGAGCGGCCCCCCCTCACGCGAGCTCGCTCTCGAGCGCGGCGATCAGACTGTCGACGTCCTGCTCCGTGTTGAACAGGTGCGTCGACACGCGGATCCCGTTCAGCCAGTTCTTCGGCACCATCTTGAGCTCGATGTTGTGCTTGTCCCGCATCATCAGCTGAAAGGCGCGACTCTCGCGCGCATCCGGAAGCGTGAAGGTCACGAGCCCCGAGGCGAGTGGACCCGCGGAGGCGCTCATCACGCGCACCTTCGGAACATCGTGCAGCGCCGCCCACAGGCGATGGCGAAGCGCGAGATTGTGCGCCTCGATGCGATCGATGCCCATCCCGGACACGTACTCCACCGCCGCGCCCAGACCGAGCACGCTCGGGATGCTGGTCACTCCGGTTCCGTCACCGTACGCCGCATGGTTCGGCGCGGTCGATACGATGTCGACGCGATCGCCCAGCTCCTCGCTCAGGTAGAGCAACCCGGTCCCCTTCGGCCCGAGCAGCCATTTGTGGCCGCTCGTCGCGTAGACGTGGCAGCCGAGCGCCTTGACGTCCACCCGGATCCCGCCGACAGCCTGTGCACCATCGACGATCGCGAGACAGCCGTGCGCTCGCGCGAGCGCCGACAGCTGCGCGACCGGCATGCGCAGCCCGGTCGAGCTGAGTAGATGTGAGAACGACAGCACCCGCGTGCGTGGTGTGATCGCCTTCGCGAATCGATCGACGATCGCCTGCGCGTCGTTCTCGCCGGGCGGAATGGGGACAACGTCCAGCCCGATGGCAAATCGTCGCGCTACGTAGTCCCAGCAGTGTCGCCCGCCCGGATGCTCCTGATCCGTCGTGAGCACGCGATCGCCCGCCGCGAAGGTGAGCCCCTGCGCCACCGTGTTCATTCCGTCGGTGGTGCACCGCGTCAGCACGAGCTCCTCGGTCTTGCAGCCGAGGAAGCGCGCCGCTGTCGCTCGCACGTCGTCCATCGCGTGCTCGTGCGCGCCGTAGCCGTAGAAGGTGGGGTTGAGCTCGAGCTCCTTCCACGCCGCGATCGTCCGCTCCATCACCGGCCGCGGCGTCGGACCGAGTGATCCGGTCTGGAGGTAGACGAGCTCGGACGCGAACAGGAAGTCGTCCGATGCCGCCAGCCCGCGTGACACACGCACCGGGCGCGTGGCTTCGCCGTGGGACGCCGTCGTCGGCCAGCCCTCGAAGGACACGAGGCCAAGCGCGGAGATCGCGCCCATGGCGGACAGGAACTCGCGACGGGTGGGAGGGGCGTCGGTCATGTCGTGTGGCGGGACGCTGGGGTCAGACCCCAGAGGGGTCTGACCCCTTTGCGCACGGAGTCATTCCGAGCGAAGGGAGACGTTGAGTATGTAGCACATTCGCCCGTTGTACAGCGGCGGTGTCCGCTTCCCTCGGCCCGTCCCCCGTTCCCATATTCGCCCCGCTCGCAAACCTGTAAGCCCATAGGCCTCGAGGTCGCTCCACATGTTCGATTACTTCGCCCGCCTGATCGCCACCGCTGCGGGCTTCGTCGTGCTCACGCTCGGTCTCCAGTTCTCCTCGAGCATCCCGGCCCCCGCGCCCGCAGAGCACCCGCAGCCGACCCTCGACTCCCTCAACCTCGCCGAGGGGCTCCAGGCGACCCTCGTCGCCCAGGCACCGACGATCACCAACCCGACGAACATCGACGTCGACGCGCGCGGGCGCGTGTGGCTCCTCGAGGGCTACAACTATAGAAAGTTCAAGCCGCATCCGCTCCGCCCCGAGGGCGACCGCATCGTCATCCTCCAGGACACCACCGGCGACGGCGTCGCCGACGTCACGAAGGTCTTCTACCAGGGCACCGACATCGACGCGGCGATGGGGATCGTCGTTCTTGGCAACAAGGTCATCGTCTCCGCCTACCAGAACATCTTCGTCTTCACCGACACCGACGGCGACGACAAGCCGGACAAGAAGGAGGTGCTCTTCACCTCCATCGGGAAGGATCACGACCACTCCGTCCACGCTTTCGTCTTCGGCCCCGACGGCCGCCTCTACTTCAACGGCGGCAACGAGACGGGCGCCATCATGGATCCGGCGGGCAAGGTGCTCGTCGACCGGGCGGGCAATCGCGTCGAGCAGAAGCGCGCACCGTATCAGGAAGGGATGGCGTTCCGCCTCGAACCGGACGGCAAGGACTTCGAGGTGCTCGGCTACAACTTCCGCAATCCGTACGAGCTCACCGTCGACGCTTTCGGCACCGTCTGGCAGAGTGACAACGACGACGACGGCAACCGCTCCACGCGGCTCAACTACGTGATGGAGGGGGGCAACTACGGCTACAAGGATGAGATGACGGGCGCCGGCTGGCGCGCGCGTCGCACCGGAATGAGCGACGAGATCCCGCGCCAGCACTGGCACTCCGACGATCCGGGCTCCGTCCCGAACGTCCGCATCAACGGTGCGGGTGCCCCCTCCGGCATCACGATGTACGACGGGACGCTGCTCCCGAAGCGCTACTGGGGCACGCTCATTCACGCCGATCCGGGCCCGAACGAGGTGCGCGCCTATCCCGTGCATCCGAGCGGCGCCGGCTACACCGCGGACGTCCTCCCGGTCGTGAGCTCGCAAAAGGACAAGATGTTCCGTCCGGTCGACGTCGCCGTCGCGCCCGACGGCTCGCTGTTCATTGCCGACTGGTACGACGCCGGCGTCGGCGGTCACAACATGTCCGACCAGACGCAGGGTCGCATCATCCGCCTCGCGCCGCCGAACACGCGCTACGCGGTGCCGGCGCTCGACCTCTCCACCGCGGCAGGCGCCGCACGCGCGCTGAACAGCCCGAACCACGCGACGCGCTATCTCGCCTACGAGAAGCTCCACGCGATGGGCCGCGGCGCGGAGAACGTGCTCGCCACGATGTACCGCGGCACCGACGCACGCGAGCGTGCACGCGCGCTCTGGCTGCTCGCGCGCATTCCCGGCCGCGGCGCGCGCTACCTCGACGCCGCGTCGCGCGACGCCGATCCGAACATCCGCATCGTCGCCCTCCGCGCCACGCGACGGGTTGGTGCAGACGTCATCCCGGTCGCCTCACGTCTCGCGAAGGATCCGGCTGCCGAGGTTCGACGCGAAGTCGCCATCGCCCTGCGTCACGACCAGAGCCCGCGCGCCGCCGCGCTCTGGGCCGATCTCGCCGCGCAGCACGACGGCAAGGATCGCTGGTACCTCGAGGCACTCGGCGTCTCCGCCGACCGACAGTGGGATCGTTACTTCGGCGCGTGGCTCGACCGCGTCGGCACCGACGGATGGAACACGCCGGCCGGACGCGACATCGTCTGGCGCGCCCGTTCCACCCGCGCGCTGCCGCTGCTCCAGAAGCTCGCGACAGATTCCGCCAGCCCGGTAGCCGAGAGGCTCCGCTACTTCCGCGCGTTGGACTTCTTCCCGACGGAGGAGCGCCAGCGCGTCCTCCTCGCCATCCTCGCGACGCCCGCGGGAAGCTCGGCCGAGCTCACGCCGGTGATCCTCAGCCAGCTCGACGCGAAGGCCGCCGTGGGGAACGAGGACGTGCAGGCCGCGCTGCAGCGTACGCTGCCGTCCATCCGCGGCACGACGAAGTACGTCGATCTGGTCGAGCGATTCGACGCACGCACGGAGCTCGACGAGTTGGTCAGGCTCGCGCTCGACAAGCCGACCGAGACCGCCGGCGTCGAAGCCGCGCGACTCGCACTCGCGTGGGGCGGCGCGCCGCACTTCGCGCAGATCGTTCGCGGGCGCGACGAACCATCGGCGCGGCGCGCGCTGATCGTGCTCGGGCGGAACTATACTCCCGCCGTCGATTCGGTCGTCACCGCACTGGCACTCGACTCGACGCGCGCGCTCGACCTGCGCCGCGCCGCGATCCAGTCTATGGGAACGGGGTACAACGGATGGCAGCGGATCGTCACGCTCGCGCGTACGAACACGCTGCCTCAGCCCCTCAAGCCGACAGCCGCCACCGCACTCTTCTCGGCGTGGCCGGAGCTCAGAGACTCCGCCGCGAAGTACGGGCTCGCTCCGCCGCCCGCCACGACGCTCGACGGCAACACGCTGCCTCCGCTCATGATCCTCGCGGCGCGCGGCGGCGACGCATCGGAGGGACGCGCCGTGTTCGCGCGCACCTGCTCCGCATGCCACCTCACCGCCGGCATGGGCACCGACTTCGGCCCCGCGCTCACCGAGATCGGCGACAAGCTGCCGAAGAGCGGACTCCTCCTCGCGATCCTCGATCCGAGCGCCGGCATCGCCTTCGGCTACGAGGGGTGGTCCGTCCGCACGAACGACGGCCAGCAGCTCGTCGGCATGATCTCGAGCGAGACGGACGATGAGATCGTGATGAAGCTGATCGGCGGGATTCAGCGCCGCGTGCCGAAGAGCACCATCACCGAGCGGAAGCGCATGGACGCCTCGCTCATGCCGCAGGGGCTCGAGCGCACGATGACGGAGAAGGACCTGACCAACGTGGTCGAGTACCTGGCCTCGCTCCACAAGCCGCGCTGACCGGTATGCGCTTGTCATCCCGAGCGAGTGCTCGCTCCGGGGTCAGACCCCGTAGGGCTCTGACCCCTTGGCGCGCAGTAAGTCGGATGTCATCCCGAGCGAAGTCGAGGGATCTGCACCTGTTGTCATCCCGAGCGAAGTCGAGGGATCTGCACTTACCGGCTTTCGCACTGCAGTTCGCACTCGCCGCGTTTCTCACTTCGACGTTGCCCATCATGGGATCGTCCCAATCACCGGCCCGCCCGGGCATCAACTACGACGAGAGCAAGGCCGGCGCGTACACGCTCCCCGATCCGCTCGTGCGTTCGAACGGCGCACCGGTGCGCACCGCCGAGGAATGGCGACGCGAGCGTCGTCCGGAGCTGCTCGCGTTGTTCGAGCGTGAGGTGTACGGCAAGGTTCCACCCGCGCCGTCAGGACAGTGGTTCGAGACGCGTGTCGTCGACCCGCACGCGCTCAACGGCCTCGCGACGCGAAAGGAAGTGCGCGTGCACTTCGAGCGTGGGCAGGACGAGCCATACATGGACGTCCTGCTCTACGTGCCGAATGCGCGGCGCGCACCGGCGCCCGTCTTCCTCGCCCTCACTTACGGCAACCACTCGATCACGACCGACACCGCGGTGAGCGTGTCGCCGCATTTCCTGCGCGATCATCCGCTCCCCGACAGTGCGCACGGCCAGGTGCAGCGCGGAGCCTGGGCGGACCGCTGGCCGATCGCGAAGATCGTCTCGCGCGGCTACGCGCTCGCGGGCGTGTACGTGGGCGACCTCGATCCCGACGCGCGCGACGCCATCGCCCACGGCATCCGGCCGCACTACTTCGCCGCTGGCCAGACCGAACCGCGTCCCGACGAGTGGGGCGCGCTCGCGTCGTGGGGCTGGGGACTCGGCCGCGCGCTCGACTACCTCGAGCACGACGGGGACGTCGACGCGAAGCGCGTCGCGCTGATGGGACACTCGCGCACCGGCAAGTCGTCCCTCTGGGCCGCCGCGCGCGACCCGCGCTTCGCGATGGTCATCGCCAACGAATCCGGCACCGGCGGCGCGAAGCTCTCGCGTCGCAACTTCGGCGAGACGGTGGCCGAGATCAATCGCGGCTTCCCCTTCTGGTTCGCGGGCAACTTCCACAAGTACGACGGCCGCGAGCGCGATCTCCCCGTCGACCAGCACGAGCTCATCGCGCTCGTCGCGCCGCGTCCCGTCTACATCG
>DASVNI010000221.1:0-8706 GCA_036383935.1 Gemmatimonadaceae bacterium | reverse complement strand
CACTCACGCACCCGAGCGGCGAATCGTACGAACCGCGGTGAGCAACTGCGCGAGTCGCTCGCGATCGGGGGCATCGCCGCGAATGTCGAGCTCTTCGCCGTCGGGCCAGCGGATGCGCGCACGGACGACGAACGGCCCGTTCTGGCTTCCCTGCGCCACGCCGTAGTGCACGATGACGGCGACCGCCGAGCCGACGCGCTCCTCGCAACGGAGATAGCCCGACCGACCGCCGGCCGACGCGAGCTCGGCGCGCGACGACGAATCGTGCGCCGAGCGTATCAACCCCAGTCGCCCGCGCGTCGCATCGACCCACCATGCCGTCGGCGACTTCGCCAGCGTGACGCTCGCCGGTGCGGTGGAATCGCGCGTGAACGCGCGCGGCAGGCGTAGCGTGAAGCCGGGCTCGTTGGTCGATCGCCCGAGCGCCCAATCGGCGATATCGAGGCGCGCGGCTGCGCAGCTCTGGCTGGAGGCGGAGGACGCCGCCGCGACGAGCAGCACCCCGACCAGCGCGAACGAGGATGGTCTGAGAGAGGTCATCAGTCGGCGTTGCCGAGCCACGCGCTCAGCACGAAGTGAATGACACGCTGAATGCCGCCAGGGATGCACATCGCGTCGAGCGGCGTCTGTCCACCGAGCTCGGGCCGCGACGTGCGAAGCCAGGCGTGGAGGCGCTTGCCGTCGCCGCCGTACACGTCGCGCACGACGCCGATGACCATCGCGAACGGCTCGAGCCGCGCCTCGAGGAACTCCGGCGGCGGAGACTTGCGCAGCTCCTCCTCCGGCAGCTCGAGGCAGCTCGCCAGTTGATCGAGCCGCATGCCGACCGCCGAGGCGACGCGTTTCCCCTCGAGCCAGCCGGAGCGGCCGCGCAGGTCGCTGACGATCGGCGCGAGCGCGCGCTGCGCGAACTCGCGGGCGAGCGCCGACTCGTCTTCACGCGGATCCGTGCTGCCACGCGCGACACCGGGCTCTGGTTGCCGTTCATCACCCTTGTCGGATCTGTTGTGCATGCCACGCCTCGTCGCGCGCGAGCGCGCGTCCAATGCCGGACGACGCGGGGGCGCCACGCACGAAAGAAACGAGCCAGCCGAGACCGTACGTGCACACGTGGCGACGTCAACCGTGCCCTGATGGCCTCGCCGGCGGTCGTTCTGGAAGCTACGCCAACACTCGCCGCACCAGCGCCACGCCCTCGCGCGGATCGCTCGAGAGGTTGAGCCGCCACCCGCCGCGCACTGCCAGTGCGTCGCGAACCCTCGGCCACCGCGCCGGAAAGCGGTCGAAGCCCGGCGCGATCTGCTCGTCGAGCGCGCGAGCGAGCGCTGCTGCATCGAGCGGCTCCAGCATTGCCGGCCCGCCGTCGCGTGACATGCAGCACACACTCATTTCCTCGGCGAGGAGACGCGCCGGAGTCACGCCCGTTTGCAGATGAATCACCTCCTTCACCGCGTTGGATGACGGCGTGCTCACGGATGTCGCCGCACCGGCGAGCAGGCGCACGCGCGCCGGCCACCCCCACACGCGTACACGCGGCTCGAGCTGCACGCGCACGTGATCGTCGCCGAGCAGGTCGAGCCCGTCCAGATGACAGTGATACGCGAGCGTGCTCTTCCCCGTCCCACTCGGCGCGGCGAGCAGCACGGCGCGGCCGTTCAGCGCCACGGCGGCGGCGTGCACCGGATGCCGATCGAAGTGCGACAGCAGCGCGAGCGTCACTGCCTCGAGGATCTCCGTGCGGAAGTGCATGTGGTCCGCGACGAGCCCTGACGTCACGCGGGCCACCGCCCGGCGTTGCTGCGGGTCGCTCATCGCCATGCTGGCCGCGGTCCGGACGACGACGCGCGCTGCGTCGGGACACTCGTAGCGCACGATCGCGTGTCCGTCGGGAAGAAGTGGCCCCTCGTCACCTTCCACGACATCGACGCGCACGAGAAGGGGTGCCTCGCGAGAAGCGTCCACCGGTGCTGTCTCGACAGCGAGCGTGCGCCACATCCCGAACGCCTCCTCGACGCAGCGCGCGACCTCGGCGTCGTTCGTCTCGAAGCGCGTCGCGATGCCGAGTACGGGGAGCTCGATCACGTTTTCCGCGCAGCTCATCGGCCGCGCTCCGCGAGCATCTCTTCATACAGCCGCTCGAACGACGTCGCCGTATGGTCGGCATCGATGGCGATGGCGCGCCGCTGCGCCTCGCGCGCGATGGCGATGCGCCGCGGCTCGTCGGTGAGCAGCAAGGCGACGGCATCGGCGAGGGCGCGCGCGTCGCCCACGGGCACGGCGACGGCGGCGTCCGGCGCCCACTCGTTCACGTGGCCGACGTCGGTACCCACTGTCGGCACGCCGGCGAGGGCGGCCTCGAGGACGGCCATCGGGCCCGCCTCGTGACGCGACGTGTGCACGAGCAGATCGCTCTCCTGCATGAGCTGCCGCAACGGCGCCCGCCCGAGCAGGCCGTGCCAGTGCACGACGTCCTCCACGGCGTACGCAGCCGCGCTCCGGCGCGTGGCCCCGTCGGTCGTATCGAATCCGGCAATGTGCAGCTCGAACTGTAGGCCGCGCGCGCGCAGCAGTGCCGCCGCGGTGAGGAGCATAGGCTGATCCTTCACCGGCCGCAGATCGGCGACGTGCAGCAGCCGCGCGGGGCGCGTCGCATTGCGCACGCGGGGCGCGCACGGTGGCCATCTGTCGAGCGCGACGCCGAGGGGCACGAGACCGGCGTCGATGTCGAGCGACTCGGCCAGCCGGCGCATGTGCGGCGTGCCGACGGTAATGCGGGTCGAGCCCGAGACGACGAGACGCGTCGCGATGCGTCCGCGCCGGCTGAGTCGCGCGCCGTAGCCGATCTCGGGCAGGCTCACGAGCTCCCCGCCGGTGAGGTGCGTGAGCAGGGGAAGCCGGAACCAGGCCGCGGCGGAAAGGGCGTGCAGCGCGGCACCGCCGAAGAGTGCATGCACGACATCGAATGGCGCGACACGATGCTCGCGCGCGAACATCCGATGAAAACGCAGCCGGCGCGCCCCCACGGTGCCGACGTTGTGCACCGTGGCACCGAGGAGGGTCCAGTCGCGCGGCCGCGGCTCCTGCGCCAGCGCGAACACGTGGACGTCGTGCCGCCGCGCGAGCCGTTCGATCAACCAGAGGAAGGCGGGGATGACGCGCTCAGTCCCGCTCTCGTCTACACCGCCAGGCGTGACGATGGCGACCTTCATGCGCGCCCCATCATCGTCTCGTAGGCACAGCGCAGCTCGCGCCCCACGTGCTCGTACGTCAGCGCGCTCTCGAACCGGGCGCGCGCCGCGGCACGCCGCGCCTGCGGATCGCGCCGCGCCAGCTCGACTATCGCCGCAGCAAGCGCGTTCGCGTCGCCGAGGGGCACGAGCGCGCCGGCGTCGCCGACGATCCGTCGCATGGAGGGTATGTCGCTCACAACGGGCGCGACACCGCAGGCGAGCGCCTCGATGGTCGAGTAGCTGCACCCCTCGCGATGGCTGGGCTGCACGAACAGCTCGGCCGCGCGGTAGTGCGCCTCCATCTCGGCATGCGTGCATCGGCCGAGCAGGGTCACGCGTTCGCGCAGCAGCGGCGACGCGGCAATGCGCCGCTCGACGTCGCCGAGCAGGGGCGCGTCGCCGTAGCGACACCAGAGTCGCGCGTCGGGCAGCTCGGCGGCCGCGCGCTCGAACGCGTCGAGCATGACGAGCGGATCCTTGTTCGTGTCGAGGCGTCCTGTCCATAAGATGCACGGATCGCCGAACAGTCCAGTCGCGGCGCGAGCGGCGTCGCGGTCCCCGATCCCGAAACAGGTCGAGTCCTCGAACAGCTCGAACACCGGCGTGCCGCGGCGCAGCACTCCCGCCTCGAGGAATGGCGTGGCCTGGTCGCTCGCGGCGAAGGCGACGGCGTCCACGTCCCCGAAGGCCAGTCGCCAGAAGAGACGCCGCGCCCCGTTGGGGACGACGGAGCCGTGGTCCTGCACGAGCAGGGGCACGCCGCGCAGCGCGGCGCGGAGCCGCCGCGCCAGCAGGGGACGGACGAAGCCGTGTAGATGCACGACGTCCGCGCCGAGCGCGACGACGTGGTCGATGACGTCGGCGCTCCGGCGCACTCGGCTGCCACGCATCGGTGAGCGGCGCGGCACGGCACGCCCATCGTCCACGAACTCGTAGCGCACGCCCTCGCGCTCGATCATCTGGTCGCGTACCGCGGCCAGCACTACTGTTAGCTGCACGCCGGCGCGAGCGACGCTCGCCGCGACGTTGACGAGCGTGGGCCACGCGGCCAGCAAGGCCTCGGGGTCGCGTCGCTCGGCTTCGGGAATGAAGCTCACCTGCACGACGCGCGGACTCCTCTCCCGCGCAGCGACGCTGGCTGCGCCCGGCGTCGCGCCACGATTGCTCAGCACGCCGCCCCCGCATGACGGATCACGCGCCCGTCCTCACTCCGCTCGACGATCCGCCCGACGCACCCGCCGACGAGATGCGCCGGCGCGAGCAGGCGTGGCACTCGACGCATCGCGCGAGCGCACTCTGGCCGGGCCTCGATGCGGACGTGCTGCAGCGTGCCGCGGACGCGATCGGAGTGGCGGTCGCCGCCGTGCTGCGCGGTGAGCAGGCAACGCTGCCGTGGGACAGCGCAGGCCAGCGGAATGCACGCGCGCTCGGCGCCGCCGCGCTGCTCACTGGCGTTGGCCCGCTGCTCGGCGCATGGCTCGAGCGAGGGACGTTCATCGCCGACGAGCCCGCGACGCGCGTGCTCGCACGCCATCTCGCGCACAGTCGCGCGCGCATGGAACGCATCCGCGCCGGAGCGATGCCGGTGCTGGCGCGCATGGAAGGCGCTGGGCTGGCGCCCGGCATCATCAAGGGCTTCCACACCGCGCACGAATACTTCCCCGAGCCTGGCGCGCGACCGGCGGCGGACATCGACGTCGTCGTGGCGCCGGAGCACGTGCCGCGCGCGATGGAGATGCTGCGCGATGCGGGGTTCACCAGCGAGTACATCACCCGGTCGGGCTCCAAGAGCGAGTGGGCGCCGCCCGATCACGACGGCGTCGTGCGCTCGCACGCGCTCTGGCACGTACGCAATCCGTGGAAGCTCGACCTGCACGACGGCCTGAACTTCGCCGTCATCGTGCAGGAGGTTCGCAGGCGCCAGCCGTCGGCGCTCAGCGACGTGCTGAACATCGACGGGGTTCCGTTGCGCGTCTGCGATCCGAACGAGCTGATCGCCGTCCTCGCGACGCACGGCTCGACGGAGATCTACTCGCAGCGCCTGCTGCGACTCGTCGAGCTCGTGCTGGTCGTCCGGCGCGCCGAGTCGCTCGGTCGCCTGGACTGGGATGCGGTGGATGCTTCGCTCGCCGGCCGCGAGACCCGTCGCTTTGCCTATCCCCTGCTCACCCTGGCCGAGCAGCTCGCACCAGGGACGGTGGCTGCGCCGGTGCTCGCGCGGCTGCGCGCCGACACGTCGCGCCGCGTCCATGCCGTCACGAGCCGGTTCACGCCGACGTCGCCGATCCTCGAGGAGCGCTTCTCGCTCAGCGAGCGGCTGCTCTGGGCGTCCGGTGTGCGCGCCATTCTGCGGCGGCTCTGGCGCATGGTGTCGCCACTCGAGGTCGCGCCGGGCGGCGCGCGATGGCGCGTGTATCGTCACCGTGCAAGCCGTCTGGTGTCGATCATCCTCGGCAGGGCCGGGTCCGGCGACGACGCGCGCTGATCGCCGATCCACCGCACCACCCCGTTCAGCGTCTCGAGCCGTCCCGCGTCGCCGAGCGCACCGAGCGCTGGAATGAGCGCCGGATCGGCGACGCGCGGTACGCCGCCCGCCACGACGAGCGCGACATCCGCCTCGCTCGCCTCGAGCGGCGGGCACCGGAACACGACGACATCCGCGCGAGCCCCGATCGCGAGCGAAGGTGCTTCCACACCAATGCGTCGCGCCGCCACAGCGCCGACCGCGTCGATCAACCGTTCGTCGTCCACGACGGCCAGCTCGCGCGCAATGCGCAGCTCGCGCAGGAGTGAGCCATCCGCGGTGAGCAGCGAGTCGCTCCCCAGCAGCACGTCGATGCCCGGCGCGAGAAGCGCGGCGGGCGCCGTGCGACCGAACAGGAACCGGTTCGAGCTCGGGCACCACACGATCGCCGCTCCGCTCTCGCGGAGGAGTGCGATCCCCGCGTCATCCACACCGACGGCGTGTACCGCGAGGAGATCGCGCGTGAGCAGTCCTCGTGCGGCAAGCGCACCGACCTCCGCCGCTGAGTCAGCGTCTACCCCTTCCGCGAGATGGATGGTGAACGGTGCACCCGGCACAGGGCGGGGCAGCTCGCCGCCGAACCCCAACGAGTGCGCCGACGCGACGCGCACGACGCGCAGCGGAAAGTCGTCGTCGAACGCGGGCTCCCACGGATCGTGGTGCACGACGGTCGTGACTCCGGCACGCAGGTTCTTCCATACCCCACGCAGCAGCGCCTCGCGGCGCGGCAGCGCTCGCCCGCGCGCGATGGCATCGGCGTGGCGCGCGTGGATGTCGCGCCCCCACTCGTACGCGTTCGCGTAGGGGGGCGCGCCGAGCCGACCGTAATGGTTACGGTGCAGATGCTCGTGCGCGTTGATGAGCCCCGGCCGCAGCTTGCCGTCGCGTACCTGAAGTATCGCGTCAAAGCTGCCGCTGGGCGCGACGATGCGCCCGCCCTCGATGCCGAGCGCTCCGTCTTCCGCCTCGACGAGCAGGCGCACGTGCCTTCAGCTCAGGCGCGCACGAACGCGAGCGCCAGCACGACGGCCAGCCCGCGCTGCTGCTCGTAGGTATCCAGGCGTCCCGCACGCTCGTAGAAGCCGCGCACCGTCTCACCCACGACGCGATCGAAGCAGTGGACGAGTGTGAGGCCGGCACGAGCCGCGGCGCGACGGTGCTCGCGCGGCGTGTGCACGTGATGCTCGATCTCCCGCACGATGCCCGCGTCGTCGCGGAAGGTTCGACGATGTCCCGCCTCGACGGCCGCTGGGTGGAAGTCGGTGACGACGACGCGGCCGCCGAGCGAGCAGACGCGTGCCAGCTCGCGATACGCCGCGTTCAGGTCGGGGAGATGACCGAGCACGAGACGGCACCACACCACGTCGAACGCGTCGGCGGCGACGGGAAGCGCGCGCACGTCGCCGGCGGCGAGCAGCTCGCCCTCGCGCGCCTCGGCGAGCATGCGCGGCGTGAGGTCGACGCCGACGGCGAGCGCCACGCCGCTCTCGTGCGCCTGCGTCAGCCGCCGCGCGACGCCGCAACCGACGTCGAGGAGGCGGCGGCCGCGAACGTCCACGTTGAGCGACTCGACCGCCACGTACTCGAGCGCACTGATCACGGTCTCCGCCGCGTAGCGCGGCGCCCAGAGCGTGTACGCCTCGGAAGGACCGAGCGCGCTCACCTAATCCCCTGCCGCCTGGCGGAGGTGACCGTAGGCCTGCGTGTCCGGCACGCGGTTCCCGTGCACGGACGGATAGCGCATCCGCATCTCGTGCTGGAAGTCGTGCACGCGCGCGCGCAGGCGGTCGTTCATCCACGGCACGCGTGGGCTCTCGTGCGTCATCCAGTCCACCCACTCGGGCTCCGTCCACTCCTCCAGCGTCGTCGGCGTTCCCTGGAGCGCATCCACCTCGCCGTACGTGCCGCGACGCTGTGGGGTGGGCGTGTAGAAGTAGGTGATCAGCTCCAGCCGTGGGTTCACTGCTTTCAGCCGGCGCACAAAGGCGAGCGTGTTGTCGATTTCGCCTTCCGGGTCGTGCGGATCGCCGAACACGAAGGAGAATTCCGGGATGATACCGTGCTCGCGCGAGCGTGCCGCGACCTCGAGGATCTGCGCCGTCGTGGTGCCCTTGTCCATCTTCCGCAGCACCTCGTCCGACCCGGACTCCGCGCCGCAGAACACCATCGCCAGGCCGGCGCGCGCGAGCAGCCGCCAGGTGTCGTCGCTGAACCGTGTCAGCGTGTCCACGCGCGCCTCGCACCACCACCGGATGCCGAGCGGCGCGATGCGCTCGCAGAATTCGCGCGCCTGCGGCTCGCTCACGAAGAAGTTGTTGTCGTAGAAGTGCACGGAGTCCATCCCGTGCTCGCGCACGAGATACGCGAGATGCTCCACCGTGCGCGCCGCCGAGCCGATGCGCTCCCTGCGGCCGAAGACGGAGATCACCCCGCAGAACTTGCAGCCGTGTGGGCAGCCGATCGACGCCTGGTACACGCCGGAGCGTTGGCCGAGCACGGTCGGATGCAGATACTCGGCGACGTCGATCACGTGGTATGGGGGCGCGGGCAGCTCGTCCGGCCCGACCCACCGCCGCTCGGCCCCGATGTGGTGGCTGCCGTCACGCTCGCGGAAGGCCAGGCCAGCCACCTCGTGCGGGTCGCGTGCGCCGCGCAGCACGTCGAGCAGCTCGACGAAGGTGTGCTCGCCCTGACCGCGTACGACCCAGTCCACGTACGGCGCATCCAGCACCGGCGCGGGATACAAGCTCGCGAAATTGCCGCCCCAGACGATCTGTACTTCGGGGCAGCGCGCCTTGAGCGCGCGCGCGAGCGGCACGGCGCTGACGAGCTGTGGGCCCGGCATCACCGTGAACGCCACGATGTCCACGGGATCGCTCGTGCCTCGTGCACGCTCCACGCGCTCGACGAGCTCGGCGAGGGGATCGGCCTCCGGTAGGTTTCCATCTATGA